>NZ_JANCLV010000002.1:0-482928 GCF_024294965.1 Pseudarthrobacter humi
AACCAGCTGTAAAAACCAGACCACACCACGGGGTGGCATAATCCAGTCAATTCAACCAATTCAATACAATAAATTGGTATCAACAAACTTGGCACACTATTGAGTTCTCAAACAACAGACACATTCGAATAATTCCCGAAACAATTCATATTCAAATGAATTCTTTTGTTTCGGTTTTCTTCGCTGCGATGTTTATAGCTTATTTCATTCTTATTCACTTTGCAAATCCGGGTTATTTTCCCGATATTCACTCTGTGGAACGAATCCGCCCATCAAAAAGTGAAGCTTTTCATCATTTTCGTGCTTTGCACACGATGAATTGCTTCTCTTGTGAAGGGGGTTTGTCACCACTCAATGGCGGCGACTCAGAAAACAATACACGCTCCCCCGAGCCCGTGCAAATCGGCTGCGGAGGAGCGTGAATGGGGGCTTGGGAAGGCTAAGGAACAAGGACTTCGACAGTCGCGAGATTCTTCTTTCCGCGGCGCAGGAGCAGGTACTGGCCATGCAGCAGCTCCGATTCGGAGATGACAGCTTCCGGGTCGGACACCTTCTCGTTGTTTACATAGGCGCCGCCTTCGCCGACGGTCCGCCGGGCCGCGGACTTGCTCTCCGACAGGCCGGATGCCACCAGGAGGTCAATGATCCCGAGGCCATCCACCTGGACGCGGGCGGACGGAAGCTCCGACGTGGCGGCTTCCAGAGTTGGCCGGTCCAGTGCGGACAGGTCACCGTTGCCAAAAAGTGCAGCAGACGCCGCGATGACTTTCTCTGTTGCCTCCACACCGTGGACCAGGGAAGTCACTTCGAACGCCAGCTTCCGCTGGCCTTCCCGGGCGAAGGGACGTTCGGCAACGGCAGTTGCCAGGGTTTCGATTTCAGCGCGGCTCAGGAAAGTGAAGACCTTCAGCCTGTCCACAACGTCAGAGTCGGCGGTGTTCAGCCAGAACTGGTAGAAGGCGTACGGGCTGCACATGCCGGCGTCGAGCCAGATGGCATTGCCTTCGCTCTTGCCGAACTTCGTGCCGTCCGAGTTGGTGATCAGCGGCGTACCCAGGGCGTGCACACTCTTGCCCTCAACCTTGCGGATGAGTTCAGTACCGCTGGTGAGGTTGCCCCACTGGTCCGAACCGCCGGTCTGCAGCATGCAGCCGTAGTCACGGAACAGCTGGAGGTAGTCCATGCCCTGCAGGATCTGGTAGCTGAATTCGGTGTAGCTGATGCCTTCGTCCGAACTGAGGCGGGACGCAACAGCATCCTTGCGAAGCATGGTCCCGACGCGGTAGTGCTTTCCGATCTCGCGCAGGAAGTCGATGGCGCTCAACGGTGCGGTCCAGTCGAGGTTGTTGACCATGCGGGCGGCGCTGGGGCCATCGAAGCTGAGGAAGCGGCGGACCTGGGCCTGCAGGTAGCCCACCCATTCGTTGACGGTGTCCTTGGTGTTCAGCGTGCGTTCTGCGGTGGGCCGCGGATCGCCGATCAGTCCTGTGGATCCGCCCACCAGTCCCAGCGGCTTGTGCCCTGCGAGCTGCAGCCGGCGCATCACGAGGAGTTGGACCAGGTTGCCCAGGTGCAGGCTCGGCGCGGTGGGGTCGAATCCGCAGTAATAGGTGATCGGATCACCGGCGAGGAGCTTTTCCAGTTCCCCTTCATCGGTGGAGACGTGGACCAGGCCGCGCCACTTCAGCTCCTGCCAGACATTGGCGAAGGTGGGGTCGTTCTGCTGGGATTCGAGATCGTTGAGTTCTGACACGACTTCTAAGTTAGCAGGATCGGCGACGCCCGGCGCCGAAATGAACGGCGCCGGGCGTCAAGGGGCAAAGCGGACCGGCTCAGCCTTCGATGCCTGCCGGAATACCTTCCGCGGCGATCAGCCGGAGCCGCTGGGTGGGCCGGGTCATGGCGACGTACAGATCGCCCACCCGGCCATGCTCGCGGTTGAGCATGACGGACGGCTCAAGCACCACAACGCCGTCGAACTCCAGGCCCTTGGCCTCGCGCGGGCTGATGACCACGATGTCCTGTTCGTAGCTGCCCGCGCCGTTGCCGATGCGCCGGCCGTACACGGCACGAAGGGCTGACGTTGCAGCCGGCAGAAGGTCGCCGTCGGCAATCACGGCGAGGAGGCCGCCGTCGAGCGCCTCCAGTTCCTCAGGGAGCACCTCCACCAAACGGTTCACCACCTGTCCGCGGTCAACCTCGTCGATGACGGGGGCCCACCGTCCCTCGCGGACGGCCTTCGGCGCGGAAACCACCAGTCCGGCCGCGTTGGCCATGCGGGCGGCGGCCTCGGCGATCTGGGAGGGCGTCCGGTAGTTGACTGTCAGCTCCTCCAGCTGCCAGCGGTCCCCGAACATGGGCGCCAGGGCCCCCTGCCAGGAGTTGGCGCCGGCGACTGAACTGGTCTGCGCGATGTCGCCCACGATGGTGAAGGATTTCAGCGGGCAGCGACGGACCAGCAGGCGCCATTGCATGGGCGAAAGCTCCTGCGCCTCATCCACCACGATGTGGCCGAACGCCCACGTGCGGTCGCTGGTGGCGCGCTCGGCGGCCGTCAGGCGGTTTTCGCGCTCCTGGTTCTGATCGGCGAGTTCCTCGGCGGAGATGAGGACATCGACACCCATGTCCCCCATGTTCACCAGTGTCTGCTTGGCGTTGGCAAGGTCCCGGGCGCGGTCGTGCTCCTGCTGTGCAAGGCCACGTCCCGCCGCCGGGTCCATTTCACCAAGGAGCTCCGCGGCCTCGTCCAGCAGCGGGACGTCAGCCTCGGTCCAGGGCGCATCGGCGGGGCGCAGCAGCAGCGACCGCTCCCTCAGGGACAGGTTCGGTGTGCAGGCCGCCAGTACTGCGGGCTTGCTCAGAAGCTCGTTGATCAGCTTCTCCGGAGTCATCGGCATCCAGCACAGGTTCAGGACGATCCGGACGTCGCGGGCCGTGCGGACGTCTTCTGCCAGATACGAGCGGTCGGCATTGTTGCCGATGCTCCCGGCCTCCACGAGATCGGTCATCTGCTCGGTCAGTTCGCGGAGCAGAATTTTGATAAACGTCAGACGCGCCTCGTTGTGCGGCTTGCCGGTGGACCGGGCACGTTCGCGCGCCCGGCTTACTTGCCGCCGTGTCAGCACCAGCTTGCGGCCGTCGACGTCCAGGACACGGTCCTCGGCGGGGATCCGCTGCCGGTTCGCGACCGCATTGGCCACAACCTTCACCATGTCCAGCCGCCCCTTGATGGCCGCGACTTCTGCCTCAGGTTCGGCAACCGCTTTGATCCCGGGCATCAGGCGACCCACGCTGGCCATCACCACGCCGGTCTCACCGAGCGAGGGAAGAACACGTTCGATGTACTTCATAAAGGACGACGACGGGCCCACCAGCAGCACGCCGGCAGTCTTCAGCCGCTCCCGGTGCGTGTAAAGCAGGTACGCGGCCCGGTGCAGTGCCACAGCAGTCTTACCGGTACCCGGACCACCCTGCACCACGAGGGCACCGGAAATGGAGGACCGGATGATGCGGTCCTGCTCGGACTGGATGGTGCCGACGATGTCGGACATCCGGCCCGTGCGCTTGGAATCGAGAGCCGCCAGCAAGGCTCCTTCGCCCTGCAGCGAGGCGTCGTCCGCGAGCATGTCCGCGTCAAGGACGTCGTCCTCGATGGCCTTGACTTCCCGGCCCTGCAGAATCAGGTGCCGCCGGCGGCGGACGCCCTGCCGGTCAAACGCCGTTGCCTGGTAGAAGTGGCCGGCTTCGGGCGCGCGCCAGTCCACCATGAGCCGCTGGAGGTCATCGGTGGTCAGGCCGATGCGCCCAATGTACTGGGCCTCACCGGAATCCAGGTCGAGGCGGCCGAAGACCAGGCGGTCATCGACGGCGTCGAGCTGGGCGAGGCGGTCCTCGTAGAGCGCGGCGAAGGCGTCGCGTTCGGAGACATTCTGCATGGTGCCCACGGCACCGGCCCGGCGGACCTGTGCCAACTGCTGGCGCTTTTCCGCGCGGAGCTCTTCCAGCCGCGCGTACAGGCCGGCAACATAGTTCCGTTCGTGGGCCAAATCGGCGTCGAGCATTTAAACGTTCCCCTATCGCAAAAGACAGACCGTCCATTCTACAACCATTTCGGTTAACGCGCCCGCCGGTCCCCTGCCCCGGAAGTCACCCAATGTTCACTTTCAGGCCGCACACTTCCGTAGCCGTTCCGCCCCGTGGGTGATTAAATACTGCAATGCACCACGAGAACGTCCTGACCGGATACGGGCTTTCCCTCCTTCCGTTGGCACCGCACCATGCCGAAGGGCTGTTTGACTTCGTGGACGCCGCGATGTGGGCAGGAATGGCCGCGCCCCTGCCGGCCACGGCGCACGAGCTTTCAGGGCTGTTTGCGGCCAGAATTGAGGACCCGGCCAGCCTGGCCTTCGCCGTGACGGACCAGCGGACCGGAGCCCTGCTGGGCACAACCGCGCTGAATGCGTTCGATGCCGCCCAGCAGCGCGTGGAGGTTGGCGGCACCTTCTTTGGACGGCAGCTCTGGGGCACGCACGTGAATCCCGCCAGCAAGCACGCCCTGCTTGCGTTTGCGTTCGACGTCCTTCACGTTCAGCGCGTTGCATTTCGCTGCGACGCACGCAATATGCGCAGCGCCGCAGCCATCGAGCGGCTGGGGGCGACGTTCGAGGGCGTGCTGCGCAGCCACCGCCTGGCGCCTGACGGCACACGTGCAGATTCGGCTGTGTTCTCGGTCCTGGGGCAGGAATGGCCCGCGGTGCAGCAGCGCCTCCAGCACCGGTTGGCCCCGTTCGCCCTGGCGGGAGACCACGCGGGCGGGACGGATTATGCCCGGCGCACCTTCGCCGCCTTGTAGCGGGACACGGTGGGATCGCCTGGCAGCCAGAAGCGCCAGGGATACGTCGCGGAGCCGCCATCGCCGGAGACGCCTACCCTCGGCCCGGAACTGAACACGGGAGCGGGTACCGAAGGCAGCCGCAGCTCGAAGGGGTCAGCGAGTGCATCCCGGCCGCTGTCGGCTGTCGTGAGGGCCAGCGTGGTGGCCAGCCGGGCAGGGCCGCTCGCCAGGTCGAGGGCCGATTTCGACGTCGGACGCCGCACCTGCGCGAGGTGCTGCCCCTCCACCACCTCGCCCGCCCGCAGCAGGACGGCAGATGCGGTGCCCGCCGGGCCGCAGACGATGTTGGCGCAGTAGTGCATGCCATACGTGAAGTAGACGTAGAGGTGGCCGGCCGGACCGAACATTGGCGCGTTGCGGGCCGTGGGGCCACGGAAAGTGTGGGAGCCGGGATCCGGATGCGACGAGTCGCCGGGACCCATGTACGCCTCCACCTCCGTGATCCGCACAGCCACAGTTCCCTCGTGGCTGTGGTGGGTCAGTACGGATCCCAGGAGCCGCGGAGCGACCCTCCGGGCATCGCCGGACAGCAGTTCGCGGAGCTGATCCGGGCTGGCGGGACTCAGGCTGGCGGTCATGGTCCGACTCTATCGAACGCCACGGCCGTGTCCGATTTCCGCTAGCAGTGCCGGTCGCCGGCTGGCAGGATGGAGGGCATGGACTTCTGGCAGCGCTACCGCGCAATTGACGCGCGGGACACCCGGTTCGACGGGCAGTTCTACACTGCTGTCCGGACCACCGGCATCTACTGCCGCCCGTCCTGCCCCGCCAGGACCCCGAAAGCCGTGAACGTCACCTTCTACGAAACCTCTGCCGCAGCGCACGACGCCGGCTACCGGGCGTGCAAGCGCTGCCTCCCCGAAGCAGTGCCAGGCACGCCGGCGTGGAACATCCGGCAGGACCTTGCGGGCCGCGCGATGCGCCTCATCAACGACGGCGTGATCAACCGGGACGGGGTGGAGGGCCTCGCCGCCCGGCTGGGATACTCCTCCCGCCAGCTCAATCGAATCCTCAGCCACGAACTCGGCGCCGGCCCGCTCTCCCTGGCCCGGGCCAGCCGCGCCCAGACTGCCCGCACCCTGTTGGTGTCCACAGCGATGAAGCTGGCGGACATCGCATTCGCGTCCGGCTTCAGCAGCGTCCGCCAGTTCAACGACACCATGGTGGAGGTGTTCGCGATGACGCCCACTGCCCTGCGCGCCACCGCCAGGCACCACCGCTCCCCTGCCGCCGCGACGTCGCTGACGTTGAGCCTGCCGTACCGCGAACCCTTCGATCCCGGCATCTTTTCCTTCCTCGCCGTCAGGGCGATCCCCGGGATCGAGGCGGGGACGCCGACGTCGTACGCCCGTACTTTGCAGCTTCCGCATGGCGATGCCCGCTTCAGCGTGACTTACGACGACGGCGCTACCGGGCGGCCGCTGACCCTCACCATCGGCGCGGTGGACCTCCGGGACCTGCCCGCACTGCTGAGCAGGGTACGCCGGCTCTTCGACCTCGACGCCGATCCGGTGGCCATCGACAGTGCCCTCTCCCAGGAGCCCCGCCTGGCCGCCTCGGTTGCCAGTGCGCCGGGCATCAGGATGCCCGGCGCGTTGGATCCGCAGGAGCTGCTCATCCGGGCGATGATCGGGCAGCAAATCACCGTGGCTGCGGCCCGGACCGCACTGACGCGGCTGGCCGCTGCCGGCAGTCCCAGCGCGGTCGCCGGCGAGGGCCTTGACCGGCTGTTTCCCACCGCGGCCGAAATCGCCGAGAACGGCTACTCGCTGCTCCGCGGTCCGCAAGGCCGGATTGACGCCATCCGTTCAGCCGCGTCGACCTTGGCTGGAGGCCAGCTGGATTTTGGCTACGGGGACGATCTGCCTGGGCTCGGCGCCAAACTGCTTCCCCTTCCCGGGGTGGGCCCGTGGACCGTGGGCTACGTGGCAATGCGTGTCCTCGGCGCGCCGGACGTGTTTCTGGCCAACGACGCCGCGGTGCGAAACGGTATCCGGGCGCTCGCCCCGGCCCCCACGAACCAAGACGGCTGCGGCGTTGAGGCGCCTGGCGTGACGCCAAGCCCCGATTTCCGCGAGGTCAGCCCGTGGCGGTCCTACGCCACCATGCACCTGTGGCGCGCCGCCGCGGAGTCCAAATCCTCCAAACCCATACAAGCCGTTCCAGAGAAAGCGATGCTATGAAAGCCCAGCTGTTAGTGATGTCCACCCCGGACGGACCGTTCACCATCCTTGCCCAGGACGGCGTAGTCCTCGCCTCGGGCTGGACCGCCGGGCCGGGTGAGCTGACCGGCCAGATCCACCCCGAGCTGCGGCCGGGCGACGTCGAAGCGGTCACGGACCTGGGCAGCATTTCCCGGGCCGTGGAGGCCTTCTATGCCGGCGATCCCGCGCCTGCCATGGCCGTCCCCGTGCGCCAGAAGTCAGGGCCGTTCCGGTCGCACGCCTGGGATGTGCTGAGGACCGTCCGCCCCGGGTCACCGGTGACGTACACCGAGTACGCCGAACTTTCCGGAAACCCGAAGGCGGTCCGGGCCGCGGCCAGCGCCTGTGCGTTCAACGCGGCCGCCTTGTTTGTGCCGTGCCACCGCGTCATCCGCACCGACGGTTCCCTGGGCGGTTTCCGCTGGGGCCTGGCCATTAAGGAAAGCCTGCTGGCCCGCGAAGCAACGGAAAGCCTGCTGGCCCGCGAAGCCGGATAGGGCTACCGCGCTGCGGGTGTCCCGGATGGCGTGGCTCCGGCAGCCGGCGTCCCGGCTGGCCAGGGCAGCAGTTCCGGGAGGTCCACGCCGTCCGCGGCGGCTGTTGCCCGCAGGCTGCCGAGCGATGGTTCACGGCCGGCCAGCCAGGCGGCAATGTCAGTGATCATCCCGCTGATAACGGTGGAACGGCCGAGTCCAAGGGTCACGGGCGGGAGCCCGAGTGGCTGCAGCACGAGTTTTTCCCCCGGCGGGACACGGGCCGCCAGGAAGTCGAAGAGGTGCTCGCAGAACCTCCGGCTCCACGTCTCTGGCCCGAGGCCCGCGTCCAGGTCCGCTGTGTGGATCACCAGTTCACGCCACAGCGCGAGGCCGCCGTCGAAGACCACACCTCCACGGTAGGCAATGGAGGCCTGCCAGCCGGCGTCTCCTTCCAGCGAATCAAAAGCCGTCAGTGCCCGGTCCAGACCGGCCTGCACGTCAGCCCGGTGCGCATCCGCATTGTGGCCGGCGGCCATCTCGATGGCCTTCGTGCGTCCGTCCTGGCCTCCGTCGTACAGCTCAACAGTGGCGCCGCGGGCGGCAAATTCCAGCTGCCGTGCCATGGCGTTGGAGATGCCGGCGAGATGCGCCAGGACGTGCCCGCGGGTCCAGCCGGGCAGTCCCGACGGTGCCTTGACATCCTCATCGGTGAACTTCGCGGCGGTCGAGGCCACGGCGTCGGCGGCCTTATGCAGTTCGGCCAGTAGTTCTGAAGTAGTGATCTCAGTCATAGCGCCATGGTAGCCGACAGAGTTAACGACCCTTAACGCAGAACGCTCTCTCAGCTTTGGTGCCGAAACGGCCAACGCTCCTGCACTGACTGGAGGAGCGTCGGCCGAAATCGCCTCAAAAGTGAGAGAGCGTTTGGGGGTTAGGCTGCGTAGTCCCGCACGCCGGCGAGCTCGCTGTCGAGGGCGAGCAGCTGGCGTTCGACGGCGGCGGGTGCGGTGCCGCCCTGTGAGTTGCGGCTGTTGAGCGACCCTTCGGTGGACAGGACCGTGCGGACCTCCGGGGTCAGGTGTTCCGAGATGGCGGCGTATTCCTCATCCGTCAGGTCCCACAGCTCCACGTCGCGGCTTTCGGCCCGCTTGACGGCTGCTCCGGAGAGCTCGTGCGCCTCACGGAACGGAACTCCCTGGCGGACCAGCCACTCGGCAATGTCCGTGGCCAGCGCGAAGCCCTGCGGTGCCAGCGACTCCATCCGTTCCGTGTTGAACTTCAGCGTCGCGATCATGCCCGAGACAGCAGGAAGCAGCAGCTCCAGGGTATCGGCGGCGTCGAAGACCGGTTCCTTGTCCTCCTGCAGGTCGCGGTTGTACGCGAGCGGCAGGCCCTTGAGCGTGGCCAGCAGCCCGGTCAGGTTGCCGATCAGGCGCCCTGCCTTGCCGCGTGCCAGCTCGGCGACGTCGGGGTTCTTCTTCTGCGGCATGATCGAGGAACCGGTGGAGTAGGAATCGTGCAGGGTCACAAAGGAGAACTCCTTGGTGGCCCACAGAATGACTTCCTCCGAAACGCGGGACAGGTCCACGCCGATCATGGCCGTAACCCACGCAAACTCGGCGAAGACATCGCGCGATGCGGTGCCGTCAATGGAGTTGTGCGTGGCGGAGAAGAAGCCCAGGTCCGCCGCGACGGCCTCCGGGTCCAGGCCCAGCGACGAGCCTGCGAGGGCGCCGGAACCGTACGGCGAAACCCCCGCGCGCTTGTCCCAGTCCTGGAGCCGCTGCACATCGCGCAGCAGCGCCCAGGCGTGGGCCAGCAGGTGGTGGCTGAGCAGGATGGGCTGGGCATGCTGCAGGTGCGTGCGGCCTGGCATGGCCACACCCTGGTGGGCCTTGGCCTGCCCCACCAGCGCCTCGATCGTTGCCAGCACGCCGCGCGCGATGATCCGGGCGTGGTCCCGCAGGAACATGCGGCCCAGCGTGGCCACCTGGTCGTTGCGGGACCGTCCGGCGCGGAGTTTGCCGCCCAGCTGGGTACCGGCGCGTTCGATCAGGCCGCGTTCCAGTGACCCGTGCACGTCCTCATCGGACTCGGCCGGCAAGTACGCGCCTGAGGCGACATCGTCATCCAGGCGGCCCAGGGCGTCCAGCATGCCGCCGAGTTCGGCGTCGTCCAGCAGCCCGGCCTTGTGCAGCACGCGGGCGTGCGCTTTGGAGCCGGCGATGTCGTAGCGGGCCAGCCGCCAGTCAAAGTGCGTGGACTTGCTCAGGGCTGCGAGGGCGTCCGCGGGGCCGCCGGCGAACCGACCGCCCCACAGGGCGCCGGTGTTCGTCGAGCCGGTGGTTGAGCCTGTCGAAACCGGAGTCTGCTCAGCCAACGGTTTACTTTCCTGCGACGCGGATATCGCGGCCGGAGGCAACCTTGGCGGACATGCCCCACAGCTCGATGAAACCGCGCGCCATGGACTGGTCGAACGTGTCGCCGGTGTCGTAGGTGGCGAGGTCGAAGTCATAGAGCGAGGTCTCGGAGCGGCGGCCGTTGACGATCGCCTGTCCACCGTGCAGCACCATGCGGATGTCACCGGTGACGTACTGCTGGGTGTCTTCGATGAACGCGTCCAGGGAGCGCTTGAGCGGTGAGAACCACTGGCCGTCGTAGACCAGTTCGGCCCAGCGCTGGCCAACAGTGGCCTTGAAGCGGGCCTGCTCGCGCTCGACGGTGATGTCCTCAAGGTGCTTGTGCGCGGTGATCAGCGCCATGGCACCGGGGGCTTCGTAGATTTCGCGGGACTTGATGCCCACGAGGCGGTCCTCGACGACGTCGATCCGGCCCACACCCTGCGCGCCGGCACGGCGGTTCAGTTCCTTGATGGCCTGCAGCGGGGTGACCCGGACGCCGTCGATCGCTACCGGCACGCCGGCCTGGAAGGAAATGGTGACCTCATCCGGGGCCGGCGGGAACTCCGGCGTCGCGGTGTAGTCGTAGATGTCCTTGGTGGGCGCGTTCCAGATGTCCTCAAGGTAACCGGTTTCGACGGCGCGTCCCCAGACGTTCTGGTCGATCGAGTACGGGTTCTTCTTGGTGGTCTCGATCGGCAGTCCCTTTTCCTCGGCGAAGGCGATGGCCTTGTCGCGGGTGAGCGCGAGGTCACGGACCGGTGCGATGCATTTCAGGTCCGGGCCGAGGGTCTGGATGCCCACCTCAAAGCGGACCTGGTCGTTGCCCTTGCCGGTGCAGCCGTGGGCCACGGTGGTGGCGCCGAATTCGCGGGCGGCCTTGACCAGGTGCTTGACGATGACCGGGCGGGAGATGGCCGAAACCAGCGGGTAGTGGCCCTGGTAGAGGGCGTTGGCCTTCAGCGTGGGCATGCAGTATTCGTTGGCGAACTCGTCGGACGCGTCGGCCACGTAGGCTTCGACGGCGCCGCAGCCGAGTGCGCGCTGGCGGATGGTCTCCAGCGACTCGCCGCCCTGTCCGACGTCGACCGCCACGGCGATGACCTCGGCACCGGTGGCTTCACCGATCCAGCCGATGGCTACGGAAGTATCGAGGCCACCGGAGTAGGCCAGAACAATGCGCTCAGTCACGAAAATGCTCCTAATTGGGGTTGTAGGTGTGGATCGGGGAATTTCTTCAGGAAAAACGTTCTGGGGAAAGCCTGTCACACCGGGAGGGTGTTCGGGCGGTGTGGGCCTACTGGCCGCCGCCGGCTTCCTCGGCGAGCTGCAGGAACCGGACCGCGAGGTCCTGCCCGCCCTGCGGATCCCGGGAAACCAGCAGCACGGTGTCGTCACCGGCAATGGTCCCCAGGATGGAGGGCATCACCGAGTGGTCGATGGCCAGGGCCAGGAAGTTGGCAGCACCGGGTGGGGTCCGGAGCACCGCGATGTTGGCCGAGGCTTCCGCCGTGACCAGGAGTTCACTGCACAGCCGGGCAAGCCGGGCATCCAGGATCTCCTGGCTGACCCCGCTCTTGGCCGCACGTTCGCCGCCCTCGCCGGGGACGGCGTAAACCAGCACGCCTTCCTTGCCGCGGACCCGGACGGCGCCGAGTTCCACGAGGTCCCGGGACAGCGTGGCCTGGGTGACCTGGACGCCGTCGTCCGCCAGCAAAGCGGCCAGCTCCGCCTGGGAGCGCACCGATTCACCCGTCAGGATCGCGGTGATGCGCGCCTGGCGGGCCGTTTTGGTGGCCGGGCTGGAGCCCGGCGCTGCCGGCGGGACGGACACTAGTTGCCGACCTCCGGCGCCAGCCCAACCTCCGGGGCCAGCCCGTCAACGACGGCGAGTCCGGACCGGTGCATCAGCCAGGCCATCAGTGCCTTCTGCGCGTGCAGCCGGTTCTCCGCTTCGTCCCAGACGATCGACTGCGGGCCGTCGATGACGCCCGCCGAAATCTCGTAGCCGCGGTAGGCGGGCAGGCAGTGGAGCACGACGGCGTCATCCGCCGCGTGTGCCATGGCCGCCTCATCGACGGAGTACTCCCGGAACAGCTGCAGCCGGGCTTCCTTTTCGGCTTCCTGGCCCATGGAGACCCAGGTGTCAGTAGCCACAACGTCGGCGCCCTTGAGGGCAACGGCGGCGTCGGTGGTGATGAGTACGGAACCGCCGGTCTGGGCAGCGCGCTCCTCCGCCGCGGCAACGATGTCCGCGGCCGGGAGGTAGCCTTCCGGGCCGGCGACGCGGACGTGCATCCCGGCTGTGACGCCGGCCAGCAGGTAGGAGTTGGCCATGTTGTTGGCGGCGTCGCCCAGGTAGCTCATGGTGAGGCCCTTGAGTTCGCCCTTGTGTTCCTTCACCGCGAGCAGGTCCGCCAGGAGCTGGCACGGGTGGTAGTCATCGCACAGGGCGTTGATAACCGGCACCCTGGAGTTCTCAGCCATGGCCACGAGTCCCGAGTGCGCGCCGGTGCGCCACACAATGGTGGAGACCATACGTTCAAGGACCTTGGCCGTGTCCTCAACAGACTCCTTGTGGCCGATCTGCGCCTCGCCCGGGTTGATGATCAGCGCGTTGCCGCCCATGTCCGCGATGCCCGTGGCAAAGGAAACCCGCGTACGGGTGGAGGTCTTGTCGAAGATGACGGCCACGGTCTTGCGGCCGTTTCCCTCCCCGGCAAAGGGCTGCACGCTGTACGGCGCTGCCTTCATGCGGACGGCCAGGTCCAGGACCTCGGCCTGCTCAGCGGGGCTGAGGTCCGTGTCCTTCAGGAAGTGGCGGGTGGTGCTGGCTGTGCCGGCGGAAGAAACTACAGGGGTCACTGCGCGTCCTTAGCTGTCTGGAGGATTGCCGGGAGGGCGGCGAGGAAGGTGCCTGCCTGGTCGTTGGTGAGGACCAGCGGCGGGGCAAGCCGGATGGTGCGAGGGCCGGGGCTGTTGACAATGAAACCGGCGTTCAACCCTGCGGTCACCACGGCGGGAGCCACCTCGGCGTCCAGGTCGAAGCCGATCAGGAGGCCTTCGCCGCGGACTTCGGTGACGCCGTCGACGGCGGCGAGCCCGGTGCGGAGGTACTCCCCCACGGCTGCAACGTTTTCCAGGACCCGCTGGCTCTCGATCGCGTGCAGCGTGGCCAGCGCGGCCGCTGTCGCCACCGGGTTGCCGCCGAAGGTAGTGCCGTGCTGGCCTGCGGACAGGAGCGACGACGTCTGCTCACCGAACGTGAGAAGCGCACCGATGGGGAAGCCGCCGCCGAGGCCCTTGGCCAGGGTGATGGCGTCCGGAACAATCCCGGCGTCCTCCGTCGCGAGCCATTTGCCTGTCCGGCCGATACCGGTCTGGACCTCGTCCATGATCAGCAGGGCGCCGGCCTTTGTGGTCGCTTCGCGGGCTGCCTTCAGGTAGCCAGGAGGCAGTGGCCGCACCCCGGCTTCGCCCTGGATGGGCTCCAGGAATACGGCGGCCACGGTTTCGTCGATGGCTGCTTCCAGGGCTGCGACGTCGCCGAACGGGATGTGGACCACGCCGCCGGGCAACGGCTCAAACGGTGCGCGGTAGGCTTCCTTGGCGGTCAGGGCCAGGGCACCCATGGTGCGTCCATGGAAGGCGCCTTCGAGGGCGATGATCTTGGTGCGTTTGCCCGTGGTGCCGTCGGGGCTGGCTCCGTTGCGCCGGGCAAGTTTGAAGGCGGCCTCGACGGCTTCGGTGCCGGAGTTTGTGAAGAATACTTTGGAACCCGCCGGGGCGTGGGTCAGTGCCAGCAGCTTTTCTGCCAGTGCGATCTGCGTGGGGCTGGTGAAGAAATTGGAGACATGGCCCAGGGTGGCCAGCTGGCTCGAAATCACGGACGTGACAAACGGATGGGCGTGGCCCAGGGCGTTGACGGCAATACCGCCGAGCAGGTCCAGGTATTCCTTGCCGTCGGCGTCCCAGACCAGGCAGCCCGCACCACGGACCAGGACACGCTGCGGCGTGCCAAAGACGCCCATCAGGGACGTGGAGTAGCGCTTGAGCCACTCAGCGCCAGTGCTGTGGGAAACGAGGGTGGTCGCCGTGGCCTCCGCAGCGATGGGGGTCCCGCCCGCTTCGCGGTGCCCGACCACACCCGGCCCCCCATCGCTGCTGCGGCCTTCAGCGGAATGGTTCAGTTCAGTGCTGGTCACTATGCGTTCACTTCCTCATCGGGGACGACCTGCGTGCCTATGCCCGCGGCCGTAAAGGTTTCCAGGAGCATCGAGTGCGGCAGGCGGCCGTCCACGATGTGCGCGCGTTCCACGCCGCCGTCAATGGCCTTAAGGCACGCTTCCATCTTGGGGATCATGCCCGATTCCAACGAGGGCAAAAGCTGGCGCAGTTCCGAGGCCGTCAGGGAGGAGATGAGGGAGGACCGGTCCGGCCAGTTGGCGTAGAGGCCTTCGACGTCGGTGAGGATCACCAGCTTGGAGGCCCCCAGGGCTTCGGCGAGGGCGGCCGCGGCGGTGTCCGCGTTGACATTGAGGACCTGCCCGGTGGTCTGGACCTCTCCGGCAGCCGTCTCGAGGCCGTCGGACTCGATTTCAGGTGCCACGGTGGAGATGACGGGTATGCGGCCGGCGGCCAGGATGTCCAGGATGCCCTCCGGGTTGACGCCGACAACTTCGCCCACCAGGCCCAGGTCCACTTCCTCGCCGTCAATGACGGTGCCGGTCCGAACGGCGCGGAGCAGGCCGCCGTCTTCACCGGACATTCCCACGGCATACGGGCCATGGGAGTTGATCAGGCCCACCAGTTCGCGGCCCACCTGGCCGGTGAGGACCATCCGGACCACGTCCATGGCTTCGGGCGTGGTGACGCGGAGGCCGCCTTTAAACTCGGACTCGATACCCAGCCGCGCCAGCATGGAGTTGATCTGCGGACCGCCGCCGTGGACCACTACGGGGTGGATGCCCACATGGTGCAGGAATACTACGTCTTCGGCGAAGGCGCGGCGCAGTTCCTCGTTGACCATGGCGTTGCCGCCGTATTTGATCACCATGGTGGTGCCGGCGAACCGCTGGATCCAGGGCAGCGCCTCGATCAGCGTGCCGGCCTTGCTTTGGGCATCACTCATGGACGTCGTTTCACGGGTCTGGGTGTTCATGCGTGCAGTTTCTCCAGGGTTGCTGGTTGATCAGCGCGAGGATCTAGCTTGAGTAGGCGCTGTTCTCGTGGACGTAGTCGTGGGTGAGGTCGTTGGTCCAGATGGTGGCTTCGGCGTCACCGGACTGCAGGTCAATTTCCACCAGGACTTCGCGGGGTTCGAGGTCCACCAGGTTCCGGTCGTCGCCGATGCTGCCGTTGCGGCAGATCTGGATGCCATTGATGGCGACGTTGAGCTGGTCCGGTTCGAAGACGGCGTCCGTGGTGCCCACGGCGGACAGCACGCGGCCCCAGTTGGGGTCCTTGCCGAAGATGGCTGCCTTGAACAGGTTAGACCGGGCCACGGAGCGGCTGACCGTTTCGGCGTCCCGCTCGCTGGCCGCGTTGAAGGTGCGGATGGCGATGTCGTGACTGGCGCCTTCGGCGTCCCCGATCAGCTTGCGTGCCAGTTCGGCGCATACCCGGGTCAGCCCGGCACCAAACGCCTCGGCGGACGGGACGGCACCGGACGCGCCGGAAGCCAGCAGCACCACGGTGTCATTGGTGGACATGCAGCCGTCCGAATCAGCCCGGTCGAAGGTGACGCGCGTGGCGTCGCGGAGGACGACGTCGAGCATTTCCACTTCGACGTCGGCGTCAGTGGTGAGGACCACCAGCATGGTGGCCAGGCCAGGTGCCAGCATGCCGGCGCCCTTGGCGATGCCGCCGATGGTGAACTCCTGGCCGTCGGCGTCCGTGCCGATGAACAGTGCGGACTTGGGCACCGAGTCTGTGGTCATGATGGCGGTGGCCGCATCCGGACCGCCGTCCGTGCTGAGCGCTGCCGAGGCAGCCTCGACGCCCGGGAGGATCTTGTCCATGGGCAGTTGTTCGCCGATCAGGCCGGTGGAACAGACAAACACGTCCGTCGCCGAGATGCCGAGGACAGCGGCCACTTTTTCGGCCGTGCTGTGCGTGTTCTGAAACCCTTGGGGACCGGTACAGGCGTTGGCACCGCCGGAGTTGAGGACCACTGCGTCCACGCGTCCATCCGAGACCACCTGGCGGGACCAGTGGACGGGGGCCGCGGCCACGCGGTTGCTGGTGAAGACGGCTGCCGCGGCCTTGGACGGGCCGTCGTTGACCACCAGGGCGAGGTCCGGCTTACCGGAGGTCTTCAGCCCGGCGGTGACGCCAGCGGCGCGGAATCCCAGGGGGGCGGTAATGGTCACGGTGCAACTCCCTGCAGGTTGAGGCCGGCGGTTTCCGGCAGGCCAAGCGCAATATTCATGGACTGCACGGCGCCGCCGGCAGTCCCCTTGGTGAGGTTATCAATGACGCACGTCACAATCACGCGGCCGGTGTGTTCATCCAGTGCCAGCTGCATGGCCGCGTGGTTGGAGCCCTGGACGGACTTGGTGGCGGGCCACTGCCCTTCCGGCAACAGGTGGACAAACGGCTCGTCGTCGTAGGCATCAGCCCACGCCTGGCGGAGGTCGGCCGCCGTGGTGCCGGGCTTGACCTTCGCGGTGGCGGTGGTAAGGATGCCGCGGCTCATCGGCGCGAGCGTCGGCGTAAAGGACACCGTGACACCCTCACCGGCAGCATTGGAGAGGCCCTGTTCAATCTCGGGGGTGTGGCGGTGGCCGCCGCCCACGCCGTACGGGCTCATGGAGCCCATCACCTCGGAACCGATGAGGTTCACCTTGGCGGCCTTGCCCGCACCCGAGGTGCCGGAAGCGGAAATGATCACGACGTCGTCGGGCTGTAGCAGCTTGGCGGCGAACCCGGGCGCCAGGGCCAGGAGGGCCGACGTCGGGTAGCAGCCCGGGACGGCGATCCGCGTCGCGCCCTTGAGGGCCTCGCGCTGGCCGGGGAGCTCCGGCAGACCGTAGGGCCAGGTTCCGGCGTGGGCCGAGCCGTAGAATTTTTCCCACGCGGTTGGATCCTCGAGGCGGTGGTCTGCGCCGGCGTCGATCACAACTGTGCCTTCGGGGAGCTGTGCCGCGATCTCGGCGGACGCACCGTGCGGAAGTGCCAGGAACACCACATCGTGCCCGGAGAGATTCTCCACCGTGGTGTCTTCAAGGATGCGGCTGGCCAGTCCGAGCAGGTGCGGCTGCAGCTCGCCAAGGCGGGAGCCTGCGTTGCTGTGCGCGGTGATGGCGCCGATGGTCACATCCGGATGTCCCGCCAGGAGCCGCAGGACCTCTCCCCCGGCATAGCCGCTGGCTCCGGAGACGGCAACAGAAATAGTCATGCCGTGAATCTTACAGCAAAAGTATTCAGTGTGCCCGATATTTATGCATCGACGTTGGCATCGATTCCCGGACCGCCGCTGGACAGGCAGGCGTAAGATGGAGTGAGGGTGATCATGACCGTGCAGTCCGAATGTCGGCTGCAGCGTTGCCCGAAACAGTTACGAGGCCCCGCTCCATGACCACCACCCTCCCCACGTCAGAGCGCCCAAAATCGCGTGTCCGGCAGCCCAACGCCGTTGTCCTGAGCTATTCGGAGCTGTTGAAGAGCGTCAAGGCTGAAGGCCTGCTGGAACGCCGCGTCGGTTTCTACATCACGCTCTTTGCCAGCCTGGTACTCCTCATGGCCGCCACGTGGTTCGGGTTTGCCCTGATCGGCGACAGCTGGTTCCAGCTCCTTATCGCGGCGGCCGTCGGGGTCCTCTGCACACAGCTGAGTTTCCTGGCCCACGAGGCCGGGCACCGCCAGATCTTCGCGTCGCGCCGGGCCAACGACTGGACCGCCCGCATCCTGGCCACCTCGGTTGCCGGCATGAGCTATTCCTGGTGGGAGCAGAAGCACGGCGCCCACCACAATCACCCCAACGTCATTTCGAAGGATCCTGACATTGCCACGGGGGCCATCGCCTTCCACCCCGAAGCCGCCGCCACGCGGCAGGGCAGGTTTTCGTTCCTGACCCGCAAGCAGGGCTGGTTCTTCTTCCCGCTGCTGTTCCTTGTTGGCCTGGGGCTGCAGATCGATTCCGTGAAGTTCGTCTTCCGCCGGGCCAAGGTGACCCACCGATGGGTAGAGCTTCCCATTTTGCTGGTCAGGCTTAGCCTCCTGCCCGTGCTGGCCTTTACGTTCCTGCCGCTCGGGATGGCGTTCGCGTTCATCGGCGTGCAGCTCGCCGTCTTCGGTTTCTACATGGGTGCTTCCTTCGCGCCGAACCACAAGGGCATGCCTGTCCTGCCCGCGGACAGCCGCGTGGACTTCTTCAGCCGCCAGGTCCTGACGTCACGGAACATCTCCGGTGGCCGGTTTATGGACATCCTGCTCGGCGGCCTGAACCGCCAGGCTGAGCACCATCTCTTCCCGGATATGGCACGCCCCCAGCTGGATAAGGCAGCCAAGATTGTCCGCGAGTACTGCAAGAAGCACCAGGTTCCCTACACGGAAACCACGCTGCTGCAGTCCTACGGCATCATCGTCCGCTACCTGAACGATGTAGGCCTTGCTGCAGGACGCCACTTCGAGTGCCCCATGGCAACGGTGACCCGTCGGTTCTAGCAGACGCTGCTAAGAAGAGGCGGGCCACGGGGGCTCCCCCGCATGGCTCTGCCCCGTATGACCCGAAGCGACGGCCGGCCACCGGCCGTCGCTTCGTCGTCGGTAGCGGTATCCCTAGGATGGTCAGAGACACCGGCCGCGGGAAACCCCCGCCCGGAGAGGAGACCTTGTTATGCAAGCCATCGTTGCCCGCCAGTCCGGAGGTCCGGAAGTCCTTGAGATTGCCGAGGTGGACCGACCGACGCCGGGTCCCGGCCAGTTGCTCATCAAGGTGGCGGCAGCCGGGGTGAACTTCATCGACACCTATCAGCGCGGGGGCATGTACCAGGTCCCGTTCCCCTTTACGCCTGGCTCGGAAGCCGCCGGGACTGTAGAGGAGCTCGGCGAAGGCGTCGAAAACTTCGCAGTCGGCAGCAGGGTGGCCACGGCCGAGGGCACTAAATGCTACGCCGGCTACGCGGTGCTCGATGCGGCCAAGGCACTTCCGGTGCCGGACGGCGTCGACGACCTGACGGCGGCTGCCTTGCCGCTCCAAGGAATGACCGCCCACTACCTCATCAATTCCTCCTTCAAGGTCGAACCCGGCCACACAGTTCTGACGCACGCCGGTGCCGGCGGCGTCGGGCTGCTGCTGATCCAACTGCTGAAGGAGAGGGGCGCCCGCGTCATCACCACGGTTTCCTCGGAGGCCAAGGGAGAACTTGCCCGCGACGCCGGGGCCGACCACGTGCTGCGGTACGAGGGCTTCCCCCACCATGTCCGCGAACTCACCAACGGGAAAGGCGTGGACGTGGTGTACGACGGCGTCGGCCGGAACACTTTTGACGGGTCCCTCTCCTGCCTCCGCACGCGAGGCATGCTGGTCCTGTTCGGTGCAGCCTCCGGGGCCGTTCCGCCGGTGGATCCGCAGCGCCTCAACGCCGGCGGTTCGCTGACGCTGACGCGTCCGTCCCTGGCCCACTTCCTGCTCAACGAGCAGGAGCGCCGTTGGCGCTCGGCGGAGATTTTCGCCGCCGCAGAAAAGGGGCACTTGAAGGTACGGATCGGCGCCACCTACCCCCTGGCCGAGGCGCGGCGTTCCCATGAGGACCTCGAGGGCCGGCGTACCACGGGAAAGGTCCTGCTGGTTCCCTGATGGATACAGGCAGCACGCGTGAACAGAACATGAATCTTCAACTAATTCTGGACACCTTGCGTTCACATTACTCAGGCAGAATCCGTCCGTGAGTGAGCATCAGTCAAACGCCGTAGCATCGCTGCCGGAGGATCCCTACCGCCCCCAGCTGGCCGGGTTTCCCCTGGCCCCGCCCGAGCGGACCCTCATGGCCATCCTGTCGGACTCGGCGGCACGTTTCCCGGAGGCCTCAGCGCTCGACGACGGCCGGCGTTCCCTGAGCTACGCCGACCTGGTGGCCGCGGTCCGGGCCAAAGGACGGGAGCTCCAAGCCGCCGGACTGGGCGCCGGCGACAGGATAGGTGTGCGGGTTCCGTCCGGGACCAGCGAGCTCTACATCTCGATTCTCGCTATCCTGCACATCGGTGCCGCCTACGTTCCGGTGGACGCCGACGACCCTGAGGAACGTGCCAGGCTCGTTTTCGGTGAGGCTGGCGTAGCCGCAGTGCTCACCGGCGGGGCCGTGGTCTTCGTGCCTGACTCCCCGGAACCCGCTGAACGCGGTGAACCCTCTGAACGCGGTGAACGTGGTGAAGCCGAGCGTCGTGCTGGCGAAAGCCGTTCCGCCGAGCCCGGCGATGACGCCTGGGTGATCTTTACCTCCGGTTCCACCGGCACGCCCAAGGGCGTCGCGGTCCAGCACCGCTCCGCCGCCGCCTTTGTTGACGCCGAAGCCCGGATCTTCCTGCAGGCGGAGCCCCTCGGCCCGCAGGACAGGGTACTGGCAGGGCTTTCCGTCGCCTTTGATGCCTCGTGTGAGGAAATGTGGCTTGCCTGGCGACATGGCGCCTGCCTGGTGCCCGCACCGCGGGCCCTGGTCAGGACCGGAACGGACCTCGGCCCGTGGCTCATCAGCCACGGCATCACCGCAGTGTCCACCGTTCCTACACTGGCTGCGCTGTGGCCGGCCGAGTCCCTGGAGAGCGTCCGGCTCCTGATTTTCGGCGGCGAGGCCTGCCCGCCCGAGCTGGCCGAGCGGCTTGCAATCCCGGGCCGTGAAGTCTGGAACACCTACGGACCCACGGAGACCACCGTAGTGGCCTGCGCGGCTCCCCTGGGTGGCCCGGGTCCGGTCCGGATCGGACTGCCCCTGGACGGCTGGGACCTGGCCGTGGTGGATGGCGAAGGACTGCCCGTCGGCGAAGGGGAGATCGGCGAACTGATCATCGGCGGCGTCGGACTGGCCCGTTACCTTGACCCGGACAAGGATCGGGAGAAGTACGCGGCCATGCCGTCCTTCGGCTGGGACCGCGCCTACCGTTCGGGCGACCTGGTCCGCTACGAAGCCGCCGGACTGATCTTTATGGGCCGCGCCGACGAACAGGTCAAGCTCGGTGGACGCCGGATCGAACTGGGCGAAATCGACGCCGCCCTGCAGGCCCTCCCGCACGTTGCCGGAGCTGCTGCCGCAGTACGGACAACCGCTGCAGGAAACCAGATCCTGGTGGGCTACCTGGCCGCCGCCAACGCTGACCTGGATCTGGCGGCCGCCCGCGAGCTCCTGGCAGAGAACCTCCCCGCGCCCCTCATTCCGCTGCTGACCGTCGTCGACTCCCTGCCCACCAAAACCAGCGGCAAGGTGGACCGCCATGCCCTGCCCTGGCCGCTGACCGGGACCGGCGCGGCGGAGGCCGACGCTGCCCCCTTGAACCTGCCCGAAGATGCCTCCTGGGTGGCCGAACAGTGGACTGCAGTCCTTGGCAGCACCGTAACAAGCCTCGACGCCGACTTCTTCGCCTACGGCGGCGGCTCCCTGTCCGCGGCCCAGCTGGTCTCCGCCCTCAGGGTCCGGTACCCGACCATCACGGTCGCCGATATCTATGCCACACCCAGGATCGGTGCCCTGATTGATGCGGCCCGCCAGACCCTTCCCGACGGAGTGGCCACCGGGCCGGCGCCGTCCCGTAATGTACGCCCCACCGCGTTTAAGTCCCAGGTCTTCCAGACGCTGATGGGCATTCCCTTGCACATCCTGGTGGGGATGCGCTGGCTGACCTATCTCATGGCGGCCAACAACCTGCTGGCCGCGTTGGCCGGATTCAGCGCTGCCCCCACCGTCTCCTGGTGGTGGGTGGCCGCCTCCTGGCTCGTCTTCGTCTCCCCGGCCGGCCGGATGCTGATTTCCGTGGCCGCGGCCCGGATGCTGCTCCGGAAGGTGGGGCCGGGAACGTACCCGCGGTCCGGACGGGTGCACGTGCGCCTCTGGCTGGCCGAACAGATCCAGGACCTCGCCGGGGCCGTCAGCCTCGCAAGCGCACCATGGGTGCCGTACTACGCCCGGGCGCTGGGCGCCAAGGTCGGCAACAACGTCCAACTGCACTCGCTGCCGCCTGTCACCGGGATGCTTTCCCTCGGCAGCGGCTCCAACGTCGAGCCTGAAGTGGATCTTTCCGGTTGGTGGATCGACGGGGACATCGTCCACATCGGGGCCGTCCATATCGGGGCAGGAGCCAGCATCGGGGCGCGCAGCACGCTGATGCCCGGCGCTTCCATCGGCGCCGGAGCCCAAGTGGAGCCCGGCTCGGCAGTCCTCGGCAAAGTAAAGGCCGGCCACCACGTGGCTGGCTCCCCCGCCGAGCGCCGGGGCAAGGCCAAGCACTCGCTGCCGGACACTCCTGCCGAACATCGGCTGATTGGCCGGCTCTGGTTCGCCGGATTCGCCATGGCTTCAGCCGTGCTGGCCCTGATCCCTTACGTCTCCGCCGCCGCCGCGGCACTGGTGGTCTTTGCGTTCATCCAAGGCAGTGAATCGCTCTCCGCAGCCGTCCCGCAACTCCTGCAGGCCCTCGCCCCCGCGGCCCTGGTGTGGTTCGTCGTCAATCTCCTGCTGATTTTGGTCACCACCCGGATGCTCGGCATCGGCCTGGCGGAGGGCTACTACCGCGTCCGCAGCCGGATCGGCTGGCAGGTCTGGGCCACGGAACGCGTGCTGGACCTGGCCCGCGACCTGCTCTTCCCCGTTTATGCCAGTCTCTTCACACCAGTCTGGCTGCGCCTGCTGGGCGCCAAGATCGGCAAGAACGTCGAAGCCTCCACGGTCCTGCTTATCCCCAAGATGACCACCGTGGGCGAGGGCGCTTTCCTGGCCGACGACACCATGGTGGCCTCCTACGAGCTCGACGGCGGGTGGCTGCGGATTGCGCCCGCGAAGATCGGCAAACGCTCCTTTTTGGGCAACTCGGGCATGACCGCCGCCGGCCGGAATGTCCCCAAGAACTCACTCGTCGCCGTCCTGTCGGCCACACCGGCCAAGGCCAAGTCCGGGACGTCCTGGCTGGGCAGCCCGCCTGTGCGGCTCCGGCGCACCGCCATCGCCTCGGACGATACCCGCACGTACCAGCCGCCGCTGCGGCTCAAGTTTGCCCGCTGCCTCTGGGAACTGGGCCGCTTCATCCCCGTGGTGGTAACGGTGGCGATCGCCGCCGGCGTGATGCTTGCTTTTGACTGGCTCGCTGCCGCCTACAACTACGGGATTGCCGCAGCCCTCGGCGGCGTCGTCATGCTGCTGGCGGGCGCGGCCGCCGCGGGCAGCGCCGTCGTCGCCAAATGGGTCCTCGTGGGCAGGATTCGTGCCGGTGAGCACCCGCTCTGGAGCTCCTTCATTTGGCGCAACGAGGTGGTCGATACGTTTATCGAAATGGTCAGCGCCCCCTGGTTTGCGCGGGCAGCCACCGGGACCCCCGCCTTGGTCTGGTGGCTCCGGGCGCTCGGCGCCCGGATCGGCCGCGGCACGTGGTGCGAAAGCTACTGGCTTCCCGAAGCGGACCTGGTCACCCTCGGGCGGAACTCCACCGTCAATCGTGGCTGTGTGGTCCAGACCCACCTGTTCCATGACCGGGTCATGAGCCTGGACACTGTTACCCTCGAAGACGGGGCAACCATGGGCCCGCACGGCGTCATCCTGCCGCAGGCGAGCATCGGCAGCGGTGGAACTGTAGGACCGGCCTCGCTGGTGATGCGGGGCGAATCCGTTCCCGCCGCGACCTATTGGATGGGCAACCCCGTGAGCCCGTGGAGCGGTCCCGCAGCGTCCGCCCCCAAACCACGCTAGCCCCGCAGTACCAGCTGACCTGCCGCCCTACGCTGATCGGAAAGACCGCCTTATGAGTTCCCCCGCACCGAGCCCCACGGCCGCAGGTAACGGCCCTGCACGCGCCTCGGAGCACGGCGCATCTTCGCCCGACCCCTATATGCCCGGCCATGGCACAAACGCGTACAAGGTCAGCCGCTACGAACTGGACCTTGACTACAAGCTCAGCAGTAACCGCCTGAACGGTCGCGCGGTCCTGAACGCCGTCACCCAGTACGCGACCGCGGCCCTGGTGCTGGACCTGACCGGGCTCCGGGCCACGAAGATCCAGCTCAGCGGGCGCCGGGTAAAAAAGTTCAGCCAGCGTGCCGGGCAGTTGGTCATTGTGCCCGAGGCCGCGCTGCCCGCGGGCGAGGAATTTACCCTCGACATCCGCTACGAAGGCAACCCTGGTCCCCGGCGCGGGTTCTGGGGCGAAGTGGGCTGGGAGGAACTCACCGACGGCGTCCTTGTGGCCGGCCAGCCGAACGGCGCCGCCTCCTGGTTCCCGTGCAACGACCACCCCGGTGACAAGGCCAGCTACCGGATTAGTGTGACCACTGACGCCAACTACCGGGCCGTGTGTAACGGCACCCTGGTCTCCCATACGAGCAGGGCCAGCCGCGAGACCTGGGTCTACGAACAGGCCGAACCCATGGCCACCTACCTGGCCACGGTCCAGATCGGCCGCTATGAGTTCCTCGCCCTGACTCCCTTCCCCGTGGACGGGCAGGTTCCGCAGTTCGCCGCCGTTCCGTCACTGCTGGTCGAGACGGCCCGCGAAGGCCTCGCGAGGCAGCCTGAGATGATGCGCACCTTTGCCAGCTGTTTCGGGCCCTACCCTTTCCCGGAATACTCCGTAGTAGTGACCGAAGACGAGCTGGAAATCCCGCTTGAAGCGCAGACGCTCTCCATTCTGGGCCGGAACCACCTGACGCAGGAGTGGGAATCCCAGCGGCTCATCGCCCACGAGCTCGCGCACCAGTGGTTCGGGAACTCCCTCACTGCCGCATCATGGTCGGACATCTGGCTCCACGAGGGCTTCGCCTGCTATGCGGAGTGGATCTGGTCGGAGGAGTCGGGCGTCCTGCCTGTCGCGAACCGGGCCGCCGCAGCCTGGCGGAAACTGGCGGCCGGCAGCCAGGACATTATCGTGGGCGACCCCGGGCCTGAGCTGATGTTTGATGACCGCGTCTACAAGCGGGGAGCCTTGGCCTTGCATGCCCTGCGGGTCCGGTGCGGCGACCTGGCATTCTTTGCGTTGCTGCATGACTGGACGGATGCCCACCGTCACGGTTCAGTGTCCACGGCGGCCTTTATTCTCGCCGCGGACCGGGCCACCGGGCTGGACACCGAGGCGCTGCTGCACCCGTGGCTGCTTGAGGCCTCCCTTCCGCCGCTGCCGGTGCGCTGACCAGCAAGCGCGCTGACAGGCAGTGCGCTGACAACAACGTCGCTAGCTGCCGGTGCGCGAAACCGCGACGGCGGCGCAAAAGCTGAGCGGGAGGCCCGCCTCGCCGGCGGCCAGGTCCCGGATGTCCGGGCGCGACAAAACGTCGAGCGTGTCCGGCGCCGTGGCGAGACCGTCGCCCGTCATCTTGAGCCAGGCTTCCTTGCGCGCCCAGAGCCGTGCCCGCTCCTGCAACAACAGAGGCCCGGCCAGCCCGGTGAGGGCCGCGCGCTCCGCGGCGGTGAGGGCCACGCCGTCGAACCCCTCAAAGGCCATGCCGGACGGGTCCGCAAGGTCCACGCCCATCGTGACTCCGGCCGGTGGATCCACCACGGCGCCCACCAGGATCCACCCGGAACTCCGGGACAGGCTCAGCGCGAGCGGCACCGGCTCTCCCCTGAGCGCATAGCCCGGCCTGCCGTGCGACAGCTCGGGGCCGGAGCCGCACCGGGGGCAGCTGAAGTGGGTGGTGAGGTCCGACGCGGGGACGTCCAGCAGTTCTGCTGCGAACCTTCGCAGGGCACGCCGGCCGGCGACAAAAACGGCCCGCGGGCCGGGTGCCAGGGCGGCCGCGCGCGCCAGCTCGGCGGGCCCCAGCGCTAGTGCCTGGCGACCCGCCGTCGGGTCCTGCCCT
Organism: Pseudarthrobacter humi; assembly: GCF_024294965.1. NCBI lineage: Bacteria > Bacillati > Actinomycetota > Actinomycetes > Micrococcales > Micrococcaceae > Pseudarthrobacter > Pseudarthrobacter humi. Next base: position 25,968 of record NZ_JANCLV010000002.1, read on the forward strand.
CCGGATACGCCGGGAGGGCAGGAACGCAGGACCGGCACTGGCGCCACCGGCACCGCCCCCACCAGCCCTGCCATCCGGATCCGCGTTTAGCGCTGGACGGCGCCGAAGCGCTCTGCGGCCAGGGCCACGGCGCTTTCGCGCGCAGCCGAGGCCTCATCGGCCGTCAGCGTCCGGTCCGTTGCCCGGAAGCGCAGGCCGAAGGCGAGCGATTTCCTGCCCTCTTCAATACCCTTGCCGGCGTAGACGTCGAACAGCGCCACGTCCTCCAGCAGCTCGCCGGCGCCTTCGCGGAGCGCCTCGAGGACCTGGTCCGCGGGAATGTCCTGCGGCACCACCAGGGCAACGTCCTGGGTGGCCACGGGGAACGTGGAGATGTGGCGGGCCACTATCACATCCGCGGCTGCCTCGAACAGGGCATCCGCGTTGAATTCCAACGCCACCGAACGGGCAGGCATGTCGTGGGCGGCCAGGAGCTTGGGGTGCAGCTCACCGGCGTAGCCCACCACCTCACCGGTCCGCAGCGAGAGCTGCGCGGCACGGCCCGGATGGAACGCCTGGTGCGCACCTTGGCTGACCACGATCTCCACACCCAGGACGTCCCCGGCGAGCCGGGCAATGTCAAGTGCATCGGACCAGTCCCACAAGCGCGGCGTGTGGCCGGCAGCAGCCGGTGAATCGTGGCCCGTGAGGACAGCGGCGACGTGCAGCGGCTGGTCCGGAACGCCGTCGTACAGTGCCTCCAGTACCTCGTCGGAAGGCTTAACGCCCAGCGGCGGGATGGACGGCGTACCCACGGTCTCGCCCGGCAGGAAAACGAGGCCCGACTCGAAGAGCGCCAGGTCGCGGAACCCGCGGGAGTAGTTCCGCTTGGCCACCTCGATCAGCCCGGGGAGGATGGACGTGCGCAGGAAGCCGTGTTCCTCGCTGATCGGGTTCGCCAGCTTGACCGCGCTCCGGGCCGCACCCTGCTCGGCGACGCCGAACGTGTCGTTGGCGGCCTTGGAGACGAACGGGTAGGCCAGGACTTCGGTCAGACCGGCGTCGGCCAGTGCCTGGATGAGCCGACGGCGCTGCTGCTGCACGCGGGTCAGGCCACGTCCCGGAGGGGCCACCGGAAGGGTCGCGGGAATCTTGTCGTAGCCCACCAGCCGCGCGATTTCCTCGGTGAGGTCTTCCTTGGTTTCCAGGTCGTTGCGCCAGCTGGGGGCGGTAACGGTCCAGCCGCCGTCGGCTTTTTCCACCACGGCACCGAGGTCCACCAGCGAGGTGGTGATCTGCTCTTCGGTGAAATCGATGCCGATCCGCTGGGCGGCAAAGGCTGCCGGCAGCGCGATGGTCACAGCGTCCGGTGCGGTCCCGACGTCGGTCCCCGTCTGGTCAGCAACCCCGCCGGCGAGGTCTACCAGGAGGTTAACAACCCGCTGGGCAGCAATGTCAGCCACGTGCCAGTCGACGCCGCGCTCGAAGCGCTTGGACGCCTCGGACGGCAGCTTGTGCCGGCGGCGGGAACGGCCAATGGACACTTCGTCGAAGTGCGCAGCTTCCACCAGGACGTTCGACGTCGAATCGCTCACCTCGGTGGCCGCGCCGCCCATCACGCCGGCAATGCCGATCGCGCCGGAACCGTCGGTGATGAGGAGGTCCTCGACGTCGAGCGTGCGCTCCTTGTCGTCCAGGGTGGTGATCTTCTCCCCCGCCACGGCACGGCGGACCACAATGTCGCCGGACAGCTTGTCCAGGTCATAGCAGTGCGTGGGCTGGCCAAGCTCAAGCATCACGTAGTTGGAGATGTCCACCGGCAGCGAGATGGACCGGATCCCGGCAAGCCGCAGCCGCGAGGTCATCCACGGCGGCGTCGGCCTGGTGGCGTCCACGCCGCGGACGGTGCGGGCCACGAAGCGGTCGCAGCCGGGTTTGCCGTAGATGGGCGCGTCGTCGTTGAGCTTGACGCCGTGGCCGCCGGAAAGTTCCGCCGGGGCCTGGACCTTTGACGCGGGGTCTGTGAATCCCGTGCCGGTGGCGTGGGCGTATTCACGGGCCACACCACGGATGGAGAATGCGTAGCCGCGGTCCGGGGTGACGTTTATCTCGGCGGCTTCGTCGTAGAGGCCCAGCAGTTCCATGGCGTCCGTGCCGATTTCCGGATCCAGCCCGATCCGGGACAGGACCAGGATGCCGTCGTGGTCCTCGCCGATGCCAAGTTCACGCACGGAGGCGATCATGCCGGCGGAGAGGTGGCCGTACGTCTTCCGGGCGGAGATGTGGAAGTCGCCGGGCAGCACCGCCCCCGGCAGCGTGACAACTACCTTGTCGCCTTCAACGAAGTTGTGGGCGCCGCAGATGATGCCCTGCACCCCGGACGGGTCGATGCCGTCGCCCGTGAGGGTCTGCTCCTTGCCTTCGGGGACAACCCGGACCTGGCACCAGTTGATGGTCTTGCCGTTGGTCTGCGGTTCCTTGACGATGCTCAGGACCTGGCCCACCACAACCGGACCCTTCAGGGTGTCCGTGGGGCGGTGGACCGCTTCCTCTTCAAAGCCAACCTTGACCAGTTCGGCCATCAGGTCTTCGGCCGTTGCTCCGGCCGGTACTGCTGCGAATTCACGCAGCCAGGAAAGTGGGATACGCACTGTTAGATCTCCATCCCGAAGTGCTCGCTGAAACGTACATCGCCTTCGATCATGTCGCGCATGTCGCCGACGTCATTGCGGAACATGAGCGCGCGCTCGATGCCCATGCCAAAGGCGAAACCGGAGTAGATATCCGGGTCGATGCCTGCGGCGCGGAGGACGTTAGGGTTGATCATGCCGCAGCCGCCCCATTCAATCCAGCGCGGGCCGCCCTTGGCGCCCGGGTGCCAGATGTCCAGTTCCGCGGAGGGTTCGGTGAAGGGGAAATAGTTCGGGCGCAGCCGGACGGACGCCTCGTCGCCGAACAACTGCCGGGTGAAGTGCTCCAGCGTGCCCAGGAGGTCGGCCATGCTCAGGTTCTTATCGATGGCCAGGCCCTCGAACTGGTGGAACACCGGGGTGTGCGTCGCGTCCAGTTCATCGGTGCGGAACACCTTGCCGGGGCAGAGGACATAGATGGGCAGCTCGCGTTCCAGCATGGACCGGACCTGCACCGGGGAGGTGTGCGTACGCATCACCAGGTGGGCCTCCGGCGGCTCAACGAAAAACGTGTCCTGCATTTCGCGGGCCGGGTGGTCCGGCTTGAAGTTCAGGGCGTCGAAGTTGAACCATTCGGATTCCACCTCGGGGCCTTCGGCGATTTCCCAGCCCATGCCCACAAAGATGTCCGCCACGCGGTCCTGCAGCGTGGAGAGCGGGTGACGCGCTCCTGCCCGACGACGGCGGGGTGCGGCAGTGACGTCCACCGTCTCTTCCAGCAGGATCCGGGCGTCGTTTTGTGCTTCCAGCTCGGCGGTGCGGTCCGCGAGCGCCTTGTTGACCCGGCCACGTGAGGAACCCATGAGTTTGCCGGCTACGGCTTTCTGGTCTTTCGGCAGCCCGCCGATCTCCCGGTTGGCCAGGCTGAGCGGTGACTTCTCACCGGTGTGCGCCAGCCTCACCGCCTTGAGTTCGTCAAGGGTGCCTGCGCCGGCAATGGCGGCGATGGCCTGGTCTACAGCGGCAGTGATGGCGGCTTCATCCGTAGGGTTCGGGATGGCGGCGCCCGGCAAAGTTTCAGTCATCTACTGTTCTTAGCTACGAGTCGGGGCTGCCGGTGAGGGGTGCAGCCGCGCGCGGTTACCCGGCAGCGCCTCCGTCACTGGCAGGTCATTCCGTGAATCCATGCTTGCTGAATGCACTCGATGACCAGGTCAGGGCACACCGGTCAAACTGGCGGCCACTATCCTCCAGTCTAAGTGAAGGCTCCGGTTACCATGGCCTCATGACACAAGGACAGGGCCGGTCAGCCGTGCAGCTGTTGACGCCGGGGCAGCGGGTACGACAGCTCGCCAACCTGGCCAACGGCACTACCCTGCTGGGCCTGGCCGTTGCCGCGGCTGCGGGAACCGCCGTCAGCAAAGGCCCCCGCGGGCTGGTCATGGCATCCGGCTACCGGTGGCGCATCCCGTATGCGGGAGCCTTCACCCTGGGCAACGTGGTCATCTGCCGGATCCGGGCTGAAGAACTGACGTCAAATCCGGCGCTCCTGGGGCATGAGGAAAAGCACTGCAGCCAGTACGCCTACTGCCTGGGGCTACCCTTCCTTCCGTTGTATTTCCTGGCCGCCGGCTGGTCGCAGCTCCGGACGGGCAATCCGGCGTCGGCAAATTTCTTCGAGCGGCAGGCCGGCCTGGCAGCCGGCGGTTACGTTGACACCAGGACACCAAAGCCGGTGCCCCATGGGGCCGGCGGAATCGAGGTCTGACAATGACGGGCGAACCCAACACCACGACCAACAACAGGACCATCACCGTGACCGGAACGGGGTCGGCGGAGGCGCCACCTGACTTACTGACGATTTCTGTGGGCGTCGAGTGCCGGCGGGACAGCGTGGGCGCCGCCTATGCGGATGCAGGAACAGCGTCCGCAGCTGTATCCGGTGCGCTCCGCCGGCACGGCCTGGCTGACACGGACATCCGGACCTCCGGACTGACCGTCCGGCCGGAGTTCGTCTGGCGCGACGGCGGAGGCCAGCAGGTGACCGGGTACGTGACCTCGAGCACGCTCACCGTGCGCCTGCGGCAGGTGAGCACGGCATCCGCTGTCCTAGCGGCCGCGGTAGATGCCGGCGGCGATGACGTGCGCCTGAACGGACTGGAACTTGGCTTCTCGGATGAGTCAGCCGTCGCCGCCCTCGCCCGGGACGCGGCATGGCAGGATGCCTCAGCCAAAGCTGAACAGTTTGCCTCCCTGGCGTCCGCGCGCCTTGGCCCGGTAATGTCCGTTGCCGAGCACCCGGATGCGCCCGGGCCCGTCCCGGTGGCCCGGCTCCAGCGCGCCGCTGCCAACGAAGCCATCAGCGTGGAGGCGGGCCACGCGAGCATTAACGCCAGCGTCACCGTGGTGTGGGAACTGCTGGCCTGACGGTTCCCGCAGCCCGGTGCCGAACCCGCGGCGCGGCCTTCCGCGGCGTCCGGTCCTTGACTTAAGTTCGAACATATATTCGAATGGGGGCATGAGATGGGATGCACAAGCGCTGATGCCCCGGCCCGCCGATGACCTCGGAAATGGCCCATCACCCGCCCTGCTCCCCCTTGCCGGGTTGGTCCGTTCTGTGACCACCCCCGAATTCGCCGGCATCACCTTCCATGAGGTCACCGCCAAATCGGTGCTCAACAAGGTGGTGGCCGGGTCGCGGATGCCGTTTGAGTGGACTGTGAACCCCTACCGCGGCTGCAGCCATGCCTGTGTCTATTGTTTTGCGCGCAAGAGCCACACGTATCTCGACTTTGACGCCGGCCTGGATTTCGACAGCCAGGTGGTGGTCAAGGTCAATGCGGCCGAGGTCCTCCGGAAGGAGTTGGCCAAACCGTCCTGGGGCCGTCACCAGGTGGCGCTTGGCACCAACACGGACCCCTACCAGCGGGCCGAGGGCCGCTATCAGCTGATGCCGGGAATCATCACGGCACTGACTGAATCAGGTACGCCGTTGTCCATCCTCACCAAGGGGACGCTGCTGGCCCGGGACATCCCGCTCCTGAAGCGGGCTGCCGCCCAGGTGCCGGTAGGGGTAGGTATTTCACTGGCCATGACGGATGAGGCACTCTCGGAAGCCGTGGAACCAGGCACGCCAGGGCCGCGGGCGCGGCTGAAGCTGATCTCCCGCTTACGCGATGCCGGGCTCCCCTGCGGTGTTATGGCGATGCCTATCGTGCCGTGGCTGTCCGATAGTGACGAATCCCTCGATTCCCTGTTCGCTTCGTTGGCCGCAGCCGGTGCCACGGGCGTCACCGCCGGCGCCCTCTACCTGAAGCCGGGAACACGCGAGTGGTTTATGCAGTGGATTGCCAAGAACCATCCGGAACTGGCAGGCCGCTACCGGCGCCTCTATGGCACAGGGTCCTACGCGTCCAAGGAATACCGCACCTGGCTCGCCGCAAAGGTGCGCTATTTCAAGCACCGGCACGGCTTCACCAGCGGCCACGGCTTCAGCCACCGTGACCTCGAGGACGATCCCCGTGGCGAGGAAGCCCAGTATCCGGCGGGCAGTATCCCGTCCACCGGCGTCGGCACACAGGAACGGCCGGCTGGGGAGTCCAAACCGGCCGCCGCAGGGCCGCGTAAGCAGCCCACTCTGTTCTAGGGACGGATTCCTGGCTGGCCGGAATGGCCAGGCCCTTGTACTTCTCCTGCAGGAAATCCTTCATGTCCTGCGAGGTCAGGATCTTGAAGAGCTTCTGGACCCGGGGATCATCCTTCATCTCGGCTTTGACTGCCAGCACGTTGTAGTAGGCACTGTCCTTGCCTTCCACTAGCAGCTCCTAAAATTCAGCGAAGGGGGCTGAGCCCACAGGCGTGCCCAGTGATTCAAGAAGTGCCCGGACAATCGGGAAATCGGCGGGGATCCACGGAAGACTGAGAGCTTCATCATGATTCGTGGTGCTGATCCATCTCAGCTGGTCATGGTCTTCGAGCGGCTGGGGATCGCCGTCGGAAATCTCCGCCAACCACACGCGCATGCTGGCCCGCTCGTTCAGCCGCCAACCATCTGCCGTTTCCGCGGGGAGTTCCGGCCCCAGACGGACCCCTATGCCCAGTTCTTCCCTGAGTTCCCGGTGCAACGCCGCCTCGCATTCCTCTCCGGCGTCCACTTTCCCGCCGGGAAATTCCCAGAGCCCAGCGAACTGCTCGGGAGCAGTCCGCCTGGCCACCAGCATGCGGGCAGGGTTCGCCAACGAGTCCACTATTGCTCCGCCAACTACCTGTATCAGTCCACTCACCGCCCCAGTCTATGAGGGAGAATGGTTTGCGGACCCTCCCCCCAGCACCCCCTTTGAAAAGCAGGCCCATGAGCAGCGTCATCCAAACCTCCACCGCATCCAAGGCGAAATCTCCACACGTTGGCGCAGCGATTTTCGCACTGGCAATGGGCGGCGTCGGAATCGGTGTCACGGAGTTCACCATGATGGGCCTGCTGAAAGAGGTGGAACAGGGACTCGGAATCAGCACGCCGGAGGCCGGACACCTCATTTCCGCCTACGCCCTCGGAGTTGTGGTGGGCGCGCCGATGCTCGCCGCAGTCGGTGCCAAACTGCCACGCAAATACCTCGCACTGGGCCTCATGCTGGTCTTTACGCTGGCCAACCTGACGTCCTATGTTGCTCCCGATTACGGGAGCATGCTGGTTTCCCGATTTGCGGCCGGGCTGCCGCACGGCGCATTCTTCGGGGTCGCGGCAGTGATTGCCGCGTCCCTGGTTTCCCCCACGCGCCGGGGTTGGGCCATCTCCATGGTGATGGCGGGTCTCTCCGTTTCGAACGTTATCGGTGTGCCCGCGGCCACGTGGGTGGGCCAGACCTTCGGCTGGCGGCTGCTGTTCCTCCTCGTAGGAGGCATTGGCTTGCTGACACTGGTGCTGCTGTGGCGCTATGTCCCTTACCAGGCGCCCCATCCTGACGCGAGCATCCGCCGCGAGCTCGGTGCGCTCAAGCGGCTCCAGGTGTGGCTGGCCATCCTGATCGGCATCGTGGGTTTTGGCGGCTTCTTCGCGACCTACACCTACATTGCGCACACCATGACCCTGGTGGCCGGGATTCCGGGATCGCTGTTGCCCCTTGTGGTGGCACTCTACGGACTGGGCATGGTGGCCGGAACAGTCGTCGGCGGCAGGCTGGCCGACAAGTCAGTGATGGGGACGCTGTACTGGGTCCTGCCCGGGATAGCCGTCGCACTGGTGGTCTACGCGGTGGCTGTGCACTGGCCCTGGTCGGCCCTGGTGATGGTCTTTGTGGTGGGAGCGTCCGGCTCGATGCTGATCCCGGCCCTGCAGACCCGTTTGTTGGATGCGTCACCGGATGCCCCCTCCCTGGCTTCTTCGCTGAACCACGCCGCGCTTAACGTTGCCAATGCCCTGGGCGCCTTCCTGGGCGGCCTGGTGATCGCCTGGGGCTGGGGCTTCGTGGCACCCGCGCTCGTGGGCGCCGTGTTGGCAGTCCTGGGCTTTGGCATCGCGCTGACCAGCGGCGTCCTGGAACGCAGAAAGCCGCTGGCCGCCTGATCCTGGGAACGGGCGGCCAGCGGCTTCACCGAAGCATTCGGTGCGCTGAGGAAGGAACGTCAGGCCTGCGGGTCCTGGGCCCCGGCCTCCGCGGCTATCTGGCCGGCGTTGGGAACCTGACCGGCGCCTGAGCCCCCATCCGTGCGACTGTCCTCGCGGTGCAGATCCGGTTCGAGGTAGATCACCCGGGCCATCGGAACGGCCGTGCGGATTCGGGACTCGGCACCATCAATCGCGGCGGCGATGTCCCGGCCGGTTTCTGCGGCACCCACGGAGATCTTGGCGGCCACCAGCAGCTCCTCCGGTCCGAGGTGAAGGGTCTTGAGGTGGATGATCCGGTTTTGTCCCCCGGCCTCGATGGCCTCACTGATGCGGGCCACGTCATCCCGGGTGGCGGACTCACCCAGCAACAGGGACTTGGTTTCGACAGCCAGCACCACGGCGATGGCCACGAGCAGCAGGCCGATCATGCCGGTACCCGCGGCGTCCCAGATCCCGTTGCCGGTGACGAGGGTCATGCTCACACCCACGAGCGCGAACACAAGGCCAAGAAGCGCCCCGAGGTCTTCCAGCAGGATGACCGGCAACTCCGGCTGCTTAGCCGTGCGCACAAAGCTCACCCAGCCCTGCTTGCCGCGGACGTGGTTGGATTCGATGATGGCCGTCCGGAACGAGAAGGACTCAGCAACAATGGCGCCGATCAGCACCGCCAATGGAACCCACCAGAAGTCGCCTTCGATGGCGTGCGGGTGCTGCAGTTTCTCCCACGCTTCGAACAGTGCAAAAAGCCCACCCACGCTGAAGAGCACGATCGAGACGATAAAGGCGTAAATGTAGCGTTCACGGCCATACCCGAACGGGTGCTCCGGGCTAGCTGCCCTCCTGGCGCGCTTGCCACCGATCAGGAGCAGCAGTTGATTGCCGGAGTCGGCAATCGAGTGGATGGCTTCGGCCAGCATCGACGACGAAGCCGTCAGAAAAAAAGCCACGAATTTCAGGACGGCGATGGTCAGGTTTGCGGCTAGGGCCGCGACGATCGCCTTGGTACCGCCATTTGCAGCCACGGAGGCTTCTCCTCTTCACAGGTTTCAAGAACAAGCAGGGATATTCGCGGCGCCGCAGTCGGCTCCGCCCACGAATACCGTACCTTTTCGGGTGCAGAAGACGCACTTCTGACATGCACCAGGCCTGCTGACATCGGAGGGGCCGTATGTTAGCTTGAACATTAATCGGGACGTCTAATCCCGACGAATATGAAGGAGGAGACATGGGTTTTCTTGCTTGGATTATTCTCGGCCTCATCGTAGGGGCCATCGTTAAAGCCGTTATGCCGGGCAAAGTCGGCGGCGGCTGGGTGACGAGTCTCGTGCTCGGCGTTGTCGGCGCGATTGTAGGCGGCTGGATTGGCAGCCTCCTGTTCGGCAAGGGTGACCTTGCCTTCTTTGATCTGGGTACCTGGATCCTGGCCATCGTAGGCGGCCTGGTAGTTGCCGGCGTCTACGGAGCCATCACAGGACGCAGCAAGAGCACACGGGCGCCCTGATACCCCTACCTCATCTGATTCATACAGCAAGGGCCCCGGAGAACTTCCGGGGCCCTGCCTTTTAAGTCACGTCTTCAGTCACGCTTTCTGGGACCGGGCACTGGCGTAGAGACACACGGTTGCCGCCGTGCCGAGGTTCAAGCTTTCGGCCGCGCCGTAAACGGGCACGGCCACCCGGTGATCTGCCAAGGCCAGTTCATCTTCGGCGAGCCCCTGCGCTTCGTTTCCGAACAGCCACGCTGTGGGACCCTCCAGGGCAAACAGCGATTCGACGCCGGGGCCTGCGATCCGGCGGGCGGCGTTTTCGTCCTGGAGCGTATCCAGGTTGACGTCACCTTCACCGTCGGCGGCCAGTATGCCAATCCCCCGCGCGCGGCAGGCGGCTGCCACTTCCGCGATATCGGCACTCAGGACCACGGGCAGATGGAACAGGGAACCGGCGGTGGAACGGACGGCCTTGGGGTTATAGATGTCAACGCTCGACGAGGTCAGGATGACGGCGTCCGCCCCCGCCGCGTCAGCAGCCCGGAGTACAGTGCCGGCGTTGCCGGGGTCCCGAACCTGACACAGCACTGCAAGCAGCCGAGGGCCGGCGTCGAGGACCTGCCCAAGGCTCACGTCCAGGAAACCGCAGACCGCGAGAATGCCCTGCGGGGTAACCGTGTCCGCCATCGCGGCCAGCACTTCATCGGTAGTGAGGTAAGCGTCAATACCCTCCGCGAGAGCCTCCAGGTCCGGGTGCCGGTCGAGGCAGGCCTCGCTCGCGTACACCTCATAGACGACGCCGGGCTCGCCCGCTGCAATCCTCTTCTGGTGCAGGGTGAGGGCCTCACGGACAGCTTGGGGACCCTCCGCCAGAAACTCGCGGCGCTTTAAACGGGCCGGGCGCCCGGCAAGCTGTGCCACCTTCCTCACCCGATCAGCTCGGGGGTTGGAGAGTGGAAAGTCTTGCGGGCGCCCGGTTTCGTTCATATAAGAACCTTAGTGGCTTCAGCCACCAGTCCCCGAACTGGCGTGGGTGCTACTTGGCAGCCACGTCAGCGGCAGGCTTTGCAGCCTTGGCCTTGGGTGCCTTGGCAGCCTTGGGGGCTGCGGCTTCGACGGCCGGAGCGGACGTGTCGGCAGGCAGGGAATCCTTGGCGATCTTCACCAGCGCTGCGAATGCGTTCGCATCCGAGACGGCCAGCTCAGCAAGCATACGGCGGTCAACCTCAACCTCAGCGGCCTTCAGGCCCTGGATCAGACGGTTGTAAGTCAGGCCGTTGGCGCGGGATGCAGCATTGATGCGCTGGATCCACAGGCGGCGGAAGTCGCCCTTCTTCTTCTTGCGGTCGCCGTAGCTGTACACAAACGAGTGCAGCAGCTGCTCTTTAGCCTTGCGGTACAGGCGTGAACGCTGTCCACGGTAGCCCTTTGCGCGTTCAAGGATAACCCGGCGCTTCTTGTGGGCGTTGACCGCCCTCTTCACACGTGCCACGTGCGTACTCCTTCGAAAATTCTGATCCCAAGCATCTACTGCCGGAACAACCGGCTGGCCTGAGAAGCCTTTTTGGTAGTTGACTGCTGCCAGGTGGCATCAGTCAGAGAACTTGGAACTTAGATGCCGAGCATCTTCCGGATGACCTTAGCGTCACCCTTGAAGACGATCTTGTCGCCGGCGAGGCGACGAGTCAGCCTGGAGGACTTGTGCTCAAGGTAGTGGCGGCGGTTGGCCTGCTGGCGGCGCAGCTTGCCGCTGCCGGTCAGCTTGAAGCGCTTCTTAGCACCACTGTGGGTCTTCATCTTCGGCATGGGAACCGATCTCCTTACGTGTCCACAGACATTGTCTGCAGTTCTTTCGAGCAGCCGCCCCTGCAGGCGGCATGCTGGTTGCGTACTGCAGGAGGATAACCTCCCGCAGCTTTGAACTAGGTAGTCTTCTTGCCAGCCGGCTTCGGAGCTGCCTTGGGGGCAGGCCTTGCAGCAGGCTTCGGCGCTGCCGGCCGGGCGATCGGCTTAGGCATCGGCACCGGCGGCCTCGGAGCTGCCGGAGCCGCAACTTCGGCGGGCTTGGCAGCGACAGGAGCCTTGACGGGCGCCGGGGCTGCCTTGGGAGCCTCGCGCTTGGGAGCAGCGGCCCTCGGGGCAGCCTGCTTGGGCGCCTCCTGGACGGCGGCTTCCTTCACGGGTGCTGCCTTGGCGGCGGTTTCCCTTGCAGGAGCTTCCTTCGCGGCGGCTTCCTTGACGGGAGCTTCCTTCGCCGGCGCTTCCTTGACAGGGGCTTCGGCTTCCGGAGCGGCTTCAGCAGGCGCCTCAGGTGCTTCAGACTGTGCCGGAGCTTCGGTTTCCGGCACCGTGGTGATGGCGAAACCTTCCGGAAGAAGGTCAGCCAGCGACTGCGTGAGCGGTGCCTGGTCGTCGCCGGAGACGTCGATGCGGCCGCCACCCGTAGCTTTCGCTTCGTTCTGCGCCTTGGCCTCTGCACGCTGTGATGCGCGGCGTGCCTCAGCCTTGGCTTCGGCCTTGTTCTTCAGCGGGCCCACAACCATGACCATGTTGCGGCCATCGATACGGGGGCTGGACTCGACAACGCCTACTTCGGCGACATCGTCAGCGAAGCGCTGGAGCAGGCGGATGCCCATTTCCGGACGCTGCTGCTCACGGCCGCGGAACTGGATCATGGCCTTGACCTTGTCACCGGCACCGAGGAAGCGCAGTGCATGGCCGCGCTTGGTCTCGTAGTCGTGGGTGTCAATCTTGAGGCGGAAGCGGATTTCCTTCAGAACAGTGTTGGTCTGGTTCTTCCGTGCTTCACGTGCCTTGACGGCGGCCTCGTACTTGTACTTGCCGAAGTCCATCAGCTTGCACACCGGAGGCTTGGCCTGCGGTGCAACTTCAACGAGATCAAGATCGGACTCGGCAGCCAAACGCAGGGCATCGTCAATACGGACGATTCCTACTTGTTCACCTGCAGGACCGACCAGCCGCACCTCGGGGACGCGGATACGCTCATTGATTCTTGGCTCGCTAATGTTAAAGCTCCTGTGATTGATGTGGCATTCCACCGGCAAATAGAGAAGGCCCCCAATTGCCGGAGCAATCGAAGGCCTCGAAGGTCGGATGCACGATCCTCCGTAAAGGCTGTGCGCACTTCCCCAGGCTCAACGCCTGACGGAACTGTCCGACCGGTACCCGGCAACCTTGGTTCCTGGCGGAATTGCTTCCGGTGGGAAAACGGCTGACGCGGGTGGGAGAGTACTCCGCTTGCAAACTGCATGCCATTCTACAGAACAAATCCCGCCTAACGCAGCTAAGCGTTGGTGGGACCTTCCACAGCAAAATAACGACATCCAGTCGGTCTGTGACAAGCTTACCAGTATGAGCACCCCAGACAGTAATTCACACGTTTTCGAGGCCTCGGACGCCAAGGCTGACGTGACCCAGCAAATCCGCGATATCTCGGAGGTGCCGGCCATCGAGGTCATCACCACCGCCGCCGTGCACCTGATGAGCGCGGCAGCGGTCAAGCTGGGCCTCGCCGCCGAGGACAACGCAGAGGAACTCAAGGATCTGGATGAGGCCCGCAAGCTCATCACCGCCCTTGCCGGACTCGTGACCTCAGCGGCCCCCGAAATCGGATCCCAGCACGCCGGCCCGTTGCGCGATGGCCTGCGTTCCCTGCAGCTCGCGTTCCGCGAGGAGTCCATCATCCCGGATGCCCCGGGCAAGGGCCCGGGCGAGAAGTACACCGGCGCCGTCAACTAGACCCAGAACAGCAAACTTCACAAAGTACGACGACGGCGGCGGACGGTCCACACGGACCCTCCGCCGCCGTCGTGTTTCACTTTGTTTTTGTCCGGATAACGGGACTTCCGCACCTGTCAGGCGGAATATCTGGACAAAAACTCCGGAGGCCGACGTCAGACGGCAGCGCGGCGGCGGCGGGCCTGGAGCAGCAGTCCCACCAGGCAGAGCAGAACGCCGGCCACACCCACGGAAACAAATCCGCCGGATGGTCCCATCCCGTCGATGAAAATCCCGGCAAGGGGCGCCCCGAGCGCCACCCCGGCAGTCAGCGCAGAGCCGTACCAGCCCATTGCCTCGCCGCGGCGGTCCTCCGCCACCAGGTCTGCCACATGTTCGGAGGCGGCCGACAGGACGGGGGCGCACAACAGGCCCGGAAGGATCGAGACGAAGGCCAGCGTCCACGTGTCCTGGGCGAAGCCCATCGGGATAGTCAGGGCCGCCATCCCCAGCAGCAGGAGGATCGGCGAAACTGGACGGTGCATGGCCCCGTAGACCAGTCCGCCGACCACCGATGCGGCGCACCAAAAGAGGAACACGATGCCAATTTCGCCCTGGTGCCCGCCTGTTTCCAAGGCAGCAACAATGCCCACGTCCGTGCCGCTGAGCACCATGCCGGTTCCGGCCGCCACTGCGAATACGGCCACTACGGTGGCCGTGAGCCAGGCGAAGTTGTGGGCCACCTTGCCGCGCAGCCCCGTCGGCCCGCTGCGGGTGCGTTCCGCCCCGGCCGGGGCGAGGTCTGCCGCTGCTTCCTGGAGGTGTGCCGGTGCGGCGGAAACCACAGCCACTTCCGCGGCGTGGCGCTGGTCGGCCTGGCACTCCTCAGTCTGCGAGGCCGATCGGGTGGGCGGGTTGAACCACATAAGGAACAATCCGGCCAGTGACGTCGAAACGCCCACCACGGTGAGTCCCAGAACGGTGAAGCCGCTGGTGGCCACAACGGCGCCGGCGGCAGGCCCGATCATAAACACCATCTCCGTGGCGATCGAGTCCAGCGCAAAAGCGGTCCGCCGCTGGTCGCCGTCCGCGAGGACGCCCAGGGACTGGCGGATCACACTGAAGATCGGCAACGTCAGCAGGCCGCCGACGAACACCAGCGGAAGCAGCCACTGGTAGGACACGTGCGGCACCATGGACCAGATGACGGCCTCTGACACCACTGACGGAATCAGCGCCCGGCGCAGGCCAACAGTGTCCACGCGCCTGCCGCGCCATGGTGCGCCAACGGCAATGCCGATGGTCATAACAGCCGCTGCGGCGCCGGCTGCTGCGTACCCCTGGTCCAGGGTCAGCACGATATGCAGGGTCAGCAGCAGGCCTGCCGCGGAGTGGGGGATGCGGGCGATCATGCCGACCAGCAGCAGCCGCCGGATGGGCCGGTGGGCCAGCAGCTCCCGGTAAAGAGCGAAGTTCACGGAAAATCCTTTGGGTCAGCCCGCGGCAGCCCGGGATCTCCGCGCCAACCGTCAGCTATTGTGCTGCGCGCCGCAACTTGATTTCGATCGAGTCAACACGCTCTCCAAACAATACATTCCGGGACCACGCCTGCTGGAGGCCGGACACCAGCTCCTGGACTGCCGGAGCGTCCAACCCATCCTCAAGGTGGAGCAGCACCTGAAGTTCCGGCCCGGCACCGCCCCCGGAGAGCGTGGCACCGGCCCCGGTGAGGACGGCGACGCCGGAACCCGGAAGGAGGGCAATCTTGCGGACCACAGGGAAGGCGGCCGTCACCTCAGCCATCTCGGCTGCCAACGCCGCGTCTGTGTACGAAGGGATCCACTCCCGTTGTTGGGCCAGCGCCCAGACGGCGGGCCGCCGGACCACGAACGTGACCTCCGAGCCCGGATCGAGCACCAGTAACTCGGCGCCCTCGGCCACGGCCGAGAGGGCGGCCCGGGCAGCGTATACCGCCACAGGCCGGGCTTCGGGATGCCAGGCAGCCAAGGCATCCGCAGAGCTAAAGGCCGGCATGGCCGTCCGGCCGTCGGCGGCCTTCAGGGTGACCAGCGCCATGTCCGCCTGCTTGTCCGACGTCAGGCCGTCGACGCCGGCCGCTTCCTCGCCGAGCTGGGCGATGATCGGGATAAAGACCCGGGCAGTGGCCAGCGAGGCCACCACAGCCGTTTCGTCGCCGTTGCCGTCAACCAGGGCCGCGACGGCGGCGAGGTAGCCGGCGTCGGCCGTTCCGTCGTCGTCCTCGAAGTTGTGGATCCTGGCGTCGTCCCCGGCGAGGCTCCGGCCTTCCCACGGCTGGCCGGCCGAGTCAGTACGGCCGCCCGCGCCCGCCAGAGCCGCCGCAATGTGTCCGGGCAGATGACGGGCCGGCGGCGATTCCGCTGCCGGGTCGGCGTTGTGCGTGCTGTCCACGGAAACTGCCTAGCGGCGTCCGGCGACGTCGAGGGCTTCGGGGAGCGTGAAGGCACCGGCGTAAAGCGCCTTGCCCACGATCGCGCCTTCCACGCCCAGCGGCACCAGGGAGCGCAGGACTTTCAGGTCGTCCAGGCTGGAGATGCCGCCGGAGGCGACCACCGGTTTGCCGGTCTTCTCCACCATCCGGCGCAGGAGTTCAACGTTGGGGCCTTGCAGTGTTCCGTCTTTCGTGACGTCAGTGACAACGTACCGGGAGCACCCGGCTTCTTCGAGCCGGCCCAGGACCTCCCAGAGGTCGCCGCCTTCTTTGGTCCAGCCGCGGCCTGCCAGCGTGGTTCCGCGGACGTCGAGGCCGACGGCGATCCTGTCGCCAAAGCGGTCGATGGCACTGCGGGTCCACTCGGGGTTTTCCAGGGCGGCTGTGCCGAGGTTGACGCGGGCGACGCCGAGGGCCAGCGCCGCTTCGAGGGATTCGTCGTCCCTGAGTCCGCCGGACAGCTCCACCTTGATATCGAGCCGGCCCACCACTTCACGGAGCAGCTCGGCGTTTGAGCCACGGCCGAACGCGGCGTCGAGGTCCACCAGGTGTACCCATTCGGCGCCCTGCTCCTGCCAGTTGAGGGCTGCCTCCAGCGGCGTGCCGTAGCTCGTCTCGCTGCCGGCCTCCCCCTGGACCAGCCGCACGGCCTGTCCGTTTACGACGTCGACGGCGGGCAGCAGTTCAAGAACCGGCAGATCGGTTGCGGTGGTCATCTCAAATCCTTTTGGGTGGTGGGTTGCTGGTGGAGGCGGAACTAGGGGTTGCCTGGGCTAGGTTCCAGGAAGCGTCAGCAGGTACGCGGCCAGCAGCGCCATGCCGGCCAGGACGCAGAAGCCCACCTGGGTCCAGAGCGGTTTGTGCTGCTGCCGGAAGGACAGTGCGCCGCCCACCAACAGGCCGGCCAGGCCCATCAGGACAATCGACCACATCTAGGCGGCGTCCGTGGCAGCTGGCTTGCGAAGGCCGTCCACCCAGTTGCGCAGCAGCCGTGCACCGGCGTCGCCGGATTTTTCCGGGTGGAACTGGGTAGCGCAGAGCGGTCCGTTCTCCACTGCGGCGATAAAGCGCGCGCCATGCTCTGACCAGGTCACCAGCGGCGCGGTCATCCGCGGCTGGATCACGTCGAAGCTCCAGTCCTGGACACCATAGGAGTGGACGAAGTAGAAGCGCTGGTCCGCGACGCCGGCGAAGAGTTTGGATCCTTCCGGAACGTCAACCGTGTTCCAGCCCATGTGTGGCACCACTTCGGCGGGAAGGAGTTCCACCTTGCCCGGCCACTCCCCCATGCCTTCAGCTTCTGTCCCGTGCTCCACTCCGGCCTCGAACAGGACCTGCAGGCCCACGCAGATTGCCAGGACCGGCCTGCCCCCGGCCACGCGCCGGCCGATCAGCCGGATGCCGTCCACGGCCTTGAGCTCGCGCATGACAGTCTCGAACGCGCCGACGCCGGGTACTACCAGGCCGTCGGCATTAAGCACGTCCTCCGGCTTGGAGCTGAGGATGACCTCGGCTCCTGCCCGCTCCAGGGCGCGCACGGCAGACCGGACGTTTCCCGAACCATAGTCCAGGACAGTGACTGTGGGCTTGCCTTCGGGTGATACGGGCTTCTTACCGGCGGCCGGATCGATGACGGCACCGTCCCGGAGGATTTGGCCGCTCACAGGGCACCCTTGGTGGAGGGGATTCCCTCCACGCGGGGATCGGGCTCTACCGCAGCACGCAGGGCGCGGGCGAAGGCCTTGAACTGCGCTTCCACAATGTGGTGCGGGTCGCGGCCCGCGATGACGTTCATGTGAAGGCAGATGCCGGCATGAAGCGTGATGGCTTCAAAGACGTGGCGGGTCAATGACCCCGTGAAGTGGCCGCCGATCAAGTGGTACTCCTGCCCGGCAGGCTCTCCGCCGTGCACCAGGTAGGGGCGGCCGGAGACGTCGACGACGGCATGCGCCAGGGCTTCGTCGAGGGGCACGGTGGCCTCGCCGAACCTGCGGATCCCGGCCTTGTTTCCCAAGGCAGTGCGCAGGACTTCACCGAACGTGATGGCGACGTCCTCCACCGTGTGGTGGACGTCAATGTGGGTGTCACCGGTGGCTTTGACCGTCATGTCAATGAGCGAGTGCTTGCAGAGCGCCGTCAGCATGTGGTCGTAGAACGGGACAGACGTGTCGATGTCCGAAACGCCGGTGCCGTCGAGGTTAATCTCCACGAGCACTGACGATTCACTGGTGGCACGCTCCATGCGTGCGGTCCGGGGCCCGGCAGCGTTCGATCCGGTGAAGCTCATGGTCATTTGTCCTTTGGGTGAAGTCAGTGGTGCGAAAGCGAAGGAGATGTGCCGGCGCGGCGGCGCCGATACCTCAAGTTTAGGCGGGCAGCCTGGCCTGGCTGGCCAGGATGCGTTCCAGCGACGTCAGGAAGGCTGTGGTCTCCGTCTCAGTTCCCGCCGTGACTCGCAGGTGGCCGGGGATGCCGACATCGCGGATCAGCACGCCGTCGTCCAGCAGCCGCTGCCAGACGTCATGCGGGCTGTCGAGGCCGCCGAAGAAGACATAGTTCGAATCGGAGGCGGCAGGCTTGAGGCCCAGGCGCGTGAGTTCCGAGACGATGCGGTCGCGCTGCTCCTTGATGTCCTCGACGTCGGCCATCAGCGCAGTGCGGTGCTGCAGGGCGGCGAGGGCTGTTGCCTGGGTGATGGCCGAAAGGTGGTACGGCAGCCGCACCAGGCGCAATGCGTCCGTGACTTCAGGAGCGGCGGCCATATAGCCCAGGCGGGCGCCCGCAAGGGCGAACGCCTTGCTCATAGTGCGGGACACAATGAGGCGCTCCCGGCCGGGCAGCAACGTAAGGGCGCTGGGCGTTCCGTCATGGGCGAACTCGTGGTACGCCTCGTCAACGATGACGATGGTCTGGCTGGCCTTGCCAGCCTCGTACACGGCCTCCACAACGTCCAGGCCCAGCCCCGTGCCGGTGGGATTGTTCGGCGAGCAGAGGAAAACGATGTTGGGCTGAAGTTCTTTGACCTGCAACGCGGCCGATTCGGCACTGAGCCCGTAATCGTCTGCCCGTTGCCCGACGATGTACCCGGTGTCCGTGCCGCTGGCCAGGAGCGGATACATGGAGTACGTGGGCGGGAATCCCAGGGCCGTGCGCCCGGGCCCGCCGAATGCCTGGAGAATCTGCTGGAGGACCTCGTTGGACCCGTTGGCCGCCCAGATGTTGGTGGCATCCAGACCGTGCCCGAGATACTCGGCCAGCGCTTCCCGGAGTTCGGTGAACTCACGGTCCGGGTAGCGGTTGAGGCCCGCCGCGGCTTCCGTCACGGCCACGCTGATCGCGGCCCGTACGTCCGCCGGGACGCCATGGGTGTTTTCGTTGACGTTCAGCAGGATAGGTACATCCAGCTGCGGGGCACCGTACGGGGTCAGTCCGCGGAGGTTGGTCCGGAGGGGAAGTCTGTTCAGACGCTCTAGCTGGTCATTCACCTGAACAGTTTAGGTCCGAAGCAGACGGCCGGAAAATGTGACGGCCTGCGGCGGCACACACCCGAGCCCGCAGGCTCATTACCTGGTGGGGACGAAGAGTTGCTGTCCGGGGACAACGCCGCCGGCGGAAAGGTTGTTCAACTGGGCAATATCCGCAATGACATCACGGGGATCACGCTCGGGCGCCACCGTGCCGGCAATGGCCCAGAGTGACTGGCCGGCCTGCACCGTGACCGAAACTGTTGGCGTTAGTGACAGGTCCGCGGCAGAATCGGCGGCCTTTGCCGGGGCGTTGAGGAAACCTGCAAGGGAAAGCAGGATTGCGGCAAGAATCACCAGCGGGATGCCGATGAGGACTACCCGGCCCCTGCGGGTCAGGCGTAGCGGCGGTAACGCTTCCCTGCGCTGCCTTGGGGCCGAATCCGACGTCGAAACGGGTGCGGACCACTGCCGCGAGGTGAGGTCCTGCACGGAAATGAACTGCGGACGCGAGTCCTGCGAAGCGGATATAGCTGACATGAAATGAGCCCTCCTGGACCATACTGTGCTGCCCGGCGCGCCCTCCGCGTCCACTTGCCGGCACCGGCCTGAGCCGTCCATAAATTCGAATATTCGAATCCGCAAGCAACGAGTAGAACACATGTTCGAACTTTGCTTCTTCATTTTTAGCACTTATCAACGAATATTGTCGAGACTCGCTAGAACAAATGTTTGAAAAAGCCCTGTGGCTGGCCTACGTTTGGATCAAAGAACAACCACCTCTGTAGTTGATCAGCAGGGTCTGACAATCAACTCCGACACCAGCCCCGGGGCGTTCCAGGCACCAGAGGCCGGAGCGGAGCCGGGCAACCGAAAGGCATTGGCGAACATGGCAGCACCAGCCGCCGAGGGCAAGGCGACACCGCAGCGCCGCCAGCCCCCACGAACCCCCAAGGGGCTCACCGCCCGCCAAAAGAAGATCCTTGAAACCATCCAGCGCTCGGTGAATGACAACGGCTATCCGCCGTCGATGCGTGAAATCGGTGACACCGTGGGCTTGGCGAGTTTGTCGAGCGTGACCCACCAGCTCTCGCAACTGGAGAAGCTGGGGTACTTGCGCCGGGACCCCAAGCGTCCGCGGGCCATGGAAGTCCTGATGCCGTTGACGCTTGACGGCGGGTCCGCTAAGTCGAACGGGACAACCAAGCCCTCAGTCCTGCACGGCATCGGCGGGACGGTCACCGAACTTCCCTCTGCCATGGACACCGCGATGGTGCCGTTGGTGGGCCGGATCGCGGCCGGCGGGCCCATCCTGGCTGACCAGGTGGTGGAAGACGTCATGCCCCTGCCCCGGCAGCTGGTGGGCCAGGGTGAGCTGTTTATGCTGCGCGTGGCCGGCGATTCGATGGTGGATGCTGCCATCTGCGACGGCGACTGGGTAGTGGTCCGCCGGCAGGCAGACGCCTCCAACGGCGATATTGTCGCGGCCCTGCTGGACGACGAAGCCACCGTCAAGACCTTCCGCCAGCGCGACGGCCACACGTGGCTGTTGCCGCAGAACACCCAGTACGAGCCCATCCTGGGCGATCACGCCACCATCATGGGCAAGGTCGTCTCGGTCCTGCGGTCGCTATAGGACCTGCGCAGTCAGGCGCCCTTCCCGGCCAGCCTTTCCAGGGCGGCGAATGCCGTCTTGCGGTCCGTGGTGGGCCAGAACGGCGGCAAAGCGGCGCGGAGGAATCCGGCGTAGCGCTCGGTGGCAAGCCGGGAATCAAGCACTGCCACCACACCTTTGTCTCCGGTGGAACGGATCAGCCTTCCCGCGCCCTGGGCCAAGCGGATGGCCGCGTGGGTCGCCGATACCGCCATAAAGCCGTTTCCGCCGGCCTGCGCAACGGCGCGGGACCGTGCGGTCATCAGCGGGTCGTCCGGCCGCGGGAACGGGATGCGGTCGATCACCACCAGCCGGCATGATCCACCCGGAACATCAACGCCCTGCCACAGGGACATGGTGCCGAACAGGCAGGTATCGGGCTCGTCCGCGAACTGCTTCACGAGGGCCGTCATGGTGGAGTCGCCCTGGCAGAGAATGCTGAGGCCAAGCCGGGGACGCATCGCTTCTGCGGCTTCCTCTGCGGCTCGGCGGGACGAAAACAGACACAGGGCGCCGCCGCCGGACGCGCGGATCAGCGCCTCAAGTTCATCAAGGGCCTCCTGCGAGGCCCCGCGGCCCGGCTTGGGAAGGTGGCCTGCGACATAAAGGATCCCCTGTTTGGGATAGTCAAAGGGCGATCCGACATCGATCCCGCTCCAGTTGGGCGCACCCTCCCCCACCAGTCCCAAGCCGCCGGCGGTCGGTTCAAAGGCTGAGCCGATGGCCAGGGTTGCCGACGTCAGGACAACGGTGTGGCCGGCGAACAGCCCCTCGCGGAGCTTGCCGGCAACGCTAAGCGGCGCGATGTTGACCAGGACCGGCGCAGACTCGTCGGGCTGCGCATAGCCCTGTTGCGGATCGAAGGAACTTGCGCGGGAAAACCACACCACTTCGCGGTTTTCACGGGCCACGATCAGCCGCTCGCACAGTTCGAGGATCAGCATCAGGCGTGAGCGCGCGAGCTGCCGCCCGCCGTCCGCCGATTGGCTGCCGTCCCCCTTGGAATCGGACAGTGCAGCGCGGCAGGCCTCACGCAACTGGTCCACACAATCCAGCTGTTCGTCGTTGAGGCCGTTCGGGAGCAGCCCGTTGGGCACGCCGGCCAGGGCGAGTTCCAGGTTGGCGGCGGCTGCGTTGAGGGCATCCACAGTGATGGCCGTGTGTTTCCGCGCGCCCGACGCCGCAGCGTGGACCATTGCCACGGAGAGTTGCCCCGACACCGCACCGGTGACCCGGTCCTGCAGTTCGTGGGCCTCGTCCACCACCACAACGTCGTATTCAGGAAGCACGGCCAGGCCTTCGAAGGCGCTGACGGCGAGCATGGCATGGTTGGTGACCACAACGTCGGCCTCGGCGGCGTCGTGGCGCGCCAGTTCGCTGAAGCATTCGGCTGCCATGGGGCATTTCTGGGCCCCCAGGCATTCCATGGACGTCACCGAAACCTGCCGCCAGGCCCGGTCAGTAACGCCGGGAAGCAGTTCGTCACGGTCGCCCGTGGTGGTCTTCTCCGCCCACTCGCGCAGGCGCACCACTTCCTTGCCCAGCTGGGACGACGGCCCGCCCAGGGCAGCGGCGAAATGCGGGACGCTGGTGTCTTCGCCGAGGGAGAACAGCTGGCCCTCTGCGGGTTCCTCGGAAGGGAACCCGCCTTCGAGCTTGTGCTGGCAGACATAGTTGGAGCGGCCCTTGACCAGGGCCACCTTGACAGGGCGGTCCAGGGCAGGGGTGATGGTCTTCAGCAACCGGGGAAGGTCGCGGCCCACAATCTGGGTCTGCAGCGCAAGCGTGGCCGTTGACACCAGGGTGGGCTTGTTGCTCACGAGCGAGTGCGCAATGAGCGGAATGAGGTAGGCCAGGGACTTTCCGGTCCCCGTTCCGGCCTGAACCAGGAGGTGGTCGCCGGTTTCGATGGCCTTGGCCACCTGCCTGGCCATCTCGTGCTGCCCGCTGCGGCTTTGACCGCCCATGCCGGCCACGGCGCGGTCGAGCAGTTCGATCACGAACTGCTCGCCGGCCGTACCTTTGACTTCCCCCGCCGCAACCTCAGTCATGGTTGATGAAGGATTCCAGTTCAGCCGCAAGGCCCTCACGCACCATCACCAAAGCGCGGGTACCGTGCTCGCCGTGATCCAGGCTCAGGATCTCGGCATCGGTCTCGTGCAGTTTGCTGATCAGGTCACCGCGGTCGTAGGGAATCAGGAGCTCCAGCTTCACGCCGGGCCGCGGAATCCCGTCACTGATGGCCCGCAGCAGTTCGGCGATCCCCTGGCCGGTGCGGGCCGAGACCACTACGTGGCGCGGTTCGCGCTGCTTGAGGCGCTCCACCACGAACGGATCCGCGGCATCGGCCTTGTTCAGGACAATGATCTCGGGCACCTTGCGGGCATCCACTTCGCTGAAGACTTTGCGGACCGCAGCAATCTGGCCCTCGGGGTCCGGGTGGGACACGTCCACCACATGCAGGATCAGATCCGCGTCAGCCACTTCCTCCAACGTGGAGCGGAAAGCCTCCACCAACTGGGTGGGTAGCGACCGGACAAAACCCACGGTGTCCGCCAGGGTGTACCCGAGGCCGTCGGAGGTCTCGGCCTTTCGCACGGTGGGATCCAGGGTGGCGAAGAGCGCGTTCTCCACCAGCACGCCGGCGTCGGTCAGCCTGTTCAGCAGCGATGACTTCCCGGCGTTGGTGTACCCGGCAATCGCAACGGAAGGCACTGAATTACGACGGCGATTGGCCCGCTTGGTCTCCCGTGCCGGCTTCATGGCCGCGATCTCGCGCCGCAGCTTGGCCATGCGGGTCCGGATCCGGCGGCGGTCCAGTTCGATTTTTGTTTCACCGGGTCCGCGCGAACCCATGCCGGCGCCGGCGCCGCCCACCTGGCCACCGGCCTGGCGGGACATCGATTCACCCCAGCCACGCAGGCGTGGCAGGAGGTATTCGAGCTGCGCCAACTCCACTTGGGCCTTGCCTTCACGGCTCTTGGCATGCTGGGCAAAAATGTCCAGGATCAGGGCAGTGCGGTCAATGACCTTGACCTTGACAATGTCCTCGAGGCTTCGCCTCTGGGATGGTGCCAGTTCGGCATCCACCACAACGGTGTCAGCCCCGGTGGCCATCACGATTTCCTTGAGCTCGAGGGCCTTTCCGGAACCCAGGAACGTGCCCGGGTCCGGTTTGGCACGGCGCTGCACCATCCCGTCCAGGACTTCCGAGCCTGCTGTTTCGGCGAGGGCGGCGAGCTCACGCAGGGAATTCTCCGCGTCCGCCAACGTGCCTTCGGACCATAGCCCGGCCAGGACCACACGTTCGAGCCGCAGTTGCCGGTATTCGACCTCGGTGACGTCTTCGAGTTCGGTGGACAGCCCGGCCACGCGCTTCAGCGCCCGGCGTTCCTCCCGGTCCTGTTGGTCGCCGTCGTAGCTGGTGTGTTCGTCGTCCAAGCGGGAGATCGCCTGGGCCCTGCCGAACACGCCCTTGTCACCGTCTGCGGCGGTGACGTTCCTGGCCGGTACGTCCTTGGCGAGAATCCGGTCGATGACAGCTTGGATCTCCTCGGGACTCATGTCCTGGGCTGCTGGATCTGAACCGGTGTTGGGCTGGCTGGTCATGGTCTCCTTTGAAGTTTCGGCATTTTCAGAATAGTGCCGATCGTTGTTCAGTGGTGAAGTATTCGCGCTGGGCTGACGGCTTGCAGTCATCCGGGCCTCCTGGTCTGCTGGGCGGCGGCCGGGACCGGGCCGCGCAGGGAGTCTTTGCATCCGGGGATGCATGGAGTGGTGGAAAGGCGCGGGCAAAACAGCAAGGGACCGGCTGCGGCAGATCGCTCGAGTATTGCCCGGCGGCACAACAGGTACGGAAGACCTGGCATGCGGCGCATTTGCGGAAGGTTAATACCTGCATCGCTGCGGGGCACGGCTTCGGAACAAGCGGCGTCCGGGAGGACACCGGCCGTGCCGGCTACTCGAAGATCAAGAACATGGGTTCAAGATTAGCAGAAGCGGTGCCTACGGTTTCGCATTGTCCACCCCGGCCAACTAATCTGGCCAGTTATGGAGTCCGCACACTATTTCAGCGCATCGCCCGCCGGGCCGTTCACCCGCAAGCCGCTCACCGTGGAACTGGCCGGCGAGACGCGCAAGCTGCAGACGTCCGGCGGCATCTTCAGCCCCGACGGCATCGACAAGGGGACGGCGGTGCTCCTGGCCGAGGTCCCGGCCCCGGCCCCCACAGGCAACCTCCTTGACATCGGCTGCGGCTGGGGGCCGATTGCCCTGACCCTCGCATTGCGGGCGCCACACGCCAAGGTCTACGCCGTGGACGTCAATGAACGCTGCATCACGCTGACCAACGAGAATGCGGCCCTGCTGGGCCTGGGCAACGTGCTGGCCAGCACTCCGGAGGCGGTGGACCCGGACCTGAGCTTTGACACGATCTGGTCCAATCCGCCCATCCGGATCGGCAAGGATGAACTCCACAGCCTCCTGAAGCTGTGGCTGCCCCGGCTGGCGCCGGGCGGTTCCGCGTGGCTGGTGGTCCAAAAAAACCTGGGCTCGGATTCGCTTCAGCGCTGGCTCGCGACGGAACTGGATGCATCCTTCGCCGTGAGCCGGGAGTCCACGTCCAAGTCCTTCCGCATCCTTCGGGTCAGGAAAGCGTCCCAGTAGCCACAATTACGGCGGGCCCGCTGAGCTCGACGTGCTCGTGCCCGCCCGCCCCGGCGAAGAACTTGACCCCGACGACGCCGCCCGGGACGTTGACCTGCCAGGAGTCCGGCGCTTCCGCCCCGGCCCAGTGCCGGATGGCCACTGCGGCGGCGCACGCGCCTGTTCCACAGGACTGAGTCTCGCCCACACCCCGCTCATGGACGCGCATGGTGACGGTGCCGATCCCGTTGTGGACCAGCGGTTCGGCAGGCACGACGAATTCAACGTTGGTTCCATTGGCCGGCACAGGATCGACCTTCGGGGCAGTGTAGAGCCTGGTGGCTTCCAATTCGGACAGTTCAGCCAGCGCAACCACGGTGTGCGGGTTGCCCATGCTCACTGACAGGGCCGGGCGGGGCACTTCCAGGCCGTCTGCGGTTACCAGCGAGTCCATGGCTTTCGCGGTCGCGTCGCCGGGGAAAATGAATTCCCACGGCCCCATGTCCACCGCGTAGCTGTCCCCTGTCCGGACCACTGTCTTGACGCCGCCGCGCGTCCCGATGGTGAGTGCGCCGCCGTCGGGCAGGTCAACCAAGCCCTCGGCGCGCAGGAAGTGCACAAATACGCGGACCCCGTTGCCGCACATTTCCGAGAGCGACCCGTCGCCGTTGCGGTAGTCCATGAACCATTCAGCCTCGGGGCTGCTCAGCAGCAGCTCGCGGCCTTCGGAGAGGTACCGGGAGGGGACGGCCCGGATCAGCCCGTCGCCGCCGATCCCGCGGTGACGGTCGCAGAGCGCGGCAACCTGGCCGGCATCGATGGTGTGGACGCCGTCGGGGTCGGCGACCAGCACAAAGTCGTTGCCGGTGCCGTGTCCTTTGGAGAAGCGGAGTCCACCCAACGTGTGGAAGACGGGCTCTGTGGTCTCTGCGGGAGTTGCGTCCATCGTCCTAGATTACCGGCTGAGAGCCACGGCCTGGGCCGCAAGGTCCGGCGCCTGCCAGTCCAGCCAGGTGATGCGGGGATCGGCGCGGAACCACGTGAGCTGGCGCCTGGCGAACTGCCGGGTGGCCACAATGGTGTCCTCGGCTGCCTCGGCAACTGTCGAGCCGCCGTCGAGCACTTTCAGGAACTGGGCATAGCCGAGGGCCCGCGGCGCAGTTTTGCCGCCGCGGAGACCGGCCGTGTCCAGCCGGCGCACTTCCCCCAGCAGACCCTGGTCCACCATGCTGTGGACCCGCAGTGCCAACCGTTCCCGGAGGACGTCTCGGTCCACGGCCAGGCCGATCTGGACGGCAGGCTGGAAATACTCCCGCTGGGGCATAAAGGAACTGAAGGGCCGGCCGGTGAGCTCATGGACTTCGAGCGCCCTGATGATCCGGCGAGCATCGGAGACACGGCCCGCTGACACCGGGTCCACGTCCCGGAGCCGTGCCAAGAGGGCATCCTGGCCGGCTTCATCGAGCTCAGCCTCGAGCCGCTGCCGGAGGACAGGATCCGTGCCGGGGAATTCGAGGACGTCGAGGGCGGCCCGCACGTAGAGACCCGATCCGCCCGCCAGAATGGCTCGCTTGCCGCGCGCATGGATATCGCTGACGATGCTCCGGGCCTGCTGCTGGAAGTCTGAAACGCTGGCCTCCTCCGTGACGTCGAGGATGTCCAGAAGGTGGTGGGGAACGCCCCTGCGCTCTGCCGGCGTGATCTTGGCGGTGCCTATGTCCATCCCGCGATAGAACTGCATGGCGTCGGCATTGATGACCTCGCCGTCCAGCTCCAGGGCAAGGTTCACGGCCAGATCGGACTTACCTGACCCGGTGGGTCCAACAACAGCAATAACCGGGGGCTGGACCACCGGTCAGCGGCTCCGTACCGGCAGCGTGGGCATCCCCAGCGAGACTCCGGTGCGGCCGGCGCCGCCTGCGGCAGCCGGCACGGGAGCGCCGCACGAGTCTGCCTGGGACCTGTCCCAGGCGTCCCCCGCGCGGGAGCGCCGCAGGCTGTAGTCCTGCAACGACGGGTCGGCTACGAGGTGGAAGGCTGCGGCTTCGGTGATGGTGACGGTGACCAGGTCACCCGGACGCGGCACCTCTGCCCCCTCGGGAACGGAGAAGTGCACCAGCCGCTGGTCCTGGGACCGGCCCGACAGCCTGTGGGTTTCTTCCGACTTGCGCCCTGAGTGGGCGGTGACCATCACCTCTACCCGGCGGCCAAGCTGCGTGGCGTTTTCCTCGGCGGCGATCCTGTCCTGCAGTGCGGTCAGGCGTTCAAACCTCTCCTGGACCACGGCCTTGGGAAGCTGGTCCGGCAAGTCTGCGGCGGGAGTACCCGGACGCTTCGAGTACTGGAAGGTGAAGGCGGTGGCGAAGCGCGACTGCTCCACAACGTCAAGGGTGGCCTGGAAGTCTTCCTCGGTTTCGCCGGGGAAGCCGACAATGATGTCGGTGGAGATGGCGGCGTGTGGGATCTTCTCGCGGACCTTGTCCAGGATGCCCAAAAACTTGGTGGAGCGGTAGGACCGTTTCATGTCCTTCAGGACTTTGTCGGACCCGGACTGCAGCGGCATGTGCAGCTGCGGCATCACGTTGGGGGTTTCGGCCATGGCGTCTATGACATCGTCGGTGAAGGCGGCGGGGTGGGGGCTGGTGAAGCGGACCCGTTCCAGGCCTTTGATTTCGCCGCACGCGCGCAGGAGTTTGGAGAACGCCTGCCGGTCGCCGAACTCCACACCGTAAGAGTTCACGTTCTGACCCAGCAGGGTGACTTCGATGGCGCCGTCATCGACCAGGGCCTGGATTTCAGCCAGGATGTCGCCCGGGCGGCGGTCCTTTTCCTTCCCGCGCAGGGCCGGGACGATGCAGAACGTGCAGGTGTTGTTGCAGCCGACCGAGATGGAAACCCAGCCGGAATAGACCGAGTCACGCTTGGTGGGCAGCGTGGAGGGGAAGACGTCCAGGGATTCGAGGATCTCCAGCTGGGCTTCGTTGTTGTGCCGGGCCCGGTCCAACAGTGCCGGGAGGGCGCCGACGTTGTGGGTGCCGAAGACAGCGTCCACCCAGGGGGCCTTCTTGAGGATGGTCTCGCGGTCCTTCTGGGCCAGGCAGCCTCCCACGGCGATCTGCATACCCGGGTTGGCGGCCTTGACGGGCGCCAGCATGCCTAGGTTGCCGTAGAGCTTGTTGTCCGCGTTTTCCCGGACGGCGCAGGTGTTGAACACCACGACGTCGGCCTGCTCACCGCTTGCCGGTACGTAGCCCGCGTCTTCGAGCATGCCGGCCATCCGCTCCGAATCATGCACGTTCATCTGGCAGCCGAAGGTGCGTACCTGATAGGTACGGGGCTGCTGGAGGGCTGGGTCGGCTGACGGGGCGGTACCGGATGCGGGGGAAGGAATGGTCAAACTCACCTGTTAAGGGTACCGGGTCGCTACGGTTGCGGGATCGCCCAGGTTGCCGTATCGGCGGGGGCGCCGTTACGGCGGGCCTATGGATCCAGCAGGCCATCCGGTGGGTGTGTCCGGGTCTCCGCATGTGCGTCGAGCACCTCGCCGACGATCCGGAACGCCTGCGACGGCTGGTAGCCCTTGCGGGCAAGCATTGACGCCAGCCGCCGCGTGATCTTGTCCCGCTCGGCGCGGTCCGACAAATCCGTGCCTGCCCGGAGCTTGCGCTCCACCAGGAGCCGGGCCGATACTTCCTCGTCCGCGTCGGAAAGCTGTTCCAGCGCGGCGGAAGCGGTGTCTGCGTCAATCCCCTTGTCCGCCAGCTCGCGCCGGAGCGCCCCTTTGGCGAGCTTCCGCGACTGCGATCTGCTGCGCACCCACATGTCGGCGAACTCGGCGTCGTCAATGAGGCGGACCTCCTGGAAACGGTCCAGGACGGTTTCCGCCACATCCTCCGGAATGTTCCGCTCGGCCAGTTTCCGCGACAGCTGCAGCCGGCTCTTGGCCGAACTGGTCAGCTGCCGGAGCACGATGGCCCGCGCCACGGATGCGGGGTCCGGTTCGGCGTCTGGGTTTGCTTCTGCGTCTCCGGCGATGGCAGCATCCGGATCGGGTCCGTCCGGCCCGAAGCTGGGGCGTCCGCCCCGTCTCCGCTGCCGTCGCCCCGATCCGGCGTCCTGCCCGGCGTCTGGCCCGACCGCACGCCATCCGGCGCTCTGCCCGGGCGTCACGTCAGGGGCGTCCCTAGAAGCCGTCAACAGCCTTCAGCTTCGGTGTGTCTTTGGCATCGGCTTCGGCGGGTTTGACTACCCCGACACCAAGCTTCTCCTTGATGAGGCGCTCCAGTTCGGTCGCCAGCTCGGGGTTGTCGCGCAGGAACCGGCGGGAGTTCTCCATGCCCTGGCCCAGCTGGTCGCCGTCGTATGTGAACCACGAGCCCGACTTCTTGATGATGCCGTGCTCAACACCCATGTCGATGATGCCGCCCTCGCGGGAGATGCCCTGGCCATAGATGATGTCGAATTCGGCGATCTTGAAGGGCGGGGCCATCTTGTTCTTGACGATCTTGGCCTTGGTGCGGTTACCGACGGAGTCGGCACCTTCCTTGAGCGTCTGGATCCGACGGACGTCGATGCGGATGGACGCGTAGAACTTCAGGGCCTTACCGCCGGTGGTGGTCTCCGGGGAGCCGAAGAACACGCCGATCTTTTCACGGAGCTGGTTGATGAAGATGGCGGTGGTTTTGGTCTGGCTCAGGCGGCCGGTGATCTTACGCAGCGCCTGGCTCATGAGGCGGGCCTGCAGACCCACGTGGCTGTCGCCCATGTCGCCCTCGATTTCCGCGCGCGGCACCAGGGCAGCAACGGAGTCGATGACGATGACGTCCAGCGAGCCGGAGCCGATGAGCATGTCCATGATTTCCAGGGCCTGCTCGCCGGTATCCGGCTGCGAGACCAGGAGGGCGTCCGTATCCACGCCCAGCCTGGCGGCGTACTCGGGGTCCAGGGCGTGCTCGGCATCGATGAAGGCGGCAATGCCGCCCAGGCGCTGCGCGTTGGCAACGGCGTGCAGGGCCACGGTGGTCTTACCCGAAGATTCCGGGCCGTAGATCTCCACCACGCGGCCGCGGGGCAGGCCGCCAATTCCCAAGGCCACGTCCAACGCGATGGATCCGGTGGGGATGACTTCGATGGGGGCACGGACTTCATCGCCCAGCCGCATGACCGAGCCCTTGCCGAACTGCTTGTCGATCTGTGCCAGCGCTGCGTCGAGCGCCTTTTGACGATCCGGGGCTGCCGCCATGGTTCACACCTCTAATGCTTTCTCGCTTTGGAGTGGCCTCAGCGGCCGTTTCTTGGTCATCTCTGACGCTAATGGCACCCGCTGACATTCTGGCCGGATGACATCGCCTATGTGGATAACCCACTACGAAAAGCATAGCTTTACCCGAACAGGTATTCGAACAGATCCGGCGGCGTGTCAGCGCGGAAAGGGCGCACGTGGGCCTGGGGAACGCTGTCCGGTTGGTGGCGGCGTCAGTCGCGCAGGGGTTTGACGTCGCGTCCCAGGCGCCGCTCCGGCGGCACATCCTGGACATCGCAGATGGCCAGCCACACCTGCCGGGGGCTCATTCCGGCGGCGAGGGCCTGGTCGGCGGTTCGCCCGCCGGCCCCGGCCAGGACCAGGGTGCTGCTCAAGACCCGGGAGTAGCCAGCCCCGAATTCGTCGTCCATAAGCCGCCAATAGTCACTGATCCGCACCAATAGAGTCTCTCACGGTCCCGGACCCTAGAATTGTTGCCATGAGCAACTCTGCCGACGGCCCTCCTGCGACAGGCCTTCCCGAAACCGGCCTTCCGGCGACGTCCCCTGCGGGGGCAGGTGACGACAAGGACACCGTCGATGAGGCCCTGAACACTGTGGAAGACCAAATCAGTCTCTTTTGGCGGCGTGCCCGGTCGGTGTCCCATCAGCTCTCGCGGCAGGTGCACCCGGACATGGAACCGGCGGCCTACGGCCTGCTTTCGGTCATCCGGCGCGAGGGGCCCATCCGGTTGACGGATCTTGCCCTGAACATCGGAGTGGGCAAGCCATCCGTCAGCCGCCAGATCGCTTTCCTGGAAAGCATCGGGCTGGTGTTCAAGGAAGCTGACCCCCTGGACGGAAGGGCGCAGTCGATCCGCCTCACCGAAAAGGGCGAGGAAAAGATGCATCAGGTCCAGGATGCGCGCCGCCAGGATTTCCGTGAGCGGCTCGGTGAGTGGCCGGTCGGGGAACTGCAGACCCTCGCCGAGTACATGGCCAAGCTCAACTCGCTCTTTGAACTCGACGGTTTCGCGAAGGACCCGTCCGCCGGCGACACGGCAAAATAAGCCGCCACACGCAGCAAAGCCTCCGGCCAATGGCCGGAGGCTTTGCTGTACTTCCTGTCTGGTTCCTGCGGACGGCTTACCGTGCGCCGGAAAGCAGGCCCTTGGACAGTTCGTTGTTGAGTTCAGCGTTCAGATCGCGATCAAGGTCGCGGCCGTAGCGCTGTGAGAATTCCTGGGGAACGGTGTCCGGAACGGCAACACCCTCGGCGACGGCGACACGGTCGCTGACTTCCCTGAGCATGCTGGACAGCGGCACGTCCAGGGCTGAGCAGATTGAGGAGAGGAGCTCTGATGAAGCTTCCTTCTGGCCGCGCTCTACTTCGCTGAGGTAGCCCAAGGAAACACGGGCACTGTGCGAAACTTCGCGGAGCGTGCGTCCCTGGCGCTGGCGTACATCGCGCAGGACATCACCGATTTCGTGACGAAGTACAACCATCTTGCGCTCCTTCTGTTCGCTCTTGGCCTGATCGGCGAGGCCCACATCCTTCCAGCGGACAACGCCGTTTATGGATACGGGCTGCTTTACCATCTGTATCGCCTTGCTCCCTCATAAGTGCGGTCCGCCGTGGAGCGAACCGTGGTGGTTTATTCATCCTAGGCGCCTCCGCTCTCCGGAAGCGACACAATGTAATAACTAATGGACACCGGGATTTGTTCCCGGCAACTTTACGCCCGGTAGCTTCAGGAAGATAGGGCCGCGATCAGGCTTTCCAGCGCGGCGCCACAAGCCTGTCCGCGGATCTCTGCCCGGTTACCCGCGAAGCCGTACTCCACGAAGGACGCACCGGCCGCCGTGGCAATCCCGACGAACACCGTCCCCACGGCTTTGCCGTCATGTTCCTCCGGGCCGGCTACCCCCGTGGTGGCGATGCCGATATCAGCCCGCAGTGCAGTCCTGACCCCGGCCGCCATGGCCGCTGCGACGGCGCCGTCAACGGATCCGGCGGCGGCCAGCAGCTCTGCCGGAACACCCAGGACGTCCACTTTGACGGAGTTCTGGTACGCCACCACACCGCCTTGGAGCATGCCTGAGGCCCCGGCTGTGTCGGCGAGGACGGCACTGACCATTCCCGCCGTGAGCGACTCCGCGGTCGCGACGGTGCGGCCCATTTCCAGGGCACTTTTGACTGCCTGTTCCGCCAGGTGGTGAAGGTTGGTCACATCGGCTCCCTAGTTGCCAGCTGTAGTTTTTCCGGCCTGTTTGCCCTGTGAACGGATCCGCAGGGCTTCAATGACGTATTCGACGCCGGTCCAAACCGTGATCAGTACGGCCACGATCATGACGGCGAAAGCCACCCAGACAAGCCACGGCGCCAGCGCGCCGAGCGGCAGGAGATACAGGAAGATCGCGGCCGTCTGAACGACCGTCTTGAGCTTTCCCCCGCGCGAGGCCGGGATGACACCGTACCGGATAACAAAGAAACGAAGGGCTGTGATGCCCCATTCCCTGACGAGGATGACGATGGTGACCCACCACGGCAGTTCATTCAGGATGGACAGCATCACCAGGGCTGAGCCGATGAGGAGCTTGTCGGCGATGGGGTCGGCAATTTTGCCGAAATTGGTGACGAGGCCGCGGCTCCTGGCGATGTCGCCGTCGAGCTTGTCGGTGTAGATGGCGACGGCGAACGCCACCACCGCGGCCCAACGCCACGGCCCTGACTCGCTGTCCAACCCGGGGGCATCGGCGAGGAGGAACCAGACGAAGAACGGCACCAGGGCGATGCGCAGCATGGTCAGGATGTTGGGAAGATTCCAGATTCCTGGGCTGCTGGAGCCGGCGGCGGTTGCTTCGGTGCTAGTCACACTCCTAGGCTACCGTCCGGTGAGTGACCATGCGTCTTCGGAACCGTCTTCGTCGTCGCCCGAGGTGCCGTCGGCGCCGTCGAAGTACTCAACCTTCTGGCTGCGCTGGTCCAGGTCCGCCTGCACGAGGTCCTCCGCATAACCGCCCTGGGCAATGTTCGCGTTGGCGTTGTCGCTGAGCGCTGCCGTCTGTGAATCAGCAACGGCCGGCGCGTCCTGGCCCTTCATGGCTGCCAGCACCGACGCGAGGTCATCCGGCTTCACCAGGACGTCGCGTGCCTTGGACCCTTCGGAGGGGCCAACCACTCCCCTGGACTCCAGGAGATCCATCAGCCGTCCGGCCTTGGCGAAGCCCACCCGGAGCTTGCGCTGGAGCATCGACGTCGAACCGAACTGTGTGGTGACCACCAGTTCGGTGGCCGAAAGCAGCACTTCAAGGTCGTCCCCGATGTCGTCGTCGATCTGCTTTTTTGGCGCTTCGGGGGCGACATCGTGGCGGTAGTCGACTTTGAGCTGGCCCTTGACGTGTTCCACGACCTTGTGGATTTCAGACTCCGTGACCCAGGCGCCCTGGACACGCATGGCCTTGGAGGCACCCATCGGCAGGAACAGCGCATCGCCCTGGCCGATGAGTTTTTCGGCCCCGGGCTGGTCAAGGACCACGCGGGAGTCCGTGACGGAGGACGTGGCGAAGGCCATCCGCGAAGGCACGTTGGCCTTGATCAGGCCGGTGACGACGTCCACGGAGGGCCGCTGCGTGGCCAGGACCAGGTGGATGCCGGCGGCACGGGCCAGCTGGGTGATGCGGACGATGGAGTCTTCGACGTCGCGCGGGGCCACCATCATCAGGTCGGCGAGCTCGTCAACGATCACCAGCAGGTACGGGTAGGGCCGGATGACGCGCTTGGAGTCCACGGGAGGCTGGACCTTGCCGGCGCGGACTGCCTTGTTGAAGTCATCGATGTGCTTGAACCCGTAGTTGGCGAGGTCGTCGTACCGCGCATCCATTTCGCGGACCACCCATTGCAGGGCCTCGGCAGCCTTCTTCGGGTTGGTAATGATGGGCGTGATGAGGTGCGGGACGCCTTCGTAGGCGGTCAGTTCCACACGCTTGGGGTCCACCATGACCATGCGGACCTCGTCCGGCGTGGCCCGCATAAGGATCGAGGTGATCATGGAGTTCACGAACGAGGACTTGCCGGCGCCGGTGGCACCTGCGACGAGCAGGTGGGGCATTTTGGCGAGGTTCGCCACGACGTAACCGCCCTCGACGTCCTTGCCGACGCCCATCACCATGGGGTGGTCGGTCCGGCGGGCGTTCTGGCTGCGGAGGACGTCACCGAGGGAGACGGTTTCGCGGTCCGTATTGGGGATCTCGATACCGATGGCGGACTTGCCCGGGATGGGGCTGAGGATCCGGACGTCGCTGGACGCCACGGCGTAGGAGATGTTCTTGGACAGGGCGGTGACGCGCTCCACCTTGGTGCCCGGGGACAGTTCGATCTCGTACCGCGTGACGGTGGGCCCGCGGCTGAAGCCGGTGACCTGCGCTTCCACGTTGAACTGGTTGAGCGTCTCGGTCAGGGAGGCCACAATCGCGTCGTTGGCCTCCGTGCGCTCTTTGGGAATGGAGCCCGGGGTCAGAACGTCCGACGGCGGCAGGGTGTAGGTGACGTCGCCCGCCAGTGAGAGTTGCTCGGTCCGCTGCGGAATCGGAGTCGGAAGGGGCATCGGCGTGACGGGCTTGGCCGGCACCTGCGCAACGGCGGCCGGTGCGGCGTTGAGTGAGCCGGCGGCCACCATCCCGGGTGTGACCAGCGGGATGGCCTCGGTGGCGTTGTCCTCTGCCGGAGCCCTCCCTGCAGTGCCGAGGCCCTGGGCCGCTTTGATTTTTTCTACGGCGATTTCCGCCTGGGTTGGGCGGCGCACGCCGGGAGCGGGGCGCGGTCCGCGGCCCGACTTTGCGTCGGTCTCGTCGTCGTCGATGACGGCGTGCTCAAAGGCTTCGTCGCCCACGTAGCCTTCCAGCCCGGCGTCGGACTCGTCGTCCTTGCCGAAGAAACGCCGCTTCTTCTTCCGCGGCGCAGCGGCGGCCTGGGTTTCCTCGAGGTAGCTGCGGTCGTGGCCGTCCCCGTCGTCGCCGGGTTCCTGCAGGTCCAGGCCCATCAGATGCTCATAGGCACCCCGCAGGCGGCGTGGAATGGCCCCGAAGGGGGTGGCGGTGATGATGAGCAGCGAGATGAAGGCCAGCAGGCCGTAGACCACCACGGGCACCGCCGCGTGGATGGCCGCGAGGGGTGAGGCGGCCAGGAAGCCGAGCATACCGCCGGCCTGCCGGAGGCCGTCGAAGCCTTCGGCAACAGTGGGCTGCCCGCCCACGACGTGGGCGAGGCCGCAGCCCGCAAAGGTCATGATGAGGAAACCGATGCCCACCCGGTTGTTTCCGCGGCCGTCGTCGGGCTGCCGGAAGAGCCGGAAGGCACACACAAAGAGCATCAGCGGCAACAGCAGCGACATCCAGCCGAAGGTGCCGTTGACCACGCCGTAGACGGCGTCGGGGAACCAGCCGGTCATTCCCCACCAGGCGAAGGTGGCGATGAAGACGCCCAGGGCAAGGTTGAACAGGGCCGCGCCGTCGCGGCGTTCCTCCGCCGGCAGGTCGCTGACGTCGGAGCCGATCCTGCGGACTCCGCCGCCGACCAGATGGCCCACGGCCAGCCAGGCGCCACCCACAACGCGCAGGAGCCAGGGCTGCCGCTGTTCGACGGCGGGAAGCTGGCGGGTGCGTGCGCTGCCCGCCGATGATCCGGCCCGGCTGCCGGTGCGGCTGGACGCTGTGGCGCCTCCGCCGCGGCCCGCCGAGCTGCCGGATTTGGCGCTGGATTTGCCGCCAGCGGTGCCTCGGGGCGCGGGAGTGGTACGAGTGGCCATACGTGCCACGGTACCGGAACTGGCGCGGTTTTCCGCGGATTTCCGGCTGTTCCCGGCCTCATGTTGCGGATGGGAAAGGCCCGGTTCTACAAGAACCGGGCCTTTGCCATTCCGCTTGCCTTCGGGGCTGTTACGCCTCGAGGACCACCGGGATGATCATGGGCTTGCGGCGCAGCTTGCGGTTGACCCAGGTGCCGACAACTCGGCGGACAACCTGCTGGAGCTGGTGGGTGGTGTGGTCCGTGCGGTTGAGCACGGCTTCTTCCAGGGCGGCGTTGATCTTGGGGATGATCTCGTCGAAGACCGAATCGTCCTCGGCCACGCCGCGGGCGTGGATCTCGGGTCCGGAGACCACCTTGCCGGTGGTGCGGTTGATGACGGTGATGATGGAGATGAAGCCTTCATCGCCAAGCGTCTGGCGGTCTTTGAGGTCCGCTTCCGTGACTTCGCCGACACTGGAGCCGTCCACGTAGACAAAGCCCACTTCCACCTGGCCCACCACGTCTGCGCGGTGGTCCTTGAGGTCGATCACGGTGCCGTTGTCGGCAAGGATGACGCTGGCGGTGGGGACGCCGGACTCGATGGCGATCTTGCCGTTGGCGATCAGGTGGCGGGTCTCGCCGTGCACGGGCATGGCGTTGAGCGGCTCAAGGATGTTGTAGCAGTAGAGCAGCTCGCCGGCGGCTGCGTGTCCGGAGACGTGCACCTTGGCGTTGCCCTTGTGGATGACGTCCGCGCCGAGCTTAAGCAGGCCGTTGATGATGCGGAAGACGGCGTTTTCGTTGCCCGGGATGAGGCTGGAGGCCAGGATCACGGTGTCGCCGTCGCCCACCACTACGCGGTGGTCGCCGTTGGCCATGCGGGACAGCGCGGCCATCGGTTCGCCCTGGGAACCTGTGGACATCAGGACCACGCGGTTGTCCGGCATGTTGTCGATGTTCTTGATGTCCACCACGAGGCCGTCGGGAACGTCGAGGTAGCCGAGCTTGGCGGCGATGGCCATGTTCCGGACCATGGAGCGGCCCACGAAGGCCACCTTGCGGTTGTGCTTGGCGGCGGCGTCCAGCACCTGCTGGACGCGGTGGACATGCGAGGAGAAGGACGCCACGATGATGCGCTTGGTGGCCTGGCCGAAGAGCCGTTCCAGCGTGGGGCCGATTTCCTTTTCGGCGGTGGTGAAGCCCGGCACGTCAGCGTTGGTGGAGTCGGACATAAAGAGGTCAACGCCCTCTTCACCCAACTTGGCGAAGTGCCGGAGGTCGGTGATCCGGCCGTCCAGGGGCAGCTGGTCCATCTTGAAGTCGCCCGTGTGCAGGACAGTGCCGCCGGCCGTGCGGATGAACACAGCCAAAGCATCGGGGATGGAGTGGTTGACCGCGACAAACTCGCACTCGAAGGGGCCGAACTTTTCGACCTGGCCCTCTTCAACGGTCATCGTGTACGGACGGATCCGGTGTTCCTGCAGCTTGGCCTCGATGAGCGCCAGCGTCAGCTGTGAGCCCACCAGGGGGATGTCGGCGCGCAGCCGCAGGAGGTAGGGAACGGCGCCGATGTGGTCCTCGTGGCCGTGGGTCAGGACAACAGCCACGATGTCGTCGAGACGGTTCTCGATGTAGGAGAAATCGGGCAGGATCAGGTCAACGCCGGGCTGGGTCTCCTCCGGGAAGAGGACAC
This sequence comes from Pseudarthrobacter humi, assembly GCF_024294965.1. Classification (NCBI taxonomy): domain Bacteria; kingdom Bacillati; phylum Actinomycetota; class Actinomycetes; order Micrococcales; family Micrococcaceae; genus Pseudarthrobacter; species Pseudarthrobacter humi. The sequence goes on from NZ_JANCLV010000002.1 coordinate 64,357, forward strand.
CACAGTCGACGATGAGCAGTTTTCCGTCGATTTCGAACACGGCCATGTTCCGGCCGATCTCCCCCAGTCCGCCCAGCGGAACGATCCGAAGGGTGCCTTGCGGCAGGCGTGGAGGCGTGACAAGGCCGGGAAGGGCGGTTTGGGTCATAGTGCACTACTTTCCAGGCGGAAGGGTGCTGGTCTTAGCCATCAGGGAAAGACCAGCCCCGCTTCCGCCAAATCCTCGCGGATGGATACGATCTCGGCTTCGTCCGGCTCCACGAGGGGCAAACGGACAATCGAGTTGGGCAGGACTCCCTGCCATTTAAGAATTTGTTTGGCTGCAACGGCTCCCTGGACACGGGTCATCGTTGCCCTGATTACGGGCAGCAGCTCGAAGTTGATCTTACGCGCGGTTTCGAGGTCGTTCGCGTTGATGGCGTCGATCAGTTCGCGGAAGCGGCGCGTTGCGACGTGGGTTGTGACACCCACGAGTCCGACGGCGCCCAAGGACATCCACGGAAGGGTCAGTCCGTCGTCGCCGGAGTAGAAGTACAGGTCAGTCTCTGCCATCACGCGGCTGGCTGCCATGAAATCGGCTTTGGCATCCTTGACGGCGACGATGTTCGGGTGCTGCGCCAAGCGGATCATGGTTTCGGGCTCGATCGCGATGGAGGAGCGGCCCGGAATGTCATAGAGCATAACGGGCACATCGGTTGCGGACGCGACAGCTTCGAAGTGTGCGCGGACACCGGCCTGGCTGGGCTTGTTGTAGTACGGCGTGACGAGCAGCAGGCCGTCGACGCCGAGCGCTGCCGCCTGCTGGGAGAGGCGCACCGAATGTGCGGTGTCGTTCGTGCCGGTGCCGGCGATGATGGCGGCGCGGTCTCCCACGGCTTCCTTGACAGCGCGGAACATGCCAAGGTTTTCTTCATCCGAGAGGGTGGACGTTTCGCCGGTGGTCCCGGTGACGACCAGGCCGTCGCAGCCATCGTCCACAAGCTTGGTGGCCAGTTCGGCTGCCTGCTTGTAGTCCACGGCGCCATCCTTGGTGAAGGGCGTGACCATGGCGGTCAGGAGCGTACCAAGGGCAGGAGCGGTGGCGGATTTGTGAGGCATGGAAAAAACGTTACCCTGTCGGCGGCTGGTTAGGACAATGGGAACGGCGTGATCCACGTCAACTGCGGGCCGCGATGCCCTATGGAATGCGGTCAGCACGCACCGCAGATCGACTCACCGCGGGGTCAGCGGAATTTCCGCAAGGCACTCCGTTGCAGGATGGCGGTGACTACTTCGGTGCCGGTTCCGGCAGCCGTTTTCATTTCGAAGCCATCCGGTCCCCAGAACCCGCTGAGGCCGCAGGAGGGGCCCAGCGCCGTGGATCCGCCAAGGTTCGCCAAGAGGGCGAACATCCGGTTGTCCATGGCCCTGGCTCCGAGATGCAGGCCGAGCCGCCGTTCTTCCGCCTGCGTGTAGAGGGCCGAAACGGCATAGATATCCGCGCCGGCCTGGGCTGCCCCGGTGGAGTGGGCAGGAACCGCGGCGTCAAAGCAGATGGCCAGCGCGATCTTCCAGCCATCCAGCTCGATCACGACGGCACCGTCGCCAGCGGCGAAGGCCTCCCGCTCCTGGCCGTGGAGGTGGGTTTTGAAGCCGAATCCGGTGGTGCCGTCGGGGTGGATCACCAGGCTGGCGAGCCGCGGCGTGCCGTCAGGTTCCCGGTGGGCAGCACCTGCCACCACGGTGATCCCCGTCCGGCGGCAGATTTCGTGGAGATCGGCCAGGCGCGGGTCATCGCGTTGAAGCCACGAGTCGTCAGCAGCCAGTAGCGCCAGGTTGTACCCCGTCAACGACAACTCAGGGAACACCACCAGCCGGGCACCGTGGGATTCGGCGTCCTCCACCAGCCGGACGTGTTCTTGCACGTTCGGGACAATCCCGCCCTCCAGCGCCTTGTACTGCACGACAGAGACGGTCAGGGCATCAGTCACCCCCTTATCCTAGGGATGCGCGCCTGGCCGAGGGAACTACGCCATCCTGCGGCTTCCCTGGCTGGCAGTACCGGTCCACCGCAGCCTCCCGCAGCCCCTCAGCCCAGGCCGCGAGCCGCTGGGCCGCCCGGACGTAATGGAACAGTTCCGTGGGCGTCAAGGCATCGAGGTCGGTTTCGTCCAGCCTGCGGGCCAGCTCTGCCCCTGCCGGCTGGGCGGAGAGCGTGACGCCTTCGTCCTGCCACTGGAGGTCCACAGGTGGCCGACCCGCCACGAGCTGGCGGAAGAGGAAGTCCACCACTCCCGGGCTCATCGCTTTCATGAGTCCAACAGGCTGTGCCGAGCCGGGGTCCTGGGCGTCCGGGGCGGGGCGCACCGATCCACCGGTGGGTGGGGATTCCGGGAAGGGTCGCGGCTGGGATGGGGTTTGCATGGTGTCCATATTATTCGAACATATATTCGAACACAAGGTCTGCAAGACCGTGTGTCCGGCTGGCTCTTGACTGCTGCCACAAAGGTTGATGTGAGAACATCGCCTCATGACGTCCCGTGCCCCGGCAAGACCCTCGCGGGTGCCTCGAACCTCACAGGCCGTGGGCCGCCTCCGCGGTATTGACGCAGCCAGGGGGCTGGCGCTCCTTGGCATGATGGCCACACATCTGCTCCCCACGTTCGAGGCAAACGCCGACCTCACTCCCACGTGGATCGGCCTGACCTTCTCCGGCCGCGCGGCAGCCCTCTTCGCCGTGTTGGCGGGCGTGGGCCTGGCGCTGTCCACCGGAAAACAGGTACCTCCGGAAGGTGCTGCCCTGAACGCGGCACGCCGCGGTATCGCACTGCGCGCCCTGGTGATTGCCGCCGTCGGGCTTTCATTGGGCGGGCTGGAAGTGAACCTTGCGATCATCCTGGTCCACTACGCCCTGCTGTTCCTATGCATCCTGCCGTTCCTGGGACTGAAGCTCAAAGCGCTGTGTGCCTGGGCCGCCGGCTGGATCGTGGTTTCCCCGGTCCTCGCATATCTGCTCCGCCCTTGGCTTATGGCAGCCAATCCGCCCCTGAACCTGGGGCACAACCCGTCCTGGGAAGACCTCTCGACGCCCTTCCCTCTGCTGGGAGACCTGTTCCTGACCGGCTACTACCCGGTGTTCCAGTGGCTGTCGTACCTGCTGGTGGGCCTGGTCCTTGGCCGGCTGGCCCTCACCAAGGCGATGATTCCCGTCCTGCTGCTTGCCGGCGGGACTGCAGTGGCCGCACTGGCCAAGGCTTTGGGCACCGCAGCAATGGAGAACTGGGGCGGCCGTGCCGCGCTGGAGGCAGTCCTGAACGCCCCCGGCTATCCGCTGGACAGCGTCCTCCAGGTCAACCTCACGGGAATCCGGCAGGAAGGATCCTGGTGGTGGCTGGCGGCCGCGGCGCCGCATTCGGCCACCACGCTGGACCTTCTGCACACCTGCGGTGTGGCAGTCGCCGTGGTGGGCGTGTTCCTCCTGCTCGGCAGGCTGGCTGACTGGCTGGACCTGGACCTGTTGCTGCCGCTGCGCGGCGCGGGTGCCATGACGCTCACGCTCTACTCAGTGCATGTGTGGGTGGTTTCGGCGTTCTACCTGAAGCCGCTGCCCGCGGGCTGGACCGAGGACGGAATGTACTGGGCGCATGCCGCCACGGCCATCGCCGTGGGTATTGTGTTTGTGCTCCTGAAATGGCGGGGCCCGTTGGAGCTGGTGGGCCATGCGGCCAACCAGCTGGGGCGCGGCGGACGAGCCGGCGGCTAGGCCGGAACCTGGCCGCGAAACAGCTTCACGGCGTCGCGCATGGAGGCGCGGGCGCGCTTGCGGTCCCCGGCAGCGTCATAGGCGCAGCTGAGCCGGAACCACGAACGCCAGTCGCCGGGCGCGGCCTCAGCTTCGGCCTTGTACTTTTCGAATTCCTGATCCGCCGCTGAGCGGACGATCCGGCCGGCGGGTGTGCGCGGCAGTTCGTCTACAGGCAGCCCGCCTTCGGCCTCGAGGACCTTGGCCATCTGTTCGGTACGTGCGCCGAACAGCAGTTCCCGGATCATGGCCCAAGCGCCGATGGCCGGGAGGACCAGGTAGGCAGCTCCGATGGCTTTGGCGGCGGGGTTGCTGTCCAGCAGCAGGAGCACGGAGCGCTGGAAGGACACCACCAGGTAGAAGACCAGCAGGAGCGTGACGGCACCCACCCAGATCTTGGTGCGGTTCTTCCGGAACGCAGCCAGGAACTCGCCCACGGCCTAGAGCCCCAGGTCCAGGTAGCCGTCCAGGCCCACCGTTAGTCCCGGATGGGCGGCGGCGTTTCGCACGCCAAGCAGCACGCCGGGCATAAAGGAAGCCCGGTCAAAGGAATCATGGCGGAAGGTCAGCTGCTCCCCCGGACCGCCAAGCAGCACCTCCTGGTGGGCCACCAGCCCGCGCAGCCGGACGCTGTGAACGCGGACTCCCTCAACCTCGCACCCCCGCGCGCCGGCGAGTTCGCTGGTGGTCGCGTCCGGACTGGGCGGAACGTCGGCAGCCTTGCGCTCGGCTGCGATGAGCTGGGCGGTGCGCACAGCGGTTCCGGACGGCGCATCAACCTTTTCCGGGTGGTGCAGTTCGATGATTTCGACAGACTCGAAATATTTGGAAGCCTTGGCGGCGAAGGCCGTGGCCAGCACGGAGCCGAGGGCAAAGTTGGGGGCGATCAGCACTCCGGTTTCAGGGTGCTCCGCGAGCAGTGATTCCAGGGCGGCTAGCCTGGTGGCATCCCAACCCGTGGTCCCCACGACTGCGTGCATGCCATGCTCGACGGCGTAGCGCACGTTCGCTTCCGTGCTCTCGGGGACGGTGAGGTCCACCACGATGTCGGCACCCGAAGTGGCCAGCTGGTCCAGCGAGTCGCCGCGTCCCAGGGCGGCTACGAGCATCAGGTCGGAGGCAGCTTCAACGGCCTTTACGGCTTCGGCGCCCATGCGCCCGTTGGCGCCCAGGACAGCAACGCGGGTGGGCGCGGAGAGTTGTTCGGTCATGCCGTTAACCCTACCGTCGGGCCGGGTGCAGGATTGAACCGGAGGCTGTGCGTTACCTCGCAACCGCCGGAACGCGGAGGGAAGCCCGTGGTGCTCAGCTGCCTGCGCCCACCCACTCCACCGTGCCGTCGGCGAAGAACTGTTCCTTCCAGATGGGAACCTGCTCCTTGATGCGGTCCACGAGTTCGGAACACACGGCAAAGGCCTGTCCGCGGTGCGCAGCCGAGACCGCACAGACCAGCGCCGGATCTCCGATGTTGAGCATCCCGATGCGGTGGGCAGCCCAGATCCGCACAGGCTGCGTGGCGGCCCCGTCGCCGGCATGTTCGGCGGCCAGGCGGGCGACGACGTCGGCCATTACCTGGTGAGCCGTGGGGTGCGCACTGTAACTGAGCCGCTCCACTGCCTTGCCGCCGTCGTGGTTCCGCACCACCCCGCTGAAACTGACCACGGCCCCTGCGGTGTCAGACTCCACCGCGGCGATGGCCTGCTCCACGGAGATGGGTTCTGCGCTCAGCACCGCGTGGACCACTTCGAAAACCGCGTCAGTGCCCATGACCGCCCTCCAGCTGGTCGCACAGGTGCCCGATCAACGGGTCCAGCACCGACAGACCGTCCATAACGCCTTTGGGTGACCCTGGCAGGTTAATGATGAACGTCTCCCTGGCAGCTCCGGCGTGGCCGCGGCTGAGCGCCGCAAGCGGTGTTTTGGCTGCGCCTTCGCGCCGGATGGCCTCCATGATGCCCGGGATTTCGCGGTCCAGAAGCGGCAGGGTGACGTCGGGTGTGCGGTCGTCCGGGCTGAGCCCCGTGCCTCCACTGGTGATCACGACGGCGGGATGCTGGGTGAGGAGCGCCCGGATCGCCGCACCGACAGGCTCACCGTCCGGAACCACCATGGCCGGGTATGCCTCGAAGCCGTGCTCGGTGAGCCAGTCGATGATGACGGGCCCGGTTTCGTCCTCATAGATGCCTGCAGCGGCCCGGGTGGACGCGATGACAACCCCGGCCTTGCGGCCCTGCACCTCGCCGTGTGTGTGCGGCTCCGGCGGGTGAGGTTGCGGCGTGTGCGGCTCCGTGTTTGTTTCAGCCGGGTAAATGCTCTCGGTGCTCATAGTGTCCAGTCCCCGCTCTTGCCGCCGCTTTTCGCCAGCACTTTGATGTCGGTCAGCACGGCGTGCTTGTCGACCGCCTTGATCATGTCGTACACGCTGAGGGCAGCCACGGAGGCCGCCGTGAGCGCTTCCATCTCCACCCCGGTGACCCCGCGGGTCTTGACCGTGGCCAGGATCGCCACGGAATCGGTTCCGAGCTCGAAGTCCACGGTGACTTTCGAGAGCGGCAACGGATGGCAGAGCGGGATGAGTTCGGGGGTCTTTTTTGCTGCCATGATGCCGGCAACCCGCGCGACGGCCAGGGCATCACCCTTGGGCAGGCCGCCGGATCCGAGCAGGCCCAGCACTTCGACAGTGGTGCGGACGGTGGCAGTGGCCGTGGCTTCCCGCGTGGTTTCGGTTTTGCCTGACACGTCCACCATCTGGGCGCTTCCGTCCTGGCGCAGGTGGGTCAGCGCAGACGGGCTATGTTCTGGATTCACAGCATCCATACTTCCACCTCGTCACCCTCGGCGAGCGCCGAGACCCCCACAGGCACGTGCACCAGCGCATTGGAGCCGGCGAGGGCGTGCATAAGGTGGGAGCTTTCGCCCCCTTCCAGACGGACGGTTCCGTCCCCCTGGAAGGTTCCGCGCCGGACCTGATGCTTGTGCTCAGGGGACGAAAGGCTGTGGCCCAGCCGTGCGCGGACGGGGATCCGCGGTGCCGGCGCTCCGAACAGTTCAGCCAGCACAGGCCGCAGGAACATTTCGAAGGAAACCAGGCAGCTGACAGGGTTTCCCGGGAATCCGAGGAAGGGCACACCGTCGAACGTCCCGATGCCCTGCGGGCCGCCGGGCTGCATGGCCACATGCAGGAACTCGGTGGCCTGGCCCTCCATGGCCTGGCGGACCACTTCATAGGCTCCTTTGCTGACGCCGCCCGTGGTGACGATCAGGTCCACCGTGCCGGCGTGGCTGCGCAGCAGTGCCCGGAATTCGTCGGGGTCGTCCGAGGCAATGGCCGTGCGCACCACGGCCAGGCCCGCCTGCCGCATGGCGCTTTCCAGGAGGGTTCCGTTGGAATCGTAGATCTTGCCAGCCGGCAGGGGCTGGCCGGGTTCCACCACTTCGTCGCCCGTGGTGACCAGCAGGACGGTCACCGGCCTGCGCACAGTAACTTCGGCGATCCCCAGGGCCGCCAGCAGCCCCAGCTGCGCCGGGCCTAGGAAGGTTCCCGCCGCCAGCGCCCGCTCCCCCGCCGCAATATCACTGCCGGCCGACCGCACGAACGTGCCGGCCGCCGTCGCCGGCAACCACACAGTGGTCGTTTCCCGCGGGGCGGGGAACCGGTCCGGAACGGCACGTTCCACGGGCACGACGGCGTCAGCACCGGCGGGAATCATGGCTCCCGTCATGATGGGGGCGGCAGTGCCGCGGTCCAGGGCCGCCGGCACGGCACCTGCCGGAACGGGGACAACCACAGGCAGCTCCGCACCGCCGTCGGGCACGTCCAGGCTGTTGACGGCAAAGCCGTCCATTTGGGAGTTGGCGAACGGCGGGAGGTTCAGGGGGGCCATCACGTCCTGGGCGAGGCCCTTGCCCAGCGCGTCGCGAAGTGCCAGCGTTCCCGTCCGGCCCTGGGCGAGCAGGGGCGCCAGCAGTTCGATCACGGCGGCGCGGTGCAGGGCGACGGACCGTGCCTGGTGGGGCGTGTGGCCGTGCTGGTGCGGAGGGCTGTGCATGGTCCTGCCTTCGGTCCGGGCGGTCATGGATTCACGTCAACTCTAATGGTGTGGAGCCCTGTGGCACCGTCGGGAGCAACCGGCCGGCGGTCCTCCACCTGCGGCTCGCCGGTGAGGTCCGTGGCGCGGACCTGGACCTCGTACTGGCCGGGAGTCAGCTCGATGCCCAGCTGCCACTGGTACCAGGTGTCCAGCGAAATCCCGGGTGCGAGGCGGGCCGCCTGCCACGGCCCGCGGTTGACGCGTAGCTCTACTTTTCCGATCCCGGTGTGCTGGGCCCAGGCAACGCCGCCAAACATAACCGTTCCAGCACCCACCCGCCGGCCGGTGCGCGGAACGTCGATCCGCGAGGACGTTTTGATGGGGCCGCGGTCGGACCAGCCGCGCGGCGTCCAGTAGCCGACGTCGTCCGCGAACCTGGTGACGCTGAGTTCCGTGAGCCATTTGGTCGCGGAAACGTAGCCGTAGAGGCCCGGCACGATCAACCGGACCGGGAAGCCGTGTTCCAGCGGCAACGGTTCGCCGTTCATCCCCACCGCAAGCAGGGCGTCGCGCTGATCTGTAAGGACCTCCAGCGGCGTGCCGGCCGTCCAGCCGTCGGAGCTCCGGGACAGCACCATGTCGGCGCCGGATTGCGGCCGGGCAAGGGCCAGGAGTTCCCGCACCGGCCAGCCGAGCCAGCGGGCATTGCCGATCAGGTCCCCGCCCACTTCGTTGGAGACGCAGGCGATGGTGACGTGCCGTTCGATCAGCGGCTTGGCCAGCAGATCGGCCAGGTTCAGCTCAATCTCCTGTTCCACCATCCCTGTAACGCGGAGAACCCAGGCTTCGGGGTCGAGGGACGGGACGATCAGGGCGGTGTCGATCCGGTAAAAGTCACGGTTCGGTGTGACCAGCGGCTGCATTCCGGCCAGTCCTACCTCGGCGCCGGCCGGGATGGCGGGCGCTCCGGAGACTGCGGCAGGCAGCTGCAGCTTTTCGCGGGCGGTGCTGATGCCGGAGGCTGCACCTCGCCAGACCGCGGCCACAACCCCGCCAACGGCGGTGGCCCCGGCGCTCGCTGCCAGAACCTGCAGGAACGTGCGCCGTCCGGCGGTTCTTTCCGTACCCGCGGGAATTCTTTCCGTACCCGCGGGAACTTGCGCCGTCGCGGCGTCTGTCCCGGCAGCTGTTCCCGCGCGGCCTGTCCCAGCTGCGCCGGCCGGGAGCCCTTCGTGGAACCGGCGGATCAGCCATCCCAGCAGGAGTGCACCGGACAGGGCTGCGGCCAGTGCCACTACAGCCGCAGCCGGGGTCATCTGGGCACGCGTAAGGACCGCACTGAGCCCGACGAGCCCAAAAACAGCAATCACCGCCCCACCGGCAAACCGCCTGCGCTGCTCCAGGATCCCGGCCAACGACCCGACGGCCATGATAACCAGCAGCATCCCGCCCACGAACACCGCTTTGTCGGCGGTGCCGAACAGCGAGATGGCCCAGTCCTTCACACCCGGCGGAACAGCATCGATCATGGCTCCGCCTACTGCCGTCAGGGGCGAGAGGGACGGACTGAACAGACCTGCCAGCAGCTCCCCTATGACGACGGCGGCTCCGGCGGCCACGGCTCCCGACGCGGCGGCCCAGCGGCGGCTGCCTCGAGCGGCACCGTCGGTTCCCGAGCGCCCTGGAGAGGTGGCGCCGTCGTCGGCCGTGTCCGGCAGGGGCTGGAAGCTGTTCACCTCTCCAGCATAGGTTCGCCGCGCCCCGGCAGCGCCGGACTTCGCCGCCGTTCGGAGGGACTTCCGGCGATGGACCGGATCCCGGGCGTCATGGGCGTGATCCCGGGGGTAAACGTGGCGTAGCCTGAATTCATGAGTGTTCAGCTAGGCATGCCACAACCCCGGGAGGATGCAGGGGCGGGGCTGCCGCCTGCCCGACCGGCCGGAACGGCACCGGGGCTGCTGGACCAGTACGGCCGCCGGGCCACGGACATGAGGCTGTCGCTGACGGACAAATGCAACCTGCGCTGCACGTACTGCATGCCGGCTGAGGGGCTTGAATGGCTTTCCAAGCAGGCCGTGATGTCCGCCGAGGAGATCGTGCGGATTGTCCGGATCGGCGTGGAGCTGCTCGGTGTTCGCGAACTGCGCCTGACCGGCGGGGAGCCCCTGGTCAGGGCGGACCTGCTTGACATCATTGCGGCCCTGCGCAGCAACCATCCGGAACTTCCCATCTCCATGACCACCAACGGAGTGGGCCTGGACAAGAAGGCCGCCGCGCTTAAGGCTGCGGGCCTGACCCGCATCAACGTCTCACTGGATTCGCTGCACGAAGAAACCTTCACCAAGCTGACCCGGCGCCCCTTCCTGGACCGTGTCCTGGCCGGCGTCGATGCCGCCTGGGCCGCGGGCCTGGGCCCCGTCAAACTCAACGCCGTCCTGATGCGGGGGATCAACGACACCGAGTCGCCGTCCTTGCTCGCATGGGCGCTGGACCGCGGCTACGAACTGCGCTTCATCGAGCAGATGCCGCTCGACGCAGACCACGGCTGGACCCGCCGGAACATGATCACCGCGGCCGAGATCCGCACTCTGCTCTCGCGCGACTTTGTGTTGAGCCCCGATCCCCGCGCCCGCGATGGAGCCCCCGCGGAGCGCTTTGAAGTACGACGCCGGGCGGCCGGGACCGCGGGGCCGGATAGTCCGGTGCTGGATACCGAGGGACTGGTGTCTGCCGCTGACGTGCATCGGCCGGAAGGCGTGGAGGCGCCGCCGGAAGCCCACGGGCCGGTGCTCGGCACGGTGGGCATCATCGCGTCCGTCACGGAACCGTTCTGCTCCGACTGCCGTCGCACACGGATCACAGCCGAGGGCAAGATCATGAGCTGCCTGTTCTCCCGTGAGGAGTTTGATCTCCTGGGTCTTCTTCGGGAGGGCGCCAGTGATCAGGCCCTGGCCGAACGCTGGCAGGATGCCATGTGGGTCAAGCCAAAGGCCCACGGCATGGACCACACAGGTCTCGGCGCGGCGGACTTTGTCCAGCCGGACCGCAGCATGAGCGCCATCGGAGGCTGAATTCTTGAACGTACGTTACTTCGCTGCCGCGCGCGCTGCCGCTGGGGTCGACGAAGAGCTCTTCGCACTCCCTCCAGGGGCGACAGTGGCCGATTTGCTGGAAGCGGTCCTGGCTGTGGACCGAGCCGAGCCTCCCGCCGGCACTCCTCCCCTGCCACGTATCCTGTCCCGGAGCAGTTTCCTGCTCAACGAGGTGGCCGTCCGGGACCGCACGACTGTGTTAAAACCGGGCGACGTGGTTGATGTGCTGCCCCCATTCGCCGGCGGGTAGGCCACCTCGCAAGCGGCGCGAGGGGATTCTCACAGACAGTTGAGGCCCCGGATCTTAGCGCGAATGGACAGTTGAGGCCCTGCGACGACACCTTGAAACCGCCCACGGATGCAGGCACTTACAGTTGCTTGGCGGAGTTATGCACATAGCCCTTCAGCCTCGCCGTTATTGTCGGGCCCTCGCGGGATGATGTGGGCATGGATAGCAAAGCGGCTGTGGCGACGGCGGAAGCACTTGCGGTGTCCTTCGCTGAGCTGGCTTCTGCGCTCCGGGACGGGACCGGTTCCGGCTGTTCCGGGGACGCTGATCCGATGCGTCGGAGGGCGGATGGTTTCCTGGACGGGCTGGCCGAGATCTCACGGCTGGACGCTAAAAGTGCCGCCCTGAAGGCCTGGCTGGCTGCCGGTTACTCCGCCGCTGCCGAGGCCCTGGCCGGCCCTGCAACGTCGCCCGAGGACAACACCGGGCAGGAGATGGCCGTGGTCGCCGAGGTCGCCTGTGCTCTGACGGTCAGCGAACGCGCCGCCGGTGCCCTCCTCGCCGAGGCGCACGCCCTGACCACTGCCCTGCCCTTGACCCTGTCGGCGCTGCAGGCCGGGACGATCTCGTGGCAGCACGCCCGGATCATGGTCGACGAAACCATCAACCTCGACAGGCCGGCCGCTGCGGCGTTGGAGGCACATTTCCTGGACCCCCACGCAGTGAATCCGGCACGTGGCTTCGCCGGTGGGCTCATCCCCGGCAGGTTCCGGCACAAAGCCCGGACCTGGCGGGAACGCCACCACCCGGTCAGCATCGAAAAACGCCACGCACGCAGCGCCGCCGATCGGCGGGTGGAGTACGCTCCGGACCGCGACGGCATGGCCTGGCTCTCCGCCTACCTTCCCGCCGATACCGCGGCCGGGATCTGGAACCGCACCACCACCGCCGCCCGGGCGCTGAAGGGGCCTCATGAGGACCGGAACCTCAGCCAGCTCCGCGCCGACACCCTCGCCACCTGTCTCCTGACCAACAACATCACCGGCGGCGGAACCGCTGATGAGGGTAGGGAAAAGAGCGGCGGCGCGACCGGCGAAACGAGCGACGAAGAGACCGGTGGCCTCGCCGTGAGCGGCGGCGTTCCATCCCCGCGGGCGCAGGTGTTGATCACGGTCCCGGTGTTCTCGCTGCTGGGCCTCACGGACGAGCCGGCCATGTTGGACGGGTACGGGCCGATCCCGCCGTCCATGGCCCGCCAGCTCGTCGCCGACGGCGCCGAATCCTTCCACCGCGTCCTCACCGACCCCCGCGACGGCGCACCGCTCGAGATCGGGCGCACCAGCTACCGGCTCACAAAAGCCCAACGCCAATGGCTCCGCCTACGCGACGGAAAATGCCCCTTCCCCGGCTGCGCCAACCACTCCCTCGACAACGAAGCCGACCACATCCTCGCTTGGGCCCACGGAGGATCCACCGGCATATCAAATCTCGGCCAGCCCTGCCACAAACACCACCGACTCAGACACACCACAGCCTGGACACCCAAAGCAGCCACCAAAAACGAACCACCCGGCTGGACATCACCCACCGGACGCCACTACCGAAGCGAACACCCCGACTGGGAACCACCGACCTGGCCAGCAAACGTCCCTATGCCCGCCACCGGCACTGGCATCAGCCCCGGTTCGGTCTTGGACGCGGATCTGGACTTGGAACTCGACCTGGACCTGGACCTGGACCTGGACACAGGCCTGCCACCTGAATGGAGCTGAATGGCGTTTCGGTTACTGGGCCGTTCCCATCGCCAGGGCCAACAACGTCGCGCGGCTATGGACGCCGCATGTCTCGAAAATCTGCTTGAACTGATCCTGGACGGTATAGGCCCCGATCCCCAAGGCGTCAGCCATGGCGTTGGTGTCGGCGCCGCTGGCGGCCAGCTCAAACAATTCCGCCTGCCGTCCCGTCAGCCCGAAGCTGCGGGCGAACATATCAAGCCTCGCCGCCGGAGGGCAGGCCTGGATGGTGACGGCCAATGGCGGAATGGCCGCCGTGCCGGTGGAGTCCATCTGGCTGGCTTGGAGGAGGGCCCACTGGCCTGACCCTATGTGCACACGGGCGGACGCAGGATGACCATCCACGCCCGCCTCACGCGCCAGCAACTGGGCAGCAACGTTGAGGACCTCGGCCGGTACGCGTTGAAAGGGACGGGGGCCGGCCTGGAGCAGTCCAAGCCACTCCTCCACCGCAGCTGTTCCACCCACCACCGCCATATCTGCATCCAGAGTCAGCACTGCCTGCTGAGGCAACTCCGGCCTCGGACCTCCGCTGATGGCTGACGCCCCCGCACGGACGGCCTTGTGTCCTACGGGGTCGCGTCCGACTGAGTCGCGTCCGACAGGGTAGCGTCCGACAGGCACCTCCATGACAAACTGCCGGGCTATCGAACGACGAAGGGCGGGCATGACCTCGCGCGTCACGGCAGCGACGTAACCCACTTCGTCGACAGTAAAGGGACTTTCCTGCGCCGTTCGCCAGAGGTCAATCCAACCCCAGCAGCCGTGCTTGTCCGCCAGCACTGCGAACAGGACATCGGTCACTCCGTAGCGCTTCATCAGGCCATCCCATACCAGGCTCCGTGATGGATTGCCGGCAGTTTCACGCAGGAGCGTCGTCACCGGCGACGGGCTGATCGCCAACTGCGTCCACCGACCTGCCAGCGTCAGATACTTGAGCCTGATCAGCAACGGCAGTTCGTCCGGGCACGGAATCCGGGCAAGGGGCGACATGCCCGTCGCCGTCAGCGGATCCGAAAGCGGCCACACGAAAGCACTGAACGGAAGCACCCGGCCCACCTCAGCGAGCACAGCAGTACGTAATGAGTGGTGATCCGGGGCGGAATCGGCAAGGAGCCGGATCCGTTCAAGGCTCCGGTTCCAGGGCGCTGCGGAGGACGAATTCCACACGTTGCTTTTCAGGTTCGCCAGCACGTCAGCCAGCTGATTCCAGAATCCTTGTCCGCGGAGCGCCGTTCAAGGCTGACGGTCGAAATTCTGCAGTGCCCCAAGTGTCCTTCGCGATGGGCCGGGGCATATCTGTCCTCTCGTGCCAACACGTGCAGGGCCCCAGGTGTCCGTTCGCGCAGCAGGTGGGAGAAGGCGGCGGGATAGGGTCAGACGCGGCGGCACTCGGAGGTCATAAACGGGACAAAGTCCTGGCCCTCGCCGAGGCGCAACTCGGCGCTGTGGATCAGTACATCGTTGTCCACCCGGAAAGTGTGGCGGGCAGTCCCCCGGTCGCTGTGGCGCTCCACGCGCAGCACACCGTCCACCCACGTGCAGCGGGCCGGAGCCCCCGGCGGCAGGCCCATGCTGTCCACGTGGTACCAGAGGATATCGTTGTGGTCAGGGTCGACAGTAAAAACGCCGTGGCCTTCAAAGTGCGTACCATCAGCTTCGGTGTGTCTGTAACTTTGCACGACTGCGTAGCCCCCGGCAGCCCTTGTATAACTGATTTCCGCCGAGGCCGTGCGCTTGGGCCCCCAGGCCGATGCGTCCAGCAAGGTGGTGCCGCGCCAATGGCCCAGGAAGTTCTCCAGGACGGCGTGCACCGTGCCCGGCTGCGGAAGGTTCATAGGTTCATTATGGCGGGCGCAGGCCTGCCGGTCAGAGACCGAAGGTTTCGGTCTCCTCGAATGGGCCCACCACGGTGACGGTCCGCGGCGCCGCTGCCAGTTCCCTGGCCAGCTCCTGGACCTCCTGCGCGGTGACCGCCTTGATCTGGCGCAGGGTTTCGTCGATGTCCTGGTATTCACCGGACACGAGTTCAGCGCGGCCAAGGCGGGACATGCGGGAACCCGTGTCCTCCAGTGCCAGGACGATTCCGCCGCACAGCTGACCCACGGCCTTGCGCAGTTCGTCGTCGGAGATGCCGCCTTCGGCAAGCTTGTCCAGCTCAAGCCCCAGCAGGTCCAGCACCTGGCGGACCTTGGAGGGAGTGCACCCTGCGTACATCCCGAAGTAGCCGGCGTCCGCGTAGGAGGAGGCAAAGGAGTACGTGGAGTACACCAGGCCACGCTTTTCGCGGATTTCCTGGAACAGCCGCGAGGACATGCCCCCGCCCAGGACGGCGTTGAGGACGCTCATGACGTAGCGGCGTTCATCGGTGGCCACAATCGTGGGGCAGCCCATGATGATGTTCGCCTGTTCCACCGCACGCTTGACCACATGCAGCCCGGCTGTACCGGTGATGTCCGCGCGCTCAGTGGAGCGGCGATCCACAGGGGCGGCGTCCGGCTCAAGTGACCACCCGGCAGTGTGGAGGGCGTCCACCACAAGGCTGCAGACGACGTCGTGCTCCAGGCCCCCGGCGGCGGTGATGACCAGCTCATCCGGGCGATAGTAACGGCGGTAGTGCTCCCAGACGGAGTCGCGGGCGACGGCGCGGATCGCGGCGGGCGTACCGCCGATAGGGCGGCCCAGCGGGTGGGTGCCCAGGACGGCAGCGACAAAGTTTTCATGTGCAACGTCAGTGGGGTCATCGCTGTCCATGGCGATTTCCTCCAGGATGACGTCGCGCTCCTGCTCCATCTCGGCCGGATCCAGGACGGCACCGGTGATCATATCGGCAATGACGTCGATGGCCATGGGCAGGTCCGTGTCCAGCACGCGCGCGAAATAGCACGTGCTCTCCTTGGCCGTGGCGGCGTTGGACTCCCCGCCCACCTCATCAAACGCTGAAGCGATCTCCAGGGCCGTGCGGCGCTTGGTTCCCTTGAACAGCAGGTGCTCCAGGAAGTGCGTGGAGCCGTGCTGGCCCGGGGCTTCATCGCGTGACCCGACGCCCACCCAGAAACCGATGGTCGCCGAACGCTGGCCCGGCATCGCTTCGGTGAGCACCCGTACGCCGCCCGGCAGCACTGAACGCCGGACAACGGAGCCGCCGTCGGAGCCATGGACCAGGGTGTCGCCGGGCTGGTTCTGCTCAAGCGGCAGGGGTACAACAGTCATTGAAGCCTTTCGGGAGCGGCAGCCGGATCTGGCTGCCATCGTAACAGCGGCGGGGCCGGTGGATCATCCACCGGCCCCGCCGATTCATGCTGTGTGGAGCAGGATGCTACTCCGCGTCAGTGGACTACTCCGCTTCGGCAGCGCCCTCTGCGGCGGAAGCGTCAACGCTCTCGGCGCCTTCTTCTTCAGCCACTACGGGGGACAGCGACAGCTTTCCACGGTCATCGATCTTGGTGATTTCCACCTGGATCTTCTGGCCGACGGAAACCACGTCATCCACGTTGTCCACGCGCTTGCCGTTGGCCAGCTTGCGCAGCTCGGAGATGTGCAGCAGGCCATCCTTGCCCGGAGTCAGGGAAATGAAGGCACCGAAGGTGGTGGTCTTGACAACCGTACCCAGGTAACGCTCGCCGATTTCCGGGATCTGCGGGTTGGCAATGGCGTTGATGGCGGAGCGTGCTGCGTCAGCAGACGGACCGTTGGTGGCGCCAATGTAGACCGTGCCGTCGTCCTCGATGGAGATGTCCGCGCCGGTGTCTTCCTGGATCTGGTTGATCATCTTGCCCTTGGGCCCAATGACCTCGCCGATCTTGTCAACCGGGATCTTGACCGCGATGACGCGCGGCGCGAACTCGGAGAGCTCATCCGGGGTGTCGATCGCGGAGTTCAGGACGTCCAGGATGTGCAGGCGGGCTTCGCGGGCCTGCTTCAGCGCTGCTGCCAGCACGGAAGCGGGGATGCCGTCGAGCTTCGTGTCCAGCTGGATGGCCGTAACGAATTCGGCGGTGCCGGCAACCTTGAAGTCCATGTCGCCGAAAGCATCTTCGGCGCCGAGGATATCGGTCAGGGCTGCGTAACGGGTCTGGCCGTCAACCTGGTCGGAGACCAGACCCATAGCGATACCTGCAACAGCTGCCTTCAGCGGCACACCTGCATTGAGCAGGGACAGCGTCGAAGCGCAGACGGAACCCATCGACGTCGAACCGTTGGAGCTGAGAGCCTCAGACACCTGGCGGATCGCGTAGGGGAATTCCTCGCGGGACGGCAGCACGGGCATGATGGCGCGCTCGGCGAGGGCGCCGTGGCCGATTTCGCGGCGCTTGGGGGAACCCACGCGGCCGGTCTCGCCGGTGGAGTACGGCGGGAAGTTGTAGTTGTGCATGTAGCGCTTGCGCGTGACGGGAGACAGCGAATCGATCTGCTGTTCCATCTTGAGCATGTTCAGAGTGGTGACACCCATGATCTGGGTTTCGCCGCGCTCGAAGATTGCCGAGCCGTGCACGCGGGGCAGAACCTCAACCTCCGCGGTGAGCTGGCGGATGTCCGTCAGGCCACGGCCGTCGATACGGATCTGGTCCTTGAGGATGCGCTGGCGCACAACGTGCTTGGTGACCGAGCGGAACGCTGCGGACAGCTCCTTGTCGCGGCCTTCGAACTGGCCGGCCAGGGAAGACGTGACTTCGTCCTTGAGTGAATCCGTTGCAGTATCGCGTTCCTGCTTGTCGGCGATCTGGAAGACAGCGGCCAGCTTCTCAGCGGCAGCGGACTCAACAGCGGCGTAGACGTCATCCTGGTAGTCCAGGAATACCGGGAACTCAACAGTGGGCTTGGCAGCGCGTGCAGCCAGGTCCGCCTGGGCTTCGCAGAGTGCCTTGATGAATGGCTTGGCAGCCTCGAGGCCCTCGGAGACAACCTCTTCGGTGGGAGCGGTTGCGCCCTGTTCCTTGATGAGGTTCCAGGAGTTGTCGGTTGCTTCGGCTTCGACCATCATGATGGCGACGTCGTCACCGGCAACACGGCCGGCTACAACCATGTTGAACACGGAGTTCTCGAGCTGGGAGTGCTTGGGGAAAGCAACCCACTGTGAACCGTGCTCGTCAGCGACGAGGGCAACGCGGACGCCGCCGATCGGGCCGGAGAACGGCAGGCCCGAGAGCTGGGTGGACATGGAGGAGGCGTTGATGGCCACCACGTCGTAGAGCTCGTCGGGGTTGATGGCCAGGACGGTCACCACGATCTGGACCTCGTTGCGCAGGCCCTTGACGAAGGCCGGACGCAGCGGGCGGTCCATAAGCCGGCAGGCCAGGATGGCCTCGGTGGACGGGCGGCCTTCACGGCGGAAGAACGAGCCCGGGATACGGCCGGCGGCGTACATGCGCTCTTCAACGTCAACCGTCAGCGGGAAGAAGTCGAAGCCTTCGCGCGGGTGCTTGCCTGCGGTGGTGGCGGACAGCAGCGCGGTGTCTTCGTCGATGTACACCATGGCTGCGCCGGCTGCCTGCTTGGCAAGACGGCCGGTTTCAAAGCGGATTACACGCTTGCCAAAGCGGCCATTGTCAATGACTGCTTCTGAGAACTGGATTTCGGGACCCTCCAAGAGAGTCACCTCCGTTTCGTGTGTCACGGAGTCCAGCCGCATCAACCCAGGCCAGCATCTGTCGACTGGCCTGCACTGCACCCGGTCATCGATCGAGACCCACGGGCCGGGGGCTTCATTCTTCGAAGCCGTTCCCGGGGATCACTACCGAGGACCGCGAATGCGTGATGCGGTTGATCCTCCTGTTTAGTTTTTCTTCTGAAGAAGGCGGCCCTTTCCGTCACGGAAGGGGCCGCCCCTTAAAGCTGACTAGCGGCGCAGGCCGAGACGCTCGATGAGCGCACGGTAGCGGGTGATGTCAGTGTTCTTGAGGTAGGTGAGCATACGCTTGCGACGACCAACCATGGCCAGCAGACCGCGCTGGGTGTGGTAATCGTGCTTGTGCACCTTCATGTGCTCAGTCAGATCCTTGATCCGCTGAGTCAGGACTGCAACCTGGACCTCCGGCGAACCGGTGTCGCCCTCGGACGTTGCGAAATCCTGGATGATGGACTGCTTTACAGCGGCGTCAAGTGCCACAATAACTCCTAGAGATGTGCCGTGAGGCCCGATTCAGTACTTCACTGCCGGGTCTGCCCGCGCGGGAATCCCCCGGAAACCAGGGAATTTCCACACATGGCAGGAACCAGCCGCCACGGACTGCAGCCGGATCCATCTGCTAGTTTACCGGCCCCGCCGCAATCTTGTCGAAACAGCCGCCGCCGTCAGCCGCGGCCGCCCCCAAAAGGCCATCACCAAATGCCCGTGGCTCAGCGACGGAGCTGATCCCGGATGGCGGCCATCCCCCGGAACAGCTCCGCGAAGCTGGTACTCAAGGGGGACAACCCCACGCGGATGCCGTGTGGTGCGCGGAAGTCCGGGATGACGTCCTGTTCCCACAGCGCCGCCGTCACATTCCGGAACGCCGGATGATCCAGGGTGATGTGGCTCCCGCGAAGCTCCGGCTCACGCGGCGACGCCAGCTCCACGCCCGCCGGTTCCAGCCACGCCTCAAACAGCTGCACGGCGTAGGCCGTGAGTTTCAGGGACTTTTCCCGGATGGCAGCCATGCCGGCCTCTTCGATGAGGTCCAGGGTCCCGCGCATGGCAAGCATCCCGAAGATGGCCGGAGTGCCGCTGAGGAAACTCCGGATACCGGGCGCGGGCTCGTAGCCTGCGGCCATCTCGAACGCGTCCTTGCGTCCCATCCAGCCCCAGATCGGCTGTTTCAGACCGGGCAGGTGCCTGCGATTGACGTAGGCGAACGCCGGCGAGCCCGGTCCCCCGTTGAGGTACTTGTAGGTGCAACCCGCGGCAAAATCCACGTTTGCCCCGTCCAGGTCCAGCTCCACGGATCCGGCGGAGTGGCACAGGTCCCAGACCACCAGCGCCCCCACGCTGTGTGCAGCTTCCGTGATGCCCGGAAGGTCGGCCAGGAACCCCGAGCGGTAGGCCACGTGGCTCAAAAGTACGACGGCGGTGGCCGGGCCGGTTGCATCCCGCACCTGATCGACGGTGACGCCGGACGCCGGATCGGCTTCGATCCACCGCAGGGTCAGGCCTTCCTCGCGAGCGATGCCCTCGACCAGGTAGCGGTCCGTGGGGAAGTTATCCGTGTCCAGGACGATCTCTGTGCGGGCAGGGTCAGCCACGGCGGCCAGCGCGGCGCGGATCAGTTTGTAGAGCACCACCGTGGTGGAATCGGCGATGACTGTCTGGCCCGGGGCTGCGCCGAGGACAGCGCGGCCCAGCTGATCGCCGATGGCGTGGGGCAGGTCCAGCCATTCCTCGTCCCAGCCACGGATGAGCCGGCCGCCCCAGTCTTCCTCGATGAAGGTGGTGATGTCCCGCGGGGTCCGCTTCAGCGGGCGGCCCAGCGAATTGCCGTCAAGGTAGGAAAGGTCCGTGTCCGTCCCGATGAAGAGGCCGCGGTATCGTGCCAACGGGTCAGCTGCGTCCAGCCGCGCTGCCTCCTCAAGGAGGATGGCGCCGTCGTGATTTTCCATCTTCGAGTTTATCGCATTGCTCATTGGCCGATCTCCGTCCGTACCGCAAACAATTCAGGGAAGAAGGTGAGCTCAAGGGCCTTCTGCAGGAAGGCAGCGCCGCTGGATCCCCCGGTTCCCGTTTTCATCCCGATGGTCCGCTGGACGGTGCGGAGGTGCCGGAACCGCCAGAGCTGGAAATTGTCTTCAAGGTCCACGAGTTCCTCGCAGGCCTCGTAGGCGCCCCAGTTATCGGCGGCGTTTTCGTAGATGTGCTTGAACAGCGGTACCAGGTCCGGGCAAAACTCGTGGGCGCGGGTGACGTCCCGCTCCAGGATGGACTGCGGCACGTCGAAGCCCTGCCGGGCCAGGTAGGCCAGGAACTCGTCGTAGATGCTGGGCGCGTTCAGCAACTCCTCCAGCATGGCGTGCGCTTCCGGGTCCGATTCGAACACCGGCAGCATTTTGCGGTTCTTGTTGCCGAGGACAAACTCGACGGCCCGGTACTGGCTGGACTGGAAGCCGGAGGAGTTGCCCAGGAACCCGCGGAACTGGGAGTACTCCGTGGGTGTCAGCGTGGCCAGCACGGACCACTGCTCCGTCAGGGTTTTCTGGATGTGCTTGACCCGGGCGATGCCCTTGAGCGCGGAGCCGAGATCGTCTGTGCGCAGCCAGGCCGCGGCGCTGCGGAGCTCATGCAGGACCAGCTTGAGCCACAGCTCGGTGGTCTGGTGCTGGATGATGAACAGCATCTCGTCGTGGTGTTCGGGTGTGCTGACCGGCTGCTGTGCACTGAGCAGGGTGGGCAGCTGGAGGTAGGACGCGTAGCTCATCCGGGAACTGAAATCGCGGACTATGCCTTTGTCCAGTTTGCGGGTGTTCTTCTCGACGGCCACGGTGCTGCCTCTCTGGGTCTTCGGTGCGGGTGGGACCGGGTCAGCGCCGCACCAGGAGATCGTGGGCCTGAATTACGTCCAGACGCATCTGGTCAACAAGCGCCTCCGGCCCACGGTATGCCACCATGCCGCGGAGCCGGGCCACAAATTCGACCACTACTGTCTGGCCGTACAGATCGAAATCCTCCACGGCCTCGTGCGGACGGTCAATCACATGGGCTTCGACCTGCCGGCTGACGCCGTCGAACGTGGGATTGGATCCCACCGAGATGGCCGCCGGCCATCGTGTGCCGGCCTGGTCCACCAGCCAGCCGGCGTAGATACCGTCCGCCGGGATGAACCCGGTGGCCTCGTGGGCAAGGTTAGCGGTGGGGAACCCGAGCACGCGCCCGCGGGCAGCACCGTGGACGACCTCCCCGCGCATGCGGTGGGGCCGTCCCAGCACCGCGGCGGCGGTGGCGACGTCGCCCTCCTGCAATGCTTCACGCACCCAGGTGGAGGAGCAGCGGCGGTCGGTGCCGTCGTCGTCATGCAGCGGGTAGCCTTCCGAACCGAACTCGCTGATGACCTGGACATCGAAGTCGAACTTTTCGCCCAGCTGCTTCATAGTGTCAAGGTCACCGGAGTTGCCGCGGCCGAACCGGGAATCGTGACCGATGACCACATGGCTGGCATGCAGGCTGTCCACCAGGACCTGGCCCACAAATTCCTCAGGGGTGAGGCTGGCAAGGTTCAGCGAGTACTTCATCACCAGAATGGCATCCAGGCCCAGCTCCCCCAAGGCCACCAGTTTGTCCTGCAGGCCCATGATCATTTCGGGCGCGGACTCCGGGCGGTGGATCAGGGCCGGGTGCGGGTCAAAGGTGACGGCAACGGCCTTCGTCCCGTTGAAGCGGGCCGAGCGGATTAGCTCGGAAAGCACTTGCTGGTGCCCGCGATGGACGCCGTCGAAGTTGCCAAAAGTGACAACGGAGGGACCAAAGTCCGCAGGGACCTCGGACGGATCGTTCCAGATGTAGACCATCACCCTCGCCTTTTACTGCCTAAAACTGACATCTCTCCGAACGCACCGGCGCCGGAACTCTCTAAGATTACCCGCATTCAGTACTGCTGCCGGACGGCGCCAGGCCAACTGGATGGCACGCGTGGACATGTCCGGAGGCCTGACCGCGGAGGCCGATCGCTGGTGATGTTTGCTGCGGGTGCGGTCTACTGCCGGTTCGGCCGGCGCCGGTACAGCCACACCAGACCCAGGACAGGCAGCAGCAGCGGAATGAACGCGTACCCCCGGCCAAAAAGGGACCAGACGGTCTCATGCGGGAACGCCACAGAATCAAACACGCTCAACGCCCCCACCACCAGCACTCCGACGAGCTCCACCAGGACGGCGGCCAGCGAGATCCTGAACCAGGTGCGGCCGGGCTTGGCCAGGGACACCGTTGCCACCACGTAGACCAGCGCCGCGAACGCGGAAAGCAGGTAGGCGAGCGGGGCTTCGGAGAACTTGGTCAGGATCTGGTAACCGGCGCGTGCGGTGGCCGAAATGGCAAACACTGCATAAACGGCGATAAGCAGGCGTCCGGGGCCGGTGTTCCGAGTGTCCTTGACGCCGGCCGTGGCATCTGCCTTGGCACGGGCGGCTTCGGAACGGGGTGCTTTCACGTTGCGTACTTCTTCCATTTCAGTACCAGATCTGGTTCATGCGGGCGGCCATCACCAAGGCCGTGACGCCGACGGCGGCGAGGACAAAGTTGCTCCAGCGGGTCCGTTCCAGGATGGACCAGTACACGGCTGCCGGCGGCAGGAGCATCGCCGTGGCCAGGTATCCCCAGAATTCCCAGGCTTCGCCGGCAATCGGTTCGCCCGCGATGACCCGCACGATCGATCCCACCAGGTACACCAGCTGTGCCAGTTCGACGGCGGCAACGGACAGGATGGTCAAATCATTGGGGGCCTTTTTGAGGATGCCGGCACCGAGGCAGATTCCGCTGGAGAGCAGGCCGACCACCAGGATGATGTAGAAATAGGCGTCCATGCCTAGGCGTCCCCGCCCGCAACATCCTCAGGCACAACATTCTCGGGCGCACCATTCCGGGGGGCAGTTTTTTCGGACGCACCGTTGCCCGGCGCGAATACCAGGACAGGCTTGGCAAAGTTTCCGGAGTCCGCCAGGAGCGCGACGAGGCTGCCGTCCGGAGCGAACGCTGCCGCGGGGTGCTCCGTGGTGGCAGCCTCGGGATCTCCTGCTTCAGATCCCGCCGCGATCCGGCGTCCGAAGGAAATCTCGGTGGCCTCCTCCGCTGTGAGTTCGCGGTTAGGCATCAGTGCCCGGGCAGCCTGGGACATCTCCAGGACATTCAGCTCCTCGGCCAGCTGTTCCAACGTCCGGGCCTGGTCCAGCGAGTACGGGCCAACATGGGTCCGGCGGAGGGCGGTCAGGTGGCCGCCCACTCCCAGCCCGTCGCCGAGGTCACGGGCGAGGGCACGGATGTAGGTGCCGGAGGAGCATTCCACGGTGACATCGATGTCCACCACGTCGCCGCCGGCTTCCCGGTTAATGGAGTGAACTTCGAAACGGTGGATGGTGACCGGGCGCGCCGCGAGCTTTACCTCTTCACCGGAGCGGACCCGGGCGTAGGCGCGTTCACCGTTGACTTTAATGGCGCTGACGCTGCTGGGCACCTGCTGGATTTCACCCGTGAGGGCTGCGACGCCGTCGTGGATTGCTTCATCAGCGACGGCGGCGGCACTGACGGCGGCAATCACGTCACCTTCGGCGTCGTCCGTGATGGTGGACTGGCCCAGCCGGATGGTTGCCGTATAGGTCTTGGACGTGCCCACGATGTAGGTCAGGAGCCGGGTGGCCTTGTTGATGCCAACCACCAGGACGCCGGTAGCCATGGGATCGAGGGTGCCGGCGTGCCCCACTTTCCGGGTCCCGGCGAGACGCCGCATCCGACCAACCACATCATGGCTGGTCCATCCCTGCGGTTTGTCCACTATCACCAGTCCAGAAAGCACGCTTCCCAGTATATCGGCGCTGGCCACCGCCCCTGCCCACGTGCCCTGCCCGCAACCCCGGCGGCTAGGATGGCATCCATGCCTGAGCTTGCGGCGCACGCGCGCGACGTCCCCGTCAACCAGATCCGCGAAATCACCGAGGCCGCCTGGCATACCCCCGGGGCGGTAGTCCTGAGCATCGGCGAGCCGGGCTTCGCGCTCCCCCGCCACATCCTGGAAGCCGGCATGGCGTGCCTCGACCGGGACGAGACCAACTACACGCCTAACGCCGGCATCCCGGCCCTCCGTGAAGCGTTCGCCGCCAGGTTCCGTGAACGCGCCGGACTTAGCACCAGCCTTGGTGCGGAGCGGGTGTACGTGGTGGACGGCGCGCAGCAGGGCCTGCACTTCGCCATGAGCCTTCTGCTCTCCCCCGGTGACGAGGTCCTGATTCCCAATCCCGGCTACCCCACATTTGCCATGACCAGCCGGCTCCTGAATGCCGTGCCGGTGGACTACCCGCTGTATCCCGAGCATGACTTCCAGCCGCGGATCCGGGACATTGAGGCGCTCATCACGGACCGGACCCGGGTGCTCATCCTGAACTCCCCGTCCAACCCGCTGGGCGCCGTCCTCAGCGAGGACGTGACCCGGCAGCTTGTGGACCTTGCCCGTAAGCACGATCTCTGGATCATTGCCGACGAATGCTACGAGGCCTTCACCTACGACGTCCCCCACATCAGCCCGGCCCGGTTCGACAGCGACGTTCCCGGCGAGGCGCGGGTGTTCACGTCACTGACTCTCTCCAAGACGTACGGCCTGACCGGGCTGAGGATCGGCGCCCTGGTCTGTCCCCCGGGGCTGGAACAGACGATGAACAACGTGATGGAGGCGATTGTCTCCTGCGTCGCCTCCCCGTCGCAGTATGCAGCGCTGGCGGCGCTGACAGGCCCGCAGGATTACGTCGCGCACGCCCAGGACCACTACCGGGCCAACCGGGACGCTGCCTCAGCTGTGCTGGACGCGAAAGGAATCCCGTACCTGAGTGCCCAGGGAGCATTCTATCTTTGGGCCGATGTCTCCCATGTCAGCGGCGGGGACGTCCGGAGCTGGACCCGCCGGTTCCTCGCCGATTCCGGCGTCGCGTTCGCGCCGGGAACTGCGTTTGGCTCCATTGGCGAAGGCTGGGTACGGATCGCGCTGTGCGGTACCCGCAACGACTTGGTGGAGGGTATCGGCAGGCTGCCGAAGCGGGTCGGGTAATCCCGGAAGCCTAGGCGTGGCTCGCGCCCAGCACCCCATCCACCCAGGACCGTAACACCGCAGCAGGTGCCGCCCCGGCCTGTCTGGCAAGTACCCTTCCGCCGTCGATGATCATCAATGTGGGGATGGCCTGGATATCGAACCGGCTGGATAGTCGCGGGGACTGGTCAACGTTAACCTTGACCAGCTTGATCCGGCCGGCCCGTTCAGTGGCCAACGTGTCCAGCACCGGACTCACCGTCCGGCACGGGCCACACCATTCTGCCCAGAAGTCAACCAGCACAGGGACCGGCGACTGCTCGGCCACGACCGCGAAGTCATCGTCCGCAGCGGCTGTAATCCAGGGAAGGCCCTGCTTGCAGTTTCCGCACCGCGGCCGGCCGGACGCGGCGGCCGGGACGCGATTGGTCTTTCCACAGGTCGGGCACGTGATCAGTCCAGTTTCCATAAGGAGCCTCCGGCTCAGTATCTCTCTCGCGTCGCGTTGCTACGCCACGCCTCAAACGGAGCGTCCGATGCCGGAATCGCCTCGTGTGCCACAGGCAGGAGTTCCGGACGGGTGCCGTTGAAGTACTCGTAAAACACGGCGTCGTCGAAACCGGCCGCGGCTGCACCATGGCGGTCAGCCGCAAAATAGACTCGATCGATCCGCGCCCACAGCGCGGCTGACAGGCACAGCGGGCACGGCTCGCAGCTGGTGTAGAGCACGGCCCCGCTCAGGTCGAACGTCGCCCCCGCACTTGCTGCAGCTCGGATTGCCACCACTTCTGCATGGGCCGTGGGGTCGTTGTCCCGGGTGACCCGGTTGATGCCTTCATGGACCCGCCCATCCGGGGTCACCACCAGCGCACCGAACGGCCCGCCACCGTCGGAGACGTTCCGGACAGCCAGCTCAATGGCCTGTTCCAGGTATCGGGTGGCCTCGTGGTTGTCGCTCGCCTGCGTCATAACTAGATCCTAGCCATGACCCAGGTTTTCCGGTTCAAAATAGGGGGCCCATTAGGGGGAAATGCCGTCGACGTCATTGCTTTCGCGGGACTAACCTAGCGCCGGGGGCAGTTCGGATCGCTTGACTTGGTCTCAGGCCAGGCCCCGGCGACGGGGTGCACGTCAACTCCGGAGGATCCAATGAACAAGAAGTTTCCGATCGTCGCGTGCCTGGCAGCAGCGGCGATGATCATCCCCGTCGCGCCCGCCACAGCTACGCAGAAGCCGTCCGGACCCGAAACCCTGGCGGAGCACCTGATGACGCCGTTGAGCCTGGCCCTGGGTCCCGGCAAGAGCGTCCTCGTCACACAGAACTTTGCGGGCACGCTGGACCGCGTCGAGGACGCCGGGCAAACGACCAACGTTTACACGAATGCGGGCTGGGACGTTGGCGGTGTTGAGACACGGGGCACCACCACGTTTTTCGTCGAAAGCGTCGGGGGAGGCGGCGGAGATCCCACAGCGCTGGCCGGCTATCTGAAGTCAATCGACAGGCGCGGGGAGGTCAGGACCATTGTGGACCTCGCGACCTACGAGCGTCGGAACAACCCGGACGGATTCCAGGACTACGGCTTCGGGTCCGACGTGTCCGACGAGTGCCTGGCCCAAATTACGGCGCCGTTCCCGCCGGCACAGTACTCCGGGGCGGTCGACTCACACCCCTATGCCACAGCGGTTCACGGCAATACCGTCTTCGTGGCCGACGCCGGGATGAATGCCATCCTCAAGGTCAACGCCGCCACCGGGGAGACTTCCACCCTCGCGGTCCTGCCTCCGCGTGCGGCGGAAGCCACTGCAAAGGCTGCCGCGGCTGTTGGCTTCCCGTCCTGCGTTGTCGGACACGACTACGCATTTGAACCGGTGCCCACGGATGTAGAGATCGGCCCCGACGGCTGGCTGTACGTCTCGTCGCTGCCGGGCGGTCCGGAGGATCCTTCCCTGGGCCACCGCGGTGCCATCTTCCGGGTCAATCCATGGACCGGGGGGATCCACCTGTGGGCCGATGAGATCCTGAGCCCCACCGGCATCGCCGTATCCGGCAGTGGGGATGTCTACGCAGCTTCGATGTTCGGCAATGAGATCGTCAGGATCGACGCCTTGACCCGCGAACAGTCACAGTTCCTGGCCGTCGATGGTCCTGCCGCGGTGGAGCTGCGAGGGAAAACCCTCCATGCCACAGCCGGTTTCAGCTTCGCTGACCTCACCGCGGGAACGGTCCTGAAGGCCAGCATCCGGTAGGAAACGCAAGGGAACATCCCGCGGACGAAAAAGACCCGGACCCAACTTCGGGTCCGGGCCTTCTTCGCGTGACGCTACTTGTTGGCGTCTTCGTCGAGGTCTTCGTCGTCGGTGAGGTCAATATCCTCTTCGTCGAAGTCGTCCTCATCGATCTCCACATCGGCGGGAATGTCGCTCTTGTAGGGGTCGGCCTCGCCGGCGTGCTTGGCGTTTTCGGCCAGGGCGGCCACCTCGGCGTCGCGTTTCTTGGCGGCCCGGAGCAGGTCCTCCAGGTTTGAGGCAACGACGGGGATCTGGTCCGCCACAAATTCCAGCGTCGGCGTCAGGCGGACGGTCACGTTACGCCCCACCTCCTGGCGGAGCACACCCTTGGCCTTCTCCAGGCCCTTGGCAGCATCGGCCTGGATGGCCTGGTCGCCGAAAACGGTGTAATAGATCGTGGCATGCTGCAGATCATTGGTCACCCGGGCATCGGTAACAGTAATGCCTTCCAGCCGGGGATCCTTAACCTTCCGGCCCAAAGCCTCAGCAACAACAACCTTAATCCGCTGCGCCAACTTGGCAGCCCGTGCGGGATCAGCCATGACATCCTCCTGGATAGAAATAGAAATTTTGGGGGCGCAAAGGTGACGTTGGCACCCACGCGCGCAGCGATTGAGGGGGCCCGGGAGTGGCATCGGGCCTGCCGGAGACGGACGGCCAACGATCGTAGATCGCTGGCCGTCCGTCGTAGGGGCGGGGCCCCTCAATCGCGAAGTGCTTGGGCGGGGCCGCCGGAAAAATCCAACGCCCCCGACCCGTCAAGCTAACAACAACTTAGACGCGCGGCTTTTCGCGCATCTCGAAGGTCTCGATGATGTCGCCCTCGGTGATGTCGTTGAACGAACCAAGACCGATACCACACTCGAAGTCCGTGCGGACCTCAGTGGCATCGTCCTTGAAGCGCTTGAGCGTCTCAACGGTGAGGTTGTCACCGATGATCTTGCCGTCGCGGCTGATGCGGGCCTTCGTGTTGCGTCGGATGATGCCCGAGCGAACGATGGAACCGGCGATGTTTCCGAACTTGGAAGAGCGGAAGACTTCGCGGACCTCGGCGGTGCCCAGCTGGACCTCTTCGTACTCCGGCTTGAGCATGCCCTTGAGGGCCATCTCGATGTCATCGATTGCTGCGTAGATGACGGAGTAGAAGCGCATGTCCACGCCTTCGCGGTCTGCCAGTTCGGCAACCCGCTCGGCAGGCTTGACGTTGAAGCCGATGATAACGGCACTGTCGACCGTTGCCAGGTTGACGTCGTTCTGCGTGATAGCACCAACGCCGCGGTGGATGACGCGCAGCTGCACGCCTTCGCCGACGTCGATCTTGAGCAGTGCGTCTTCGAGGGCTTCCACGGCACCGGACACGTCACCCTTGAGGATGAGGTTGAGGGTGTCGATCTTGCCGTCGGCCACGGCCTGGTCGAAGTCTTCCAGGCTGATGCGCTTGCGGCGCTTGGCGAGGGCGGCGTTGCGGTCGGCTGCTTCACGCTTCTCGGCGATCTGGCGGGCGGTGCGCTCGTCAGCGGTCACAAAGAAGGTGTCGCCGGCGCGCGGCACGTTGGACAGACCCAGAACCTGCACGGGGCGGGACGGGCCGGCCTCGGTCAGGACACTGCCGTCGTCGTCGAACATGGCGCGGACGCGGCCGTGAGCCGTACCGGCCACGATCGTGTCACCGACACGCAGGGTGCCGGACTGCACCAGGACGGTGGCCACGGAACCGCGGCCCTTGTCCAGGTTGGCTTCGATCGCGATACCGCGGGCGTCCTTGTTCGGGTTGGCGCGCATGTCCAAGGCAGCGTCCGCGGTGAGCAGGACAGCCTCGAGCAGCTCGTCAATGTTGAGGTTCTGGCGGGCAGAGACCTCCACGAACATGGTGTCGCCACCGTATTCTTCGGGAACCAGGCCGTACTCGGTCAGCTGGCCGCGGACCTTCTCCGGGTTGGCGCCTTCCTTGTCGATCTTGTTCACAGCCACCACGATCGGCACATTTGCTGCCTGCGCGTGATTGAGTGCCTCAACGGTCTGCGGCATTACGCCGTCGTCCGCTGCGACCACCAGGATGGCGATGTCGGTGACCTTCGCACCACGGGCACGCATGGCGGTGAACGCCTCGTGGCCCGGAGTATCGATGAAGGTGATCTTACGATCGATGTCTTCGTGGGTGTGCGTGACCTGGTAAGCACCGATGTGCTGCGTGATGCCGCCGTGTTCGCCCGCCATAACGTCGGACTTGCGGATGGCATCGAGCAGGCGGGTTTTACCGTGGTCAACGTGGCCCATAACGGTGACAACCGGAGGACGTGCCTCGAGGTCTTCGTCGCCTTCGGCTTCGAGTTCTGCTTCGAAGTCGATGTCGAAGCCGGAGAGCAGCTCGCGCTCCTCGTCCTCCGGCGACACAACCTGGAGCTTGTAGCCAAGCTCCTCGCCGAGCAGTGCGAAGGTCTCTTCATCCAGCGACTGCGTGGCCGTGGCCATTTCGCCGAGGTGGAAGAGGACCGTCACCAGTGCTGCGGGGTTTGCCTCGATCTTGTCGGCGAAGTCCGTGATGGACGAGCCACGGCGAAGCCGGACTACGGTGTTGCCGTCGCCGCGGGGTACGCTCACGCCACCCAGCGACGGGGCACTCATCTGCTCGAGTTCCTGGCGCTTGGCACGCTTTGACTTGCGCTGCTTGCCGCGGCCTGCGCCGCCCTTGCCGAAAGCACCCTGGGTGCCACCGCGACCGCGGCCACCCTTGCCGAAGCCACCGCCGGCCGGAGCGCCGCCACCGGCACCCGGTGCGCCACCGGTGCCTGGAGCGCCACCCGGACGTCCCGGACCACGGGCGCCGCCACCGGGACGCCCTGCACCAGCGGGTGCGGGACGCTCAGTGCGGTTGGGCATCATGCCCGGAGTAGGCCGGTTTCCACCGGCGCCCGCGGGACGGGGTGCACCCGGACGGGGTCCACCTGAGCCAGCAGCCGGACGGGGGCCACCAGCGCCGGCCGCGGGACGCGGACCACCCGGACGGGGGCCGCCTGCACCGGCAGCGGGACGCGGACCACCCGGACGGTCGCCGTCGGGACGGCCACCGGCGCGGGGCATGCCCTGCGAAGGAGCGAACGGGTTGTTGCCCGG
Organism: Pseudarthrobacter humi; assembly: GCF_024294965.1. Lineage (NCBI taxonomy): Bacteria > Bacillati > Actinomycetota > Actinomycetes > Micrococcales > Micrococcaceae > Pseudarthrobacter > Pseudarthrobacter humi. The sequence goes on from NZ_JANCLV010000002.1 coordinate 95,378, forward strand.
ACGGGGAGCACGCTCTCCGTCGCCACCGCGGCCCCGGGGCATGCCCTGGGACGTGGCAAACGGGTTGTTGCCCGGACGGGGACCGCCGGGACGCGGTGCGGAGCCGCCCTGCGAACCACCCTGTGTTGATCCGCCGGAGCGGGTCGGTGCGGCCGGGGCTTCAGCCTTCGGTGCAGGACGGGCACCGGGCTTGGCGCCGGTGGACGGTGCGCTTGCGGCCGGGGCTGACGCAACCGGTGCTGCGGCAGGTGCTGCCGGAGCTGCCGGAGCTGCAGAAACGGCAGCAGGTGCAGCCGGAGCCGCAGCAGCTGGTGCCGCCGGGACTGAAGGAGCTGCGGGGCCCGGAGCAGGTGCTGCGGGTCGTGTGTCGGCCGACGGGGCAGGCGCCTTGGGCGCGGCTGCCGGAGCTGCGGTCTTGGCAGCTGCGTCGGGGTAGGCGTTGCGGAGTTTCCGCACCACCGGGGCCTCAATGGTTGAAGAGGCGGAGCGAACGAATTCGCCCAGTTCCTGCAGTTTGGTTACTGCATCTTTGGAAGTAATACCGAGCTCTTTAGCAAGCTCGTGTACGCGGACCTTGGCCACATTTCTCCTGTCTCGGTCCGCACCGAGCCAGGCACGAACCGTCTACTTCTTACTGCGGGCCCCAGCCGCGGTTGCAACTACAGGGCCCATTGCAGAGCGCAACAAAGTTGTCATCGTTGCGCACTCATCGCTGGGAACTCATCGGGTTTCCATCAGTTTTCTGACCCGCTTTCAGGTTGGACGGTTTTTGCTGCATCTGCCACAGGCATTTGCTGAGGTACCTGCAACGGGCCGGCGTCCTGCTTGCCTGCCATGATCCGGCGTTCGACGGCGGTGGACCCGGTTGCGCCGTTGAGGGCCCTTCCGAATGCTCGCCGCTTGACCGCCAGGGCCAGGCACGCTTCGCTGGGGTGCAGCCATGCACCCCTGCCAGCCATCCGGCGTCGTTCGTCTACCAGCACTGCGGTGGAACCGCTGCCTTCGGCGACGAGCCGGAGTAACTCAGACCGCGGTGCCTGCTTCCGGCATCCGATGCAGGTACGCTGCGGTTGATCCTCGGTGTGAAGCACTTCTGCCACGGTGAGTATCTTCCTGACGTTCATAACTGCCGGCCCTGAGGCCCCACCCGCATCGGCGGAACGGGAATTCTCAGGGCACACGAATACCGGCCGTTAGGCGCGGTCATGTCTATTCTAGCCCCTCGGGGCAGTTCTGCCCGAAACCGGGGCTTCGGCCGACGGCATCCGCCGCCGGCCGCCGCCCCGGAACCGGATCAGCTTTCGCGCGCCGGGGCAGCGTCCGAGACGATATCGATTCGCCAGCCCGTCAGCTTGGCCGCCAGCCGGGCGTTCTGGCCCTCTTTGCCGATGGCCAGCGAGAGCTGGTAGTCCGGGACCACCACACGCGCGGAGCGGGTGGCCTCGTCCACGATGGTGACCGAATTCACACGCGAGGGGGAAAGTGCACTGGCAATAAACGTTGCCGGATCCTCACTGAAGTCGACGATGTCGATTTTTTCGTCGTTCAGTTCCGTCATAACGGCGCGGACGCGGGAACCCATTTCGCCGATGCACGCGCCCTTGGCGTTGATGCCTTGGGTGTGGGCCTTGACCGCGATCTTGGTACGGTGGCCGGCTTCGCGGGCCAGTGCCACGATCTCCACGGAGCGGTCCGCGATCTCCGGGACCTCCAGTTCAAAGAGCTTCCGGACGAGGCCCGGGTGTGAACGGGACAGGGTGACGGACGGGCCCTTGGTGCCGCGGTGGACGTCGATAACGATGGCGCGGAGCCGGTTGCCGTGGATGTACTTCTCCCCCGGCACCTGTTCGGGCGGCGGCAGCAGGGCCTCCACCGAACCCAGGTTGACCTGGATCATGTGCGGGTTGTTGCCCTGCTGGATCAGGCCGGCCACAAGTTCACCCTCGCGGCCCTTGAACTCACCCAGGATGGCGTCGTCCTCGACGTCACGCAGGCGCTGCAGGATGATCTGGCGAGCGGTGCTCGCCGCGATCCGGCCGAAGCCGGCAGGTGTGTCCTCGAACTCGCCGATGGGGGCGCCGTCGTCGTCGATCTCCACTGCCCAGATGGTTACGTGGCCGCTCTTGCGGTCCAGCTCGGCCCGGGCCTTCTCGAAGGCGCCCGGCGATTTGTGGTAGGCCACCAGGAGCGCCTGCTCGATGGTGGGGATCAGGAGGTCCAGCGGAATTTCGCGCTCACGCTCCAGGAGTCTCAGCGCGCTCATGTCAATATCCATCAGGCCTCCTCAGAAGGTCCATTGTGCTCAGGTTCCAGACCAGCTTCTTCGAGGTGGCTGAATTCGATCTCGACTTTTCCGTTACGGATCCTGTCGAAAGGAAGAATCTGGGGCTCGCCCTGCTTGGGCTTCATGCCCTTCTTGACGGCGATCTCCGGGATGATAGTGACGCCGGAATCGTCCACGGACTGGACCCTGCCGGTGACGTTTTCGCCCTGGATGACGTTGACCTTGACCATACGGCCCCGGGCACGGTGCCAGTGCCGGACTTCGGTGAGGGGACGCGCGACGCCCGGGGAGGAAACCTCGAGGTCGTAGGGGCGCCCGTCGTCTGCGGGATCATTGTCCAGGACGTCGGAGAGGACCCTGGAGATGTCCGCGATGACATCGAGGTTTACGCCGCCGGTTTCCTCCTGCGGCAGGTCAACCACCACATGGACCACGCGGTGTGAACCGGCCAGGATGGACACGTCCTCAAGGTACAGGCGGTTGGCCTGGACCGCCGGTTCCAGCAGCGCCCGGAGCCTGACGGCTTCGGGATTGTTGGCGGGCGCAGCAACAGCGGTACCCGTTCCGGTAGCGTCTGATGAAGTCGTGGCTTCTGCATTACTCACGATGCCGGCCGCCTTCCGATAGATGATGTTGTGACTACTAGCCTAACGATTTTCCGGCCACAGTGGTGCACGAAGGTTCGCATCAGGCGTGAGAACATGGTCTGTTGTGAAAGACGACACGCAGGAATCCGGCCGCCGCAGGCGTTATTTCCAGTACGCCGTTTTTGCGCTGGCCGCCCTTCTGGTGGTGAGCCTCGGATTGGTGCTCATCCCCCGCGAACCGTCCCCGCCTGCGGCGCCGCCGTTTTCCGAGCAGGCAAGGGCATCCGCGTTGGCGGATTCCCTGACCCTCAGGGCCTCTGGCCTGGACCTCGAAGGCGCTGCCGGCGCCACCGCGCCGGCCCCACAAGCGGCCGCACTGGCCCGGATTGTGACTTTGCTGACTGTCCATGCCCGGGCGTTGATGCTGCCGGCTGACGCGGCCGGCGATCCTGCGCTGGTCGGCGAGGCTGCTGCCCCCGTCCCTGCCCCGTCCACGGCGCTGGCCACCGTCACGCCGCCGTCCACCACCGCGGACTTCGCCGCTGCCCTCCAGGCAAGCGGGGCACAGCGGCTCCACGATGCCGAAACGGCCGACGGCGGCATGGCCCGCCTTCTCGCCGGCACCGGAACTGCCCAGCTTCTGGCTGCAGAGGACTTGGCCTCGGCGACCGGAATCGCGTTGGCTGCACTTCCGGGCTCCGACCCGTCCTCCCCCGCATCGCCGGCGCCCACCCTGCCTGTTTCGGCCTCAGTAGCCGCCGGCTGTGACAGCGAAGCAGCAGACCCCGCCGCCGGCACTGGCGTGGACCTCGGCTCGGCCTTGGCCTCGGCCGTGCAGGGCGAGCTGGAACTGGTCTACGCGTACCAGGCCGCGCTGACCAGGCTTGACTCCGGGTCCGCTGCTCCGGCGTCGACCTTCCTGACCCAGCACGGCGTCCTCCGCGGCGAGGCGGAGGCCATGGTCAGGTCCCGCTGCGCCACGGTACCCCCGAGGCAGCCCGGCTATGTCCTGAGCCAGGCGTTCCTGGCCGACCCTGCAGATGGGCTGGGAACCCTGGAGGCGGCGACGCTTCCGGTGCTTGGCGACGTGGTGGCGCTCAGCGCGGGGCGCGAACGTTTATGGGCACTCTCGGCACTTCAGTCGGCGGCCCGGCGGACCGTCCATTGGCGTGCGTCGCCAGGCCCGGTCCCCGGCATGGTCCTGGACGAAGCACTCCTGCCGCCACTGCCGGAGCCTGTATCAACTCCGCAGACTTCCGCAACCAGCGCTCCCGGTGATTCGTAGCCAAGGCGCGGCACACTGGCCAGGCGCAGGCACTAATGCTTTGCTGGAGGCATGGACAGTGCCGGAGCCCCCGCCCTTCATGAGAATGAGCCCCACCAAAACGACGTCGCCCAGCGCCTGAACTGGCTGCGAGCCGGCGTGCTGGGTGCCAATGACGGCATCGTCTCGGTGGCCGCAATCGTGGTGGGCGTCGCCGGTGTCACCACCCAATCCGGACCGATCCTCGTCGCCGGCACGGCCGGCCTGGTGGGTGGAGCGGTATCCATGGCCCTGGGCGAGTACGTGTCCGTCAGCAGCCAGAAGGACAGCCAGCGGGCCCTGATCGAAAAGGAACGCCTGGAACTGCAGGAACAGCCGGAGGAAGAGCTCGAGGAACTCGCGGCGATCTACCAGGGCAAGGGGCTGAGCCTGGACACAGCAAGGAAAGTAGCGCGGGAGCTGACGGCCCACGATGCCCTGGGCGCACACCTCTCCGCCGAACTGAACATCGACGAAACAGACATCGTCAGTCCGTGGCACGCCGCCATTGCTTCGGCGGCTGCATTCGTCATCGGCGCCATCCTGCCGATGGCCGCCATCCTGCTGCCACCGGAGAACATCCGGGTCCCCCTGACGTTCGCGGCCGTACTGGCGGCCCTCGCTGCCACCGGGGCGCTGGGCGCCTGGATCGGTGGCGGTTCGAAGCTGCGGGCCGCCGCCAGGGTGGTAGTGGGCGGGGCTTTGGCCTTGGCTGCCACGTTCTCGATCGGCAACCTGCTTGGCGCAAGCGGCGTCCTGTGAGTGTCCAGATTGGCGTGCCGATCCCGCCAGCCCTCAGCAGGCGTTACAGCCACAGCAGCGCGGGACGGGCTTGGCTTTCCTCCCTCCCGGGACTGGTGCAGGGGCGGCTGGAGCATTGGGAACTGACTGTTGACCTGGAAGCCGGCGCCCTCCCTTGGCATGGCCACGGCGGCGTGGTGGTTCCAGTCCGCCGGACGGACGGGACCCCGGCGGCACTCAAAATCGCGTTTCCCCACGATGAGGCACGGGTGGAACGCCATGCGCTGGCGCTGTGGGGCGGGTCAGGCGCCGTCCGGCTGTTGGAATCCGACGCCGGGACGTGCGCCATGCTGCTGGAGCGGCTAAATCCGGACTACTCGCTCCAGACCCTTCCGCTGGATCAAGCGGCGGTGGCGTGGGGCGGCACCATGCGGCAGTTGGGCCTGGTGCCGGACGGCCGGCCGCAGTGGCAGGAGTTCGATCACATCGCCGGGCGGGCCGAACAGTGGAGTGATGACCTGCCGGCCGACTGGGAACAGCAGGGCCGCCCATTCCCACGCTGGCTACTGGAGGCGGCCCTGGAAGTCTGCCAGACCCGCGGCGCCGTTGGCCGCCGCTCGGGCCGCGATGTCCTGGTCCATACGGACCTGCATTTCCTGAACATCCTGGCCCGGCCCCACACCAGCAGCGGAGGACTGCCCGGGGAAGCCTTCGTCGCCATCGACCCGCAGCCCATGATCGGCGAACCGGAGTTCGCGGTGGCACCGCTGCTGTGGAACCGCCTCGGCGACCTGCCCCGGAGCGATCCGGCCGGAGGGTTGAGGCGGCGGTGCCAGGACTTCAGCGCCGCGGCCGGCCTCGACGCCGAAGCTGCGCGCCAGTGGGCCGTGGCACGCGAAGTGGAGAACGCCCTCTGCTACGCGTCCTTGCCGCGCCACCAGGGAGATCTGGCCCGGTCACTCTGGGTGGCCAGCACCCTTGCCGGGCGGACCCTCGATGGTCTCCCGTCGGCGCATGCCCTGCCTGAGCCGGGCCAGGGCGACAGCTGAGCGACGGGGGCCTCCCGGGCAGGATAGTGCCTCACAGGCTGGACTGCATCCCGGGGTGGTCAGCCCGCTGCCTTCACAGCCGACAAAGCCGAGCTGACCGCCTCGACGGCAGTGCCGACGTCGTCCGCGTCAGTGCTCCAGTTGCTGACCGAGACGCGCAGGACATCCCTGCCCTGCCAGCGTGAACCCGACATCCAGACCTTGCCGTCCTCGATCACCCGGGCTATCACGGCGCGCGTGGTGGCGTCGTCCCCGAACGCGAGCGAAACCTGCGTGTAGTCCACGGTGTTGAGCACCTCGACACCGTCCACGTCGGCCAGGCGGCTGCCGATCTGCGAAGCGGCGTCGGCGAGTCCGCGGACCTGGGCTGCCACGCCGTCCCGGCCCAGGGAGCGGAGGGCGGCCCACACCGGTACTCCGCGGCCGCGGCGGGACAGCTCCGGCGCTTTTTCGAACGGGTCGCCCGGACCCTCGACGTCGTGGATCAGGTAGCTGGTGTGCTGCAGTCCCATGGCGCTGCGCAGCGCTGCCGAATCCCTGACGATGGCAATACCGCAGTCGTACGGGACGTTGAGGGTCTTGTGGGCGTCGGTCCCCCACGAATCGGCCAGGGCCATGCCGCGGGTGAGGTCCGCGAATTCCGGCACGGCCGCGGCCCACAGCCCGAACGCGCCGTCCACGTGCACCCAAGCACCGTGCCGCCGGGCAACCTCGATGGCCGCGTCGAAGGGGTCGAAGGCTCCGGAGTGGAGATTGCCGGCCTGGAGACAGACCAGCGCGGGCCCGGACCCTTCCGACAGCAGCCGGTCCAGATCCACCGCCAGGAGCCTGCCTTGGGCATCTGCGGGGACCGCCACGGGCCGGCCGAGGCCGAGGTACCGCAGGCCCAGGTCAATGGTCTCGTGGCGCTCCTGGCCCACAAAGCACCTGATCCGCGGGGCGCCTGCCAGGCCCTCGCCGTCGAGGTCCCAGCCGGCATCGGCCAGCAACCTCCACCGAGCAGCGGCCAGCCCGGTGAAGTTGGCCATGGTGGCACCTGTGGTGAAGCCGACGTCGGATTCCGCCGGCAGCCCGAGAAGGTCCAGCAGCCAGTGGCCGGCCCCTTCTTCGATGGCGGCTATGGCGGGGGTGGCGTAACGCAGCCCCGAGTTCTGGTCCCAGGCGCTGACCAGCCAGTCCGCGGCAAGGGCGGCAGGCAGGGTCCCGCCGATAACCCAGCCGAAAAAGCGCCCGGAGGGCATGGCCATCAGCCCCGGTTCGGCCTTGTCCGCCAGGTACTCAACCACAGCTGCGGCAGGCGTGCCCTGCTCGGGAAGGGGTCCGCCGAAGTCAGCCGCGAGATCGTGGGCACTTTGGGCGGGCCCGACGTGCCTGTCCGGCAGGCTGGCCAGCCACTCGGCGGCGCGACGGGCCGCGACTGACAATGCTTCCGAATAGGGTTCCCCGCCTGCGGACATACCTGCATGGTACGCCCGGCCGGCAGCGGCTGCGAGGGATAGCGGCTGCGACGGTTTCGGCTAACCTGTCAGGCTAGGTTTTCCTGCCAGACGTCGATGCCGAGTTTGATGATAAGCGCGCCCACCACCAGCAGGAATACAACGCGGATGAAGCGGCTGCCCTGCTTCACCGCAGTCCGCGCGCCCACGTAGCCGCCGGCCATGTTGGCCAGGCCCAGCAGCAGCCCGACACCCCAGAGGATTGACCCATGGGGCAGAAAGAACAGCAGGGCGCCGGCATTCGTGGCCATGTTCACGATCTTGGCCTTGGCGCTGGCCTCCAGGAAGGCATAGCCCATCGCCGAGACGAGCGCGATGATGAGGAAGGAGCCGGTGCCCGGACCAATCAGGCCGTCATAGAAGCCAATCACGGCCCCGATCATGCATGCCACCACGTAGTGCGTGCGGCCATCATGCCGCAGCACGGTGAGGTCACCGACGTTGGGCTTCAGCGCCGTAAAAAGCGCCACGACTACCAGCGCCACTACGATGATCGGCTTGAAGACACTCGCCGGCAGCGTGGCGGCCAGCACCGCCCCGGTGAAGCTGCCGGCAAGGGCGATCACCGCCATGGGCACGGCTGTCCGAAGGTCCGGTTTCACCCGCCCGTAGTACGTCACCGCACTCGTGGCGGTGCCGAAAATAGACCCCATCTTGTTGGTGGCCAAGGCCTGGACCGGCGTGATTCCCGGAACCAGCAGCATGGCCGGCAGCTGGAGCAGACCGCCGCCGCCCACCACGGCGTCCACCCAGCCGGCAGCAAATCCAGCCACCACAATCAGGATGATTGTGGTGAGCTGGATCGACTCGAACCCGGAAATCACCACCTAGAAAGGCGCAGCATCAGCTGCGGACGGCGGTGACCACATAGTCAACGGCCTTGTCCACGGCCACGTTCTCCGCTTCGCCGCTGCGGCGGTCCTTGATCTCAACAACGCCGTCCGCCAGGCCGCGGCCAACGGCCAGGATGGTGGGGACGCCGACGAGTTCCGCGTCACCGAACTTTACGCCCGGGGAGACCTTCGGCCGGTCATCGTAGATGACGTCCAGGCCGGCGGCCTCGAGTTCCAGGGCCAGCTGCTCGGCGGTGGCAAAGATTTCCTCGCCGCGGCCGACAGCCACTACATGGACATCGGCGGGGGCAACCGCGCGGGGCCAGACCAGGCCCTTGTCATCGTGGTTGGATTCGGCCAGGGCGGCGACGGCACGGGTGACACCAACACCGTAGGAGCCCATGGTAACCACCACCTGCTTGCCGTTCCGGTCCAGGACCTTCAGCTCGAGGGCCTCAGCGTACTTGCGGCCCAGCTGGAAGATGTGGCCCATTTCGATGCCGCGGGCGGTCTCCAGCGGACCGGAGCCGTCCGGTGCCGGGTCACCCTCGCGGACGTCGGTGCACTCGATGACGCCGTCCCAGGTGAAGTCGCGGCCGGCGACCAGGCCATACACGTGCTTTCCGGCTTCGTTGGCCCCGGTGATCCAGGCCGTGCCGCTGACCACGCGGGGATCCACCAGGTAGAGGAGCTTGGTTGAGCTTTCGCTGCCCAGCAGGGGTCGGTCCAGCGTCAGGCCGGGTCCAAGGTAGCCCTTGACGATGAGGGGCTGCTTCTTGAGGTCGTCGTCGTTGGCTGCTTCGAGCGTGATCTCGCCGCCGATGGGCAGGAAGGAACCGATGTTGGCTTCCACGCGCTTCAAGTCAACGCCGCGGTCACCCGGCAGGCCGATGACCACAAGCTGGCGCTCACCAGTGGGCAGGGTGACGGCAAGAACCACGTTCTTGAGGGTGTCGGCGCCAGACCACGCACCGCCGTCGGCCTCGCTCCGGGGAGCCAGTTCGTTGGACGCGGCAACCAGCGTGTCGATGGTGGGTGTGTCCGGGGTATCGAGGACCTCGGCGGCAGGGGCGTTACTGAAGTCGATGTCGGCCGGAACTACGGTGGTGACGGCCTCAACGTTGGCTGCATAGCCGCCGGCGGAGCGCACGAAGGTGTCTTCGCCGATCTCGGTGGGGTGCAGGAACTCTTCGCTCTTGGACCCACCCATGGCGCCGGCGGTGGCCGCAACGGGAATGACTTCCAGGCCCAGGCGCGCAAAGATCTTCAGGTAGGCGCTACGGTGGGCGGCGTAGCTGGCGTCCAGGCCTGCGTCGTCCACGTCGAAGGAGTAGGAATCCTTCATGATGAACTCGCGGCCGCGCAGCAGGCCCGCGCGGGGGCGTGCTTCGTCGCGGTATTTGTTCTGGATCTGATACAGGCTCAGGGGCAGGTCCTTGTAGGACGAGTACAGGTCCTTGACCAGAAGCGTGAACATTTCCTCGTGCGTGGGGGCCAGCAGGTAGTCGGCACCCTTACGGTCCTGGAGCCGGAACAGACCTTCGCCGTATTCGGTCCAGCGGTTGGTGACCTCGTAGGGCTCCCGCGGCAGCAGCGCCGGGAAGTGGACTTCCTGGGCACCGATGGCGTCCATTTCCTCGCGGACCACGGCTTCGACCTTGCGCAGCACACTCAGCCCCAGCGGAAGCCAGGTGTAGATGCCGGGCGCCGCGCGGCGGATGTAGCCGGCCCGGACCAGGAGCCGGTGGCTGGCGACCTCAGCGTCGACAGGATCTTCGCGCAAGGTGCGCAGGAAAAGCTTGGACATTCTTGTGACCACGGTTGGGTTATCCGTTTCTGGGGAGTGACTGCTGGAAAGCAGAGACGGGCAATTCTTTCTGGGTACTAATCTACCGGCTATCCACGGCACGCCAGGCGGCGGAACCTGAGCCGGGGCAGGGACCGCGGGGCCGGGACGCAATAGAGCCACGCCCGGCATGCAAAGCCCCTGGCCGTAAACGGCTGGTCATTACATGCGGACGTGGCTCCATGGCCGTTGACGCCTAGGTACTGGTGAGGACTGGTGAGACCGCCCACCCACTCCAGCGCAGCTAGATCGAACATATGTGATAGCCGACACATCCACAAGGGGTTTTTCCATTCGAAGTAATTGACGGCCGCCTTTGGCGGGTCTAGTTTTAATTCATCATCTGGTGAATTAAAACGCCGGACTCCCAGCATTCGGAGGCATTGGTGTCCCATTCAGCAGCTACCGCCCCGGCCGTCACGGAAGCCAGCATCGCTGTGGCCGCCACCGCCCTGCACGTCACACGGGGAAAGCTTCCCGTCCTGCGCGGCCTGGACTTTGCCGTCCGGGCAGGCGAGATCACCGGGCTGCTGGGCCCGTCCGGCAGCGGCAAGACTACGCTCATGCGGGCCATCATGGGCGTCCAGGCGCTCACGTCCGGCTCGGTCCAGGTGCTGGGGCTGCCCGCCGGGCACCCGGACCTGCGACACCGGGTGGGTTACGTGACCCAGTCCCCCAGCGTGTATCCGGACCTCACGGTCGAAGCAAATGTCCGCTACTTCGGCGCCATGCACCGTAAGGGCCGCGCCGAGGCCGCGGAGGCGATCGCCGCCGTCGGGCTTGAACCGCAGGCGAGGCAGAAAACCGGTGATCTCTCCGGCGGAGAGCTGAGCCGGGTGTCGTTGGCCTGTGCCCTGGTGGCTCGCCCCAGCCTGCTGGTCCTGGATGAGCCAACCGTGGGCCTTGATCCGGTGCTCCGGGCTGACCTGTGGGACCGTTTCCGGTCCATGGCCGGGTCCGGGACCACCCTGCTGGTTTCCAGCCATGTGATGGAGGAAGCCAGTCATTGCGGATCACTCCTCCTGCTGCGGGAAGGAAAGCTCCTGGCGCAGCTGACGCCGGCGGAATTGAGCCGGCGCGGGCACAGTGCCGATCTGGAGAAGGCTTTCCTGCACATCATCCAGGACACCGCCGAAGTGCCCGGCGGTTCCCCCGAAAGGACGGCACGGTCATGAACCTGTTGATGCTGTTGGCCACCACCCGGCGCGTCCTGGACCAGCTCCGGCACGACCACCGCAGCATCGCGCTGATCCTGGTGGTCCCTGCGCTGCTGCTCACCGCCGTGTACTTCCTCTATGAGAATGAAACGCTGCTGCCGGGCGTGCCCAGGACTTTTGACCGGGTTGGCCTGATGATGCTGGCGATCTTCCCGTTTGTGGTGATGTTCCTGGTTACGTCCATCACGATGTTGCGGGAACGCACTTCGGGGACCCTGGAACGGCTGCTAACCACTCCCATCCATAAGGCGGACCTGCTGTTCGGCTACGGGCTGGCATTTTCCATCATGGCCGCCCTGCAGTCGCTGGTGGCTACCGCCGTGGCCTACTGGATATTCGGGCTCGACATCCAAGGCAGCCCGGGACTGGTGGTCATGATTGCCGTGATCAATGCGGTTCTTGGCGTCGCGCTGGGGCTGCTCTGTTCGGCCTTCGCCCGGACGGAATTCCAGGCCGTGCAGTTCATGCCGGTGGTGGTGGTCCCGCAGATCCTGCTCTGTGGCCTCTTTGTGGCCCGCGACAGGATGAACGAGGCCCTCGAGGCTGTGTCGAATGTCCTTCCACTGACTTTTTCCGTGGATGCACTCCAGGAGATCGCCGCCAACACCGAGCCCACAGACCAGCTGTGGATGGATGCCGGAGTCATTGTGGCCATTGTCCTGGCGGTCCTGGTGCTCGCATCCCTGACCCTGCGGCGGCGGACCGCGTGAACGGACAGCATGATCCTACGGACGCCCCGGGTCCCGCAGGCAGCGCGGCTGGTACGGGCCGGCGGGGCCGGCGCGGCGGGGCCACCGAGTCGAGGGAACAGATCCTGGAAACAGCCCGGCGGCTTTTCGCCGAACATGGCTTCGAAGGGACCAGCCTGCGCCAGATCGCCCGGGAAACCGGCGTGGACCCTGCCATGGTCCACCATTTCTTCAAGGGCAAGGACGAGCTTTTTGCGCTGAGTGTGGCACTGCCCGCCGACCCGGAGAAGGTCCTGGCGGGCGTCGACGGCTACTCGCCGGAGGACCGGGCAGAGGCGATCGTGCGGGCCGTGCTGCGCTTGTGGGAGAGCCCGGCCCAGCACAGCCTGGTGGCCTTCCTCAGGGGAACCATCGGTTCCAAGGCCAAGACGTTGCTGCTGCGGGAACTGGTGCAGCGGACCATCCTCGGCCGGATCATGGCAGGAGTCCCCGGCCCGCCCGAAGAAGTGGCCATGCGCGGAAACCTAGTGGCCACGCAGATGGTTGGCGTGATGCTGGTCCGGTATGTGGTGCGACTGGAACCACTCGCGTCTGCCTCGCCCGACGACGTTGTGCGGCTCGTGGCTCCGAACGTCCAGCATTACCTGACGGGTGACCTGAAAGCCGACGGTTGACCTGAAAGCCTCGGGCGAACCGGCGGCGGGTGGCCTGAAAAGCGACGCTGAGGCCAGCGACCTGGCGGCTAGAACAGAACCGTAGCGAAAGTGCCAACCTGGCGGAAGCCCACGCGCTCGTACGTGGACCGCGCCCGGAGGTTGAAGCCGTTGACGTACAGGCTGGTGACGGGGGCAAGCGTGCGGGCCTTCTCCACCACGGCAGCCATGTAGCCGGCGCTCAGACCCTGTCCGCGGTAACCGGGGTTCATCCAGACGCCCTGGATCTGCGTGACGTCAGCCGTCACAGCTCCCAGCTCGGCCTTGAACACAACGTCGCCGGAGTCGTTGACGTGTGCCAACGAATGGCCTTGCCGGATGAGGCCTTCCACGCGGCGGCTGTAGAACTCCTTGCCCCCGAGGAACGGCGAGTAGCCCACTTCCTCTTCGAACATGGCAGCGCAGGCGGGAAGGATCCGGTCAAAATCGGCCAGTCGGCCAAGCCCCAGATCCGCGTTCGGCTCCACCGACGGCGGCCCGCACAGCGTCATCAGCGGCTGTTCATCCCGCACCTCGTGGGCCGCATGACCCAGTGCAGCCAGGCCAGCATGGAGGGCCAGGACGGCATCTGCGGGGCCGAAGGCGGAGGCGAAACGGCGGCCGGAATTGCTTGCTGCGGCGGCGACAAGCCCGGCAAATTCTGGGTCAAGCTGGACCGGGACCAGATTTGCCCCAGCCCAGCACGCGCCGACCAGGATGCCGTCGTCGAAAACGCCCAGGACGCCGGCACCACCAGCGGTGGGCGCGGCAGAGCCCGCCGCCCGGAGGTGCGCCAGGATAAAGACATTGGCCACCGGATCCTGCGACGCCAGGCGCCGCAGGGCAGCGGTGTCCGCACCGGCGAGGGTCCGGACGGATATCCCCGCCGATGCGGCGTTCTCCTTATGAGACGCTAACCACGGGGCTACCCTTGACAGCATCTTCGCCATCGGCCTCCCCCATCTCTTCAGCTATGCGCATGGCCTCTTCGATCAGTGTCTCAACAATCTCGCTCTCAGGCACAGTCTTAATGACCTGGCCCTTCACAAAGATCTGCCCCTTGCCATTACCGGACGCCACACCAAGATCGGCTTCGCGGGCTTCGCCTGGTCCGTTGACAACACAGCCCATCACTGCCACGCGGAGCGGAATTTCCATGCCTTCCAGCCCTGCGGTGACCTGTTCGGCAAGAGTGTACACGTCCACCTGGGCACGGCCGCATGACGGGCAGGAGACGATTTCCAGTTTGCGCGGGCGCAGGTTCAGGGACTGGAGGATCTGGTTGCCCACCTTGATTTCCTCCACCGGAGGCGCCGACAGGGAAACCCTGATGGTGTCGCCGATGCCCTTGGCCAGGAGCGCCCCGAAGGCTGTGGCGGACTTGATGGTGCCCTGGAAGGCGGGCCCGGCTTCAGTGACGCCCAGGTGCAGGGGCCAGTCGCCCTGCTCGGCCAGCATCTCGTAGGCAGCAACCATAATGACCGGGTCGTTGTGCTTGACCGAGATCTTGAAGTCGTTGAAACCGTGCTCTTCGAACAGCGACGCTTCCCAGACGGCGGATTCCACGAGTGCCTCGGGGGTGGCCTTGCCATACTTTTTCAGGATGCCGGGCTCCAGCGATCCGGCGTTGATGCCGATCCGGATGGAGGTCCCGTGGTCCTTCGCGGCGCGGGCGATTTCCTTGACCTGGTCATCGAACTTGCGGATATTACCCGGGTTCACCCGCACTGCCGCGCAGCCGGCCTCAATCGCCGCGAAGACGTACTTCGGCTGGAAGTGAATGTCGGCAATGACAGGGATCTGGGACTTGCGAGCGATGATGGGCAGGGCCTCTGCATCATCGGCCGACGGGCAGGCGACGCGCACGATGTCGCAGCCGGAGGCGGTGAGTTCCGCGATCTGCTGCAGGGTGGCGTTGATGTCCGTGGTGGGCGTGGTGGTCATGGACTGCACACTGATGGGCGAGTCCGAACCGACCCCGACGGAACCCACCTTGATCTGCCGCGTCTTGCGGCGGGGGGCGAGGACGGGCGGCGGTGCTGACGGCATTCCCAGGCTGACCGAGGTCACGTGGACTCCTTGGGTAGGTGTTTCGGTAGTAAAAAGGGTCCGGGAATCAGGACGCGTGCGCGGCCAGGAGGCCGATCACGGGAGTCCACTCGGTGGTTCGGATCCCGGCAATGGTGCCGGCCACCGCGAACGGGTCCTGCTTGAGGAGATCGTTCAGGTGGGTTTCATCCTGGACCTTGAAGATCAGCAGGGCGCCCGCCCCGTCACCGTAGGGTCCGCTGGTCAGCAACTGGCCCTCGTCCGCCAGACCGGCCAGCCAGGCGCGGTGCGCGGGGCGGTGATCATCACGGACGGCGGAGGAATCGGCGGCGTACACATACTCAACGGCAAAAACAGTCATAAAGACACCCTATCCCCAGGGGTGGGCTGTCGCCGATCCGGGCAGTCAGCAAGACTCACTGCAGGAACACCACCTTGATCACTGCCGCCGTTCCCGCAGCCCACAGCATGGACGTGAGCGTTCCGATGATGAACCGCTCCGCAGCCACGGGCGTCTCCTTCAGTTCGGCGAACCTGCCCAGGCCCTTGATGGCCACGATGTAGGCAATGGCCACCGGCTGTCCGGTCAGGATGGCCACGCAGACGCCCAACCGTTCCAGGACTCCGATGATTGCCCCACCCCGCAGGATCCGCTGGGCCGGCAGCGCCGGCGCCGGCTGCGGAATGTCCGACGGCGGGTGGCCGCCGCCCGTGGTCAGCTCACCGTCGACGGTTTGCCCGCCTTTGTGATGATCCGTGCCGGCCCGCGGGGCTTCCGAAACGGTGTCCACCGTGACGTCGGCTGAAGGATCCTGGGCTGATGCGTCCTGGTCCGACCTGGTGGCCGCGTCCGCTTTGTCGTCAATGGTCCGGGCGAGCCGGAACACCAGTGCAGTCACCGGCCATCCTGCGAAGCCGGCCACCAACAGGGCAACTGCGATCCAGAGTGCGTTCACCGGTCTCCTTCAATCTGGGAATGGGCGTGGTCCAGGAGCATGGCCGCAGCGGGTCTGGCGGCCCATTCCTCAAGCCAGCCGGACCTGAGCACGGCACGGCTCACCGACTGCTCCGTGATTCCCAGCTCCTGGGCTACGTGTTTCTGGCTGCCGTGCTTTCCGTCGCCGCCCTGGAGCGCACGCAACCGGTCCACTACCCGCCACTGGGCTGGTGTGCGTTGCTGCACCACCCGGCCGATCAGACGAAGCACCGCCTGGGCATTTGCAGTGGCCATGGCCCCTTCCTTGGCGTGGGGAGGCAACTCCCGTCCACGGCCAATACTGCCGGACACCACCGACAATGGCACCTGCCCCGCCGAGCCCTTGGCGAGTTCCACGGCTTTTCGCGCTGCCACAAAGCCGCTCCCGGAACCTTCCCGGGGGCTTCCGCCCGGGGTGAGCTGTACGGCCCCGATCCCGATCCCGACGTACCAGTGCCCGCTCCGGAGTGCGTACAGGGCGATCTCCACCACGTCCTCGGCGTGTTCCACCACACCCTGGAGTTCATCACCCACGGACCGTTCGAAGGGCGCCGGCGTGATGCTGCGCAGTGCGGCGATCAGATCGGGAACACGGTCGACGTCGGCAGTACTGCCCCGCTGGTCGATGGTCAGTACGTACATGCCCTAACCGTACGCAGGTGATCACTCATAATCAATCAAAAATAGCTGATTATTAAATATCAGCCAATAAAGGCTGATTTTCGAGAATCACCCGATCCGATCAGGCGCTGTTGTGGCCTGCCGGGATCCGCTCCAGGCGATCCACCCGCCCGCGCCTGCCATCAATACGGCCCCGGCGGCCTGGGACGGCAGGCTGCTTCCCGCAGTTACCTGCCCCAGGACAACGCCCAGGACGTAGAACACCACAGCGCCGGCCGCCCAGAGGGCCCCGGCCCAGCGCGGCAGCACGTGGGAACGCCATACCGCGATCCCCAGCAGCACCGTGCCAACGAATGCGAGCAGCAGGCCCAGCATAAACGCCCCGGTCATGGACGCCGGGAATTCCAGCTGCATCACGTCCTGGTTTCCGCCCAGGTATGCCTTTCCGATGGCGGGGGTGGCAAACGTGGAAATCACCGCCGGAACAAGCAGCAAAGCCGTGCCGGCAACAGCTGTGACCATCGAGGCCATTGCCAGGCTCCCCGTCCTGCTGTTGGCCATGGAACAGCCCACAGCAAAGAGACCGAACAGGGCCAGGATGGTGCCCGCGGTACTGCCGAAAAGATGGCTGAACTGGTACGCATCGGAGCTGACAAAACGGGCCCACGCCTCCGGGTCCTTCGCCTGGTCCGGCTGCGGATCCAGCGTGGACCAGGCGGTGACAAGCCATGAGACAGGCAGCGCCCACAACCCGGCCCGGATCCAGCGGCTGCTGCTCTTTGACTGGACGGCGAACGTGGCCATGTTTCATGGTAGATCCGGGACATCCGTCCAGCCAGATGTCCGCAGGAGTCAGCCGAACAGGTTCACCGGCTTCACGATGTCGGCATAGATCAGCAGCAAACTCATGCCCATCAGCAACGTGGCCACCACGTACGTCACGGGAAGCAGTCTGGCGATGTCGAAAGCGCCCGGATCCGGTTTGCCGAACAGCTTGGCCACCCGACGCCGCGCCCCCTCGTACAGCGCTCCGGCCACATGGCCGCCGTCGAGCGGAAGCAGCGGGATCAGGTTGAAGACCGCAAGCGCAAAGTTCAAGCCGGCGAGCAGCCCTACCAGGGCCCCGATTCTGGACTGCAGCGGCACTTCCTCCATGGCCGCCACTTCACCGGCCACGCGCCCCACACCCACGACGCTGATGGGGCCGTTGGGGTCGCGCTCTTCCTCGCTGAAGGCCGCCTGGGCAACGCCCACCACCCGGGCGGGCAGATTGAAGACGACGCCGGCCACTTGCTTGATGTTTTCGCCCGCCATGGGCAGGACGGACGACGCCGGCTGGGGAACCAGTTCGGTCTGCGCGCCGATGCCCAGGAAGCCGACGTCCTGGTACAGGAGGGTGCCGGCGTCGTCCTTTGCCTGGCGTCCGTCCACACCGACGACGGGGCGGGCGGAGAGCACCGGCGTCACTGTGGTGGTGACGGGCGCGCCGTCGCGCTCCACAGTGATGCTGACTTCCCTGCCCGCGGAGGCCCGGATCCATTCGGTCAGCTCGTCCCAGCCGGTGACAGCTTTCCCGTCAAAGGAGGTGACCACGTCGTTGGGCAGGAGCCCGGCAGCGGCCGCGGGGGTCAGCCGGCAGTCCGGGGAATCGGGATCAACGGTCTCGCCGGCCGCCACCTGGCATTTGGAGACGTCGGCGATGGTAGTGGTGGCCGTGGCCATGCCGAAGCCCATCAGCAGGACAGCGGTCAGGACCACGCCGATCAGCAGGTTCATGGCCGGCCCGCCCAGCATCACGATGATCTTCTTCCACACCGGCAGCCGGTAGAACACGCGGTTTGCGTCCTCCGGGCCCACTTCCTCGTGTGCCATGGACCGGGCTTCCGTGGCCAGGGTCTGGAACATCCCGGTGCTGGAAGGGCGGACGGTTCCGTCGTCCTTGTTGGGCGGATACATGCCGATCATGGACACGTAGCCACCCAACGGGATCGCTTTCACGCCGTATTCAGTTTCGCCCTTCCGCTTGGACCACAGGGTGGGGCCGAAGCCGATCATGTACTTGGTAACGCGCACCTTGAACAGCTTGGCGGGCACCAGGTGCCCCACTTCGTGGAGCGCAATGGACACGGCAATGCCGATCGCCACAAAGACGACGCCGAGGATAAAGAGGAGGACGGGGCTCATGCGTGGATCTGCTGCTTCCTAGAGACTGCTGACTGCTAAACGTTCGTGGGCACGCGAGCGTGCCCAGTCTTCAGCATCCAGTACCGACTCCAGCGTCAGCCCGGAGGATCCTGAATGTTCGCTGAGGACAGCATCGATAGTGTCCACGATTTCGGTGAAGCGGATGCGTCCCGCGTGGAACGCCATGACCGCTTCCTCGTTTGCCGCGTTAAAGACGGCGGGAAAAGTACTCCCCTGCTTGGCGGCGTCCTTGGCCAGGCCCACGGCCGGGAAAGCGACGGTGTCCAGCGGTTCGAACGTCCAGCTGGTGGCTTTGGTCCAGTCACACGGGGAGGCCGCTTTGGGGACCCTGTCCGGCCAGCCCAGCCCTAAGGCAATGGGGAGGCGCATGTCCGGCGGGGACGCCTGGGCGATGACGGACCCGTCGATGAACTGGACCATGGAGTGGACCACAGACTGCGGGTGGACCACAACGTCGATCCGGTCCAGCGGCACGTCGAAGAGCAGATAGGCCTCGATGAGCTCAAGGCCTTTGTTGACGAGCGTGGCCGAGTTCGTGGTGACCATCAGCCCCATGTCCCACGTGGGGTGCGCCAGGGCCTCTTTCGGCGTCACGTCGTGGAGCTCTTCCCTTGTCCGGCCGCGGAAAGGCCCTCCGGAAGCCGTCAGGATGAGCTTCTCAACTTCGGCCGCGGAGCCGGAGCGCAGGCACTGCGCTATAGCTGAGTGCTCGGAATCCACGGGCACGATCTGCCCCTCGCGGGCGGCGGCCTTGACGAGCGCTCCGCCGACGATCAGCGATTCCTTGTTGGCCAGCGCCAGCGTTGCACCTGACGTCAGGGCGGCGAGGGTCGGGGCCAGCCCGATGGAGCCGGTAATGCCGTTGAGCACCACGTCCGCTTCTACGGCGGCGATGCGGGCCGAGGCGTCCGGGCCGGCGATGATTTCGGGGCGGTAGTCCTGCCGCCCCGCCAGGCGGGCGGCCTCGGAGATCAGGTCCCGCAGCTTGTGCGGATCCCCCGCGGCGATGCCCACAGCGGCGGCACCGGTGTGGACGGCCTGGCGGGCCAGGAGCTGCAGGTTCCCTCCGCCGGCGCTGAGCGCCACTACCTCAAAAAGGTGCGGGGCGCCGTCGACGACGTCAATCGCCTGGGTGCCGATGGAACCGGTGGATCCGAGGATGACGATTCTGCGAGGCTGCATTTGTTAAGTATCCCGCACCCCGGCCCGCACCTGGCCCGCGGTCCGGTCAGCCCGCCGCCAGCTCGATGAAACCCTTGGCCAGCGTGGACACGGCTCCGATGTAGGCGATAGCCACAACGATCCGCCGCACGGCGGCCGGTTTGACCTTGCCGGACAGCAGATCGCCCGCCATGATTCCCGCCACCATGGCGGCCAGGATGCTGAGCCATTGCCAGCCGTCCAGTCCGGGAACATGTCCACCGGACAGTACGTACTTGATCACCAGGGAAGACAGTCCGGTGGTCACGAAATAGGGCTGGAGTGTGGCGCCGAAACTCTTCTGCTCCCACCGGGTGGCAATGGCGTACGCGGTGATGGCCGGCCCGCCGACGCCCGCTGCCGCGTTCATCAGTCCGCTGGTGAAGCCGAGGGAGACCATGGGAACGGGGCCACTGGCGCGCCAGGAGCTCCGGGTCAGCCGCTGCGAAGCCAGCAGGGCGATGATGAGGAGGATGCCGATGCAGATCTCCAGCGGCGCTTCGGCCACGTTGCTGGCCAGCCAGGCACCCGGCAATACCCCTGCGAGGGCCGCGAGCGCCAGTCCGAAGTAGCGCTTCCACTCCACGTGCCGCCAGACCCTGGAGAGGATCAGGAGGGATGAGGCCGCGCCGCACAGGTTGATGATCATGACGCCGTCGAAGGGGCCGAGCAGCACCACCAGGACGGGAGAGACGAGAAGGCCGAATCCGAGGCCGGCCAGCCGCTGGGCCAGTGCCCCCGCAACAACGGCAATGAGCACCAATGCAAACACCATCCGATCCTAGTGGGCGGACAGCGACGCCGGGCGTAACGTAGATTGTGTGGACTGGGTTTCCTGGTTCGATGCGCCGGAGTACGGATTCGCCCGGCAGGTGCTGCAGCGAGGTGTGGCGGCACTGTTCTTCGTTGCGTTCCTGTCCTCCCTGAACCAGTTCCCTGCGCTGCTGGGCGAACGTGGCCTGTTGCCGGTTCCGGACTATCTGGAGGGATTCGGCGCGCGCCGGCGGCCCACGCTGTTCCGTTGGCGCTATTCGGACCGGCTGCTGCGTGGTGTCTGCCTCACCGGACTGGCAATTTCCGCCCTCCTGGTGGCCGGCATCCCCCAGCTTGGGCCGCCGTGGGTTCCGCTGATCGCCTTCCTGGCCCTGTGGCTGCTTTACATGTCGATCGTCAACGTCGGGCAGACGTTTTACGGCTTCGGCTGGGAAATGCTGCTGCTGGAGGCCGGGTTCACGGTGGCCTTCCTTGGCTCGGACCAGACGGAGCCGCCGCGCACCATCCTGCTCCTGTTGGCCTGGCTGGTGTTCCGGCTGGAGTTCGGCGCCGGGATGATCAAGATCCGCGGCGGCCGGGAGTGGCGTGACCTGACCGCCCTCTACTATCACCACGAAACGCAGCCGATGCCGGGGCCGCTGAGCAGACAGGCCCATCTCCTGCCCAAACCCTTCCACCGGCTGGAGGTCCTGGGGAACCATTTCGCTCAGCTCGTGGTGCCGTTCTTCCTCTTCGCTCCGCAGCCCGTGGCAAGCGCCGCCGCCGGAATCATCATCTTCACCCAGCTGTGGCTGGTGGCCAGCGGCAACTTCGCGTGGCTGAACTGGATGGCCATTGTGCTGGCCTTCGCCGCGGTCAGCGACCCCGTGGCCCACGCCGTCTTGCCGTTCCTGCCGCAGGACGGGAATCCTGAGGAAGGCAGCCGCGGCAGTCCCCCGTACTGGCTTGCCGTCACCCTGGTGGCCACAATGCTGCTGGTGGTCCTCAGCTACTGGCCCGTGCGCAACCTGCTCTCCAAGGGGCAGCTGATGAATGCCAGCTTCAACCGCTGGCAGCTGGTCAACACGTACGGCGCGTTTGGCACGGTGACCAAGCACCGCGTCGAGATCGTGGTGGAGGGCACACTGGACGAAGAACCTGAGGACTCGGCGGACTGGCGCGAATATGGGTTTAAGGGCAAACCCGGAGATCTCCGCCGGCTGCCCCGCCAGTGGGCGCCCTACCACCTGCGGCTGGACTGGCTGATGTGGTTCCTGCCGTTGCGCACCGTCCACGAGGAGTGGTTTTACGCGTTCCTCACGAAACTGCTGGAGGCGGACCAGCGGACGCTGCGGCTACTCCGCGCCGACCCGTTCGACGGCGATCCGCCGCGCTGGGTGCGTGCCAACAGCTACCTGTACCGTTTCGCCACCAGGGCTGAGTTCCGGGAGACGGGCGAGCGCTGGGTCAGGATGCCGCTCTTTGAGGCCATCCCGCCGCTTTCACTCGGCGGTTCCCGGGGGCGGCGGCGGTGATTCGGGGCCCGCAGCCCTAGGAGTGGATGCCTGCCCGGCGGATGGTGGCTTCGGCGTGCTTGAGGATGGGGCCGTCGATCATTTTGCCGCCGTGCTGGAACACGCCGGATCCGGCAACAGCCGCGACCTGAAGCAGTTCCGTGGCGGCGGCGACATCGGCCTCGGACGGGGCGTAGGCGCCCCGTACAACGTCCGCCTGCGTGGGGTGGATGCAGGCTTTGGAGCCGAATCCTGACGCTGCGGCATCGGCTGCCTCCTGCGCCAGCCCTTCAAGGTCCGGGATGTTGACGTACACGGCGTCCACGGCTTCTTTCCCGAAAGCCCGGGCGGCGAGCAGCACCGCGGACCGGGCGTGCAGCGCCACGGCGCGGTAGCCGCCGTCGTCCGCTCTGCTGGACGTACCGCTGAGGGAAGCCAGGAGGTCCTCGGCGCCCCACATCAGTGCCACCACGTTCGGGGCCGCCGCGATGGCAGGCGCGTTCAGGACCCCGACGGCGGTCTCGCACAGGGCGATGACGTGGTAGTCCGCCAGGGCTTCGAGCTGGGCCGCACTCTCGGCCTTGGCCAGCATCACCGTGCGGTACGGGGTGTGGGCCAGGCAGTGCAGGTCCTTCTCGAACTCGTCGGTGCCCGCCGGATTGATTCTGATGATGGTGCGGCTGGGGTCAAGTTCGGGCCCCTCCCCGGCAGCGCCCAGCTGGGCCAGGATGGCGCCGCGCGCCCGCTGCTTGTCCGCGGGTGCCACGGCGTCCTCGAGGTCCACGATGACAGCGTCGGCGCGTTGGGCGGCCTTGGGGAAGCGCTCCGGGCGGTCGGCAGGGCAGAAGAGCAGGGCGGGACCCATCACGAATGTCATACGGACATTGTCCTCTTTTCGGGGCCCGGCACGCTCCCCTTTTCAGCTCCCGGAGGCTGCACGTGTTGTCCAGAAGACTGCGCCACATGGGCGTCCCGGGTCCACATCAGGCAGCTCCGTGTGGCCAGCGCCACCACGGTGCCGTCCTGTTTCCGCCCGGTGTGGTGCATGGTCACAATCCCCTGGCCGGGTCGCGACCCCGAGAGCCGTTTGCCGGTGATCACCGTCTCGGTGTAGAGCGTGTCCCCGTGGAACAGCGGGTGCGGGAAAGAGACGTCCGTCAGGCCAAGCTGGGCGACGATGGTGCCCTGGGTGAGCTGCGATACGGACTGCCCCACCAGGGTGGACAGCGTGAACATGGAGTTGACCAGCCGCTGGCCAAACGGCTGCCCTGCGCTCCAGGCGGCGTCCAGGTGCAGGGCTTGGGTGTTCATGGTGAGCGTTGTGAACAGGACGTTGTCCGCCTCGGTCACGGTGCGGCCGGGCCGGTGCGCGTAGACAACGCCTTCTTCGAGTTCGTCAAAGTACAGGCCGCGCTGCTCGATGATGCGGGGGGCGGCGCTTGCGCCCGGACCGTCGGGGGTTGCGCCCGCCGAAGCCCCGCTCATACGGTGAGCTCCTGGTCCTCTTCGAACAGCTCGGCGCCGGTGGCCGCGGCCACGTCCTCCACGGAGACGTTGGGGGCCAGTTCGCGGAGAACCAACCGGGACCGCCCCCCTTCGGTGACGACGTCGATCACGGCGAGGTCGGTTATGATCCGGTCCACGCAGGCCTTGCCGGTCAGCGGCAGTGAGCAGTGCTCCACGATCTTGGGGTTGCCGTTGCGGTCCACGTGTTCCATCATCACGATCACCTTCTTGGCGCCGAAGACCAGGTCCATGGCCCCGCCCATGCCTTTGACCATCTTGCCCGGGATCATCCAGTTGGCCAGGTCGCCGTTCTGCGCCACTTCCATGGCGCCGAGCACGGCCACGTCAACGTGCCCGCCGCGGATCATGCCGAACGACAAGGCGGAGTCGAAGAACGCGGCCCCCTTGTTGACCGTGACGGTTTCCTTGCCGGCGTTGATGAGGTCCGGATCCACCGCGTCCTCGCTGGGGTACGGTCCCACGCCCAGGATCCCGTTCTCCGAGTGGAGCACCACCTCGACGCCCGCCGGGATGTAGTTGGGAATGAGCGTGGGCATGCCGATGCCGAGGTTGACGTACTGCCCGTTGCTGAGCTCCCGGGCCACCCGGGCGGCCAGTTCGTTGCGCGTCCACCCTTTGGCCTCCGGATTGGTGCCTTCCGGATGGCCGACGGTGGCACGCCGGTATTCGGGCCGTACGGCTTCGGGGCGGGGAGGCGCTCCCTGCGTGCTGTTGGACTCCATGGCTACGCTCCTGCCTGTTCGGTGGCGCTTTCGGTTCCGGCAGCCTGGGCAAGGGCGACCGTCCGCTTCTCGATCCGCTTCTCGCCGGCGGGCACCACCACCACCCGCTGGACAAAGATGCCGGGAGTGTGGACGTGTTCGGGGTCCAGCTCCCCCGGTTCCACCAGCTCCTCCACCTCGGCAATGGTGATCTTGCCGGCCATGGCGCAGAGCGGGTTGAAGTTCATGGCCGTTGCGTGGAAGACGAGGTTGCCGTGGCGGTCGCCCTTCCAGGCGTGGACAAGGCCGAAGTCGGGTGTCAGCGATTCCTCGAGGACGTAGTCCACACCGTTGAAAGGGCGTACTTCCTTGGCGGCTGAGGCGATGGCGATGCCGCCGTCGGCGTCGTACTTCTGCGGCAGGCCGCCGTCGGACACCTGGGTGCCGACCCCTGCCTTGGTGTAGAAAGCGGGGATCCCGGCGCCGCCGGCCCGGAGCTTTTCCGCCAGCGTCCCCTGCGGGGTGAGGACCACCTCAAGCTCGCCGGACAGGTACTGGCGTGCGAACTCCTTGTTCTCGCCGACGTAGGAACTGACAGTCCGCCGGATCCTGCCGTCACGGAGCAGGACGCCCAGCCCCCAGTCGTCCACGCCGCAGTTGTTGCTCACGGTCTCGAGGTCCTTCGTGCCGTGCCGGTGCAGGGCATCGATCAAGGCCACCGGGATTCCGCAGAGGCCGAACCCTCCCACCGCGAGCGACGCGCCGTCGGGAATATCCGCAATGGCTTCCTCGGCGCTGGCAACAACCTTGTTGATCATCGTTGGTCCTTTCAAGGGTCTCGACAGGCTCGACCACCGCGTGGCATTCCCGACCAGCGGGCTGGTTACAGTCCGAGTTCGCGGGCGATGAGCATCAGCTGGACCTCCGTGGTGCCCTCACCGACTTCAAGGATCTTGGAGTCGCGGTAGTGGCGTGCCACGGTGAATTCGTTGATGAAGCCATAGCCGCCGAATACCTGGGTGGCATCCCGCGCGTTGTCCATGGCCGCCTCGCCTGCGACCATCTTAGCGATGGCCGCCTGCGTCTTGAACGGCTTCCCGGCCAGCATCCTGGACGCGGCGTCGTAGTACGCCAGGCGGGCAGTATGGGCCCGGGCCTGCATCCGGGCGATCTTGAACGAGATGGCCTGGTACTTGCCGATGTGATGACCAAACGCGCTGCGTTCCTTGGCGTACTTCACCGACAGGTCAACACAGCCCTGCGCCGCCCCCGTCGCCAAAGCCGCGATGGCGATCCGGCCCTCGTCCAGGATGGAAAGGAAATTCGCGTAGCCCCGCCCCTCCGCACCGAGCAGGTTCGCTTCCGGCACCCGGACGTCCTTGAGCGTCAGCGGGTGCGTGTCCGAGGCGTTCCAGCCCACCTTGTTGTAGGCCTTCTCCGCCCTGAAACCCGCAGTGCTGGTAGGTACCAGGATGGTGGAAATCTGCTTCTTGAGGCTGCCATCCTTGCGTTCCTTGTGACCCGTCACCGCGGTGACCGTGACCAGGCGCGTGATGTCGGTCCCGGAGTTGGTGATGAATTCCTTGTTGCCGTTGATCACCCAGTCCCCGTTCTCGCGATGGGCGTGCGTCTTGGTTCCGCCGGCGTCCGAGCCCGCTTCCGGCTCCGTGAGTCCGAAGCCGGCGAGCGCCTTGCCCGAGGCCAGCAGCGGCAGCCACTCCTCTTTCTGGGCCTCGGTGCCGAACCGATACACCGGCATGGCGCCGAGGGAGACGCCTGCTTCCAGCGTGATGGCCACGGACTGGTCCACCCGGCCCAGCTGTTCGAGGGCGAGTGCCAGAGCGAAGTAGTCCCCTCCCATCCCGCCGTGCTCTTCCGGGAACGGCAGCCCGAACAGGCCCATGTCCGCCATCTGGGACACCACCTCATACGGGAAGCTGTGCTCCTCATCGTGCTTGGCCGAGACCGGCGCCACCACGTTGTCCGCGAAGTCCCGGACGGTATCGCTGAGGTCCTGGTATTCCTCGCTGAGCTCAAAATCTGCCATGGCTAGGCTCCCTTGCCTGTGTTGTTGGAATCCTTGTTGGAATCCGTGTTCGACTCCGTGATGGAATCCTGAAGTGAATCTGCGTCTGGATCGGTGGTTGAAGGGTGGATGGTGGCCAGCACCTGGTCCGCTTTGACCGGCTGACCGGCCTTGATGCTGATATGGACCGTGCCGGCCACCTCTGCGACCAGCTGGTGTTCCATCTTCATGGCTTCCACGGAGAGAAGGACCTGGCCGGCATCCACGGTGTCGCCGTTGCTGACCGCAACGGATACCACCGTGCCGGGCATGGGCGAGCGCACCTCCGGGTCCGCGGCGCCTTCCTCACGCTCGACGGCGGCGAGCACCCGGACAAGCCGGGACTCCCGCGTCAGCACCTCGAGCCGGCAGGACCAGCCACCGTTGCCGAGGAACAGTTCCGCGGAGACTCCGGCGGGCAGGTTGGCCGGGGTGAGGCTGACCGGGCCCGCGTCCACCGGGGCCAGGGAATACTCCGTGGTTTCGCCGTCCAGGATCAGGACAAGGCTCCCGCGGCCCGGCAGCCGCAGCGAGGCCGTCCGCCAGGGCCCGTCGCCGACGCGGACCTGGACCGGGCCGGCGGCCACGCGGCCTGTGACACTCACTGCTGCGATGCCGCCGTCAGGCGTTCCCAGGCTGATCCGCCGGGGCGCCGGCGCTCCGATCCGCCAGCCGTTGCCGGCCTGCCAGGGACCGGGGGGCGTCCCGGCCGTGTCCTGTTCCCCGCTCACAACGGCGTACAAGGCGGCCGCGACCAGTTCGGCGTCGTCAATCCGCCGGAAGGAGAAGTCCGGCATCTTGCGCTCGATCAGGCCGGTGTCGAGATGCCCGGCGCGGACGTCGGCGTCGTTGATCAGCAGCCTCAGGTACTCAACATTCGTGTCGATGCCAAGGGCCGTGTAGCCAGCGAGGGCCGCGTCCAAGGTATCCAGGGCAACGGTGCGGTCCGGGCCCCACGCGATGACTTTGGAGATCATCGGATCGTAGCTGGAGGAGATCTCGAGCCCCTCGAGCAGGGCCGAATCCACCCGGATCATGCCGGCTCCGTGATGGGGCATTTCGTCCAGCAGTAGCACCGTCCCGGTGGACGGCATGAAGTTCCGCTCCGGGATTTCCGCGTAGACGCGGGCTTCGGCGGCGTGCCCGTTGAGTTCGACGTCGGACTGGCGGACCGTCAGTTCCTCACCGGCGGCGATCCGCACCTGCCATTCGACCAGGTCAACGCCGGTGACCATTTCGGTCACCGGGTGCTCCACCTGGAGGCGGGTATTCATCTCCATAAAGAAGAACTCGTCAGGGGCCTCGTCGGAGACCAGGAACTCCACAGTTCCCGCGCCGCTGTAGTGGACGCTGCGGGCCGCCTGGCAGGCGGCCTCGCCGATCCGGGCCCTGGTGGCCCCGCCGTCGTGCAACGACTCCAGCAGCGGCGACGGCGCTTCCTCAATCACCTTTTGGTGGCGGCGCTGCAGCGAGCATTCCCGCTCCCCCAGATGGATCACGTTGCCGTGGTTGTCCGCCAGGACCTGGACCTCGATGTGCCGCGGCGTGCGGACCAGCCGTTCAAGGAAAAGCGTGTCATCGCCGAAGGCGCTCGCGGCGACGCGGCGGGCGGTGGCCAGCGTGGCTTCGAGGTCCTCGTGGCGCTCCACGATATGCATGCCCTTGCCGCCGCCGCCCGCTGACGGTTTGATGAGCAGCGGGAACCCGACGGCGGGCGCGGCCTCCATGAGCTGCGCGTCGGTCATGCCCGGTTCGGCAATCCCCGGCACCACGGGAACCCCGTAGCCGGCCACGTGGTTCTTGGAGCGGATCTTGTCGCCCATGATGTTCAGCGACTCGACGCCGGGGCCGATGAAGGTGATGCCGGCGGCTTCGAGGGCGCGGGCAAAATCGACGTTCTCGCTGAGGAAGCCGTAACCGGGGTGTACGGCCTCGGCACCGGTCTCGCGGCAGGCCTGGAGGATCGCCTCGATCTTCAGGTAGCTTTCTCCTGCGGCGGCAGGGCCGATCCGCACGGCGGTGTCAGCCTCGCGAACGTGGCGGGCCCCGGCGTCGGCGTCGGAATAGACGGCTACGGAGCGGATACCCAGGGCACGCAGTGTGCGGATGACGCGGCAGGCGATCTCCCCGCGGTTGGCGACGAGCACGGTGCTGAACAGCGGCTTCTGCCGGATTGCGGAAGGAACGGCGGGCATGGAAACGGTCATGGCTGGCTCACATCCGGAAAAGGCCGAAGGAGGTCTCCGGCAGGGGGGTGCGGGAGACGACGTCGAGCGCCAGTCCCAGGACGGTGCGGGTATCCGCGGGGTCGATCACGCCGTCGTCCCAGAGGCGGGCGGTGGAATAGTACGGGCTACCCTGGTCTTCGTACTGCTGTTTGATCGGGGCCTTGAAGGCTTCCTCCTCCTCTGCGGACCATTCCTCGCCACGGGCCTCGTACTGGTCACGCTTGACGGTTGCGAGAACGCCGGAGGCCTGGTTCCCTCCCATCACCGAGATGCGGCTTGCCGGCCACATCCACAGGAAGCGCGGCGAGTACGCCCGCCCGCACATGGAGTAGTTGCCGGCGCCGAAGGACCCGCCGATGACGACGGTCAGCTTCGGCACCCGGGCGGTGGCGACGGCTGTGACCATCTTGGCGCCGTTCTTGGCAATGCCACCCTGCTCGGAATCCCTGCCCACCATGAACCCGGAAATGTTCTGCAGGAAAATAAGCGGAATGCCGCGCTGGTCGCAGAGTTCGATGAAGTGCGCGCCCTTGAGCGAGGACTCGCTGAAGAGCACGCCGTTGTTGGCCACGATCCCCACCGGGTGCCCGTGCAGTCTGGCAAAACCCGTGACCAGGGTGGTGCCGTACTCCTTCTTGAACTCGTGGAACCTGCTGCCGTCCACCAGCCGGGCAATGACCTCGTGGACGTCGTACTGCGCGTTGACGTCCGTCGGGACGGCACCGTACAACTCCGCCGGATCCGCGAGGGGCTCGACGACGGTGTCCACATTCCAGGCAGGGGCAGCCGGCCTCGGCAGGGTGGAGACGATGTCCCGGACGATCTGCAGGGCATGCTCATCGTTCTCCGCCAGGTGGTCCGTCACACCGGAGATTTTCGAGTGCACGTCACCGCCGCCCAGTTCCTCCGCCGTGACGATCTCCCCGATGGCAGCCTTCACCAGCGGCGGACCGCCCAGGAAGATGGTGCCCTGGTTCCGCACGATCACCGTCTCATCGCTCATCGCCGGAACGTAAGCGCCGCCTGCCGTGCAGGAGCCCATCACCGAGGCGATCTGCGGGATCTTCGCGGCAGACATCTTCGCCTGGTTGAAGAAGATCCGGCCGAAATGCTCCTTGTCGGGAAAAACTTCGTCCTGCTTCGGGAGGAACGCCCCGCCCGAATCCACCAGATAGATGCACGGCAACCGGTTCTCCAGCGCTATCTCCTGGGCGCGGAGGTGCTTCTTCACGGTCATCGGGTAGTAGGTGCCGCCCTTGACGGTGGCGTCGTTGGAGATCACCAGCACCTGGCGGCCGTGGACCAGGCCGATGCCGGCAATAACCCCGGCGCCCGGCGAGTCGTTGTTGTACATGCCGTTGGCTGCCAGCGGCGCGATCTCCAGGAACGGGCTGCCATCATCGAGCAGCCGGTCAATGCGCTCCCGGGGCAGCAGCTTCCCGCGCCCCACATGGCGCTCCCGCGACTTCTCCGGCCCGCCCAACGCGGCCTCAGCCAGCCTGGTCCGGAGCTCGGCGGCCAGCGCGAGCTGGGCAGCGTTGTTTGCAGCAAACGCTTCACTTGCGGCATCAAGCCGGCTGGCGAGAGTCTCCATCGACTGCATCCGTTCATCATCTATTGAAAGCCACCAAGGGCCACCGGCGAGAGCCGTAAAAGCCAGCTCGGTTAATGCTTTATAACTGGAATTCAGGTTAGTCTTTATTAACTGTGATGTCCAACACAGCAGGACATTGCTAGAATCGGCTGTTCCTAGGAGGAAAAGCGTGCCCACCACCCGACCGGTCAAGCCGTCCGCACCGGCTTTGGCAGCCCAGCCGGATTCAGCAGCACAGCCCGATTCAGCTACGCGGGCCGCTTCGGCGACGCCGGCAGCTCAAGGAACACCCGCGGCCGCGGCAGCCCCCGGGACGCCGCGCAGCCAGGCGAAGGAGAACCGCCGCCAGGCGCTGCTTGCCGCCGCCGCGGGGCTCTTCGCCCTGCACGGATTCAACCGGGTATCGCTGGAAGACCTGGGCGCCGCGGCCGGTGTCAGCGGCCCGGCCGTCTACCGCCACTTCGAGGGCAAGCAGGCGGTGCTGGGAGACCTGTTGCTTACCGTCAGCCGCGAGCTGCTCGACGGCGGCCGGCGCGTCATTGCCGAGACCACGGACCCCCTCGCAGCGCTCCGCAGGCTGGTGAGGTTCCACGTGGAGTTTGCCCTTGGCAAGCCTGACGTGATCCGGGTGCAGGACCGGGATTTCAGCAGCCTCAGCCAGAAGGACCAGTCCGAGGTACGGGCACTGCAGCGGAACTACGTGGAGATTTGGGTGGAGGTCCTGGCGCTGCTGCATCCGGGCACCGACGCCGTCGAACTGCGGATGCGGGCGCACGCTACGTTCGGCCTGATCAACTCCACGCCGCACTCGGTGCGGAACCACGGACGGAAAATCGCGCCCAAAACGGCGAGGCCACTTCTCGAGAGCATGGCGCTGGCGGCGCTCACGGTGAAAGTTCCCCAAGCCTCCTGACCGGGACACGATTTCAAGAGCGGGCCCCAGAGGCTCCCGGCCACAGGAGCGGCCCTGGCCCGCATAACCGGTGCGGGGCAGCACCGCTAATGCGGGCCAAGGCCGCACTTACGAATCAGGACCTGACGCAGGAAGTTACGCGGCCCAGGCCCCGGAGTTTTTGTCCAGATAACCCGAGTTCAACCGTCCGAAACCCGGATTATCTGGACAAAGACCCGCGGGTTAGACCATCGTGAGCACCATGCCGGGTTCGGCCAGGATGGCGCCAATATCGGCGAGGAACCTCGAACCCTGCTCCCCGTCCACCAGGCGATGGTCAAAGGACAGACTCAGCGTCATGACCTGGCGCAGGGCCACCTCATCCTGGAATTCCCACGGCATCTTCCGCACGGCCCCCATGGCCAGGATGGCAGCCTCGCCGGGGTTCAGGATGGGAGTGCCCGCGTCGATGCCGAAGACCCCGATGTTCGTGATGGAGATGGTGCCGCCGGACAGGTCTGCCGGCGCGGTCTTGCCGGCCCGTGCCGTCTCGGTCAACCCGGTCAGGGCTTCGGAAAGTTCCAGCAGCGACAGGGTATCCGCGTCCTTGATGTTCGGCACCGTGAGCCCACGAGGCGTCGCGGCGGCGATGCCCAGGTTCACGTAGTTGAACTGCACGATCTCCTGGCTGGCTTCCTCCCACCGCGAGTTCAGCGACGGGTTCCGCCGCAGCGCGATCAGCACAGCCTTCGCCACGAGCGTCAGCGGCGTGAGCTTGTAGCCGGAAAAGGCCCGGCTCGCCTTCAGCTTGGCCAGCAGGTCCATGGTGGGCGTGACATCCACCGTGAGGAATTCCGTCGCGTGGGGAGCCGTGAAGGCACTTGCCACCATCGCGGCGGCCGTGAACTTGCGGACACCCTTTATGGGGGTCCTGACTTCCCGCCCACCCTGTGGCGCCAGTCCGGCGCGGGAAACCGAATCGGATACGGCGGAAAGATGGCGTACCGGTGCCGACAATTCGCCACCGCCAACAAAATTCTGGACATCCTCCCGCGTGATCAGGCCGCCGGCTCCCGTGCCCGCGACCGCGGCCAGCTCGACGCCGAGGTCCTTGGCCAGTTTCCGGACCGGCGGGGTGGAGCGTGGGCGCTCCGCGGCGTCGGTTTCGACAGGCTCAACCAGAGGGTTTTCGGGTCTGACAGGCTCGGTTTCGACGAGCTCGGTCCTTACGGGCTCAACAACCGAAGCGCGAACAGGTTCAGCCGCCGGCGTTGTAAAGGTGCGGGCCCGGCGGGCGGGACGGCCTGAGCTTTCGACGACGGCGCCGTACCCCACCAGGTTCGGCTCGCGTTTCGCGGTCCCCGCTGCAGCAGGGGCCGCCCCGGCGGGCGCCGCCCCTGAACGTGAGGCGCCGCCGTCGTCCGCTACTTCGAAGGAGACGATCGGCTTGCCCACCTCCACGATTGTTCCCGGCTCTTCATGCAGCGCAGTGATCACGCCCGCGAAAGGTGACGGCAGCTCCACGACGGCCTTTGCGGTTTCAACCTCGGCGATGACCTGGTTCAGCGTTACCGTGTCCCCCACTGCCACCTTCCAGCTGAGGATTTCTGATTCCGTGAGGCCTTCGCCGAGGTCCGGGAGCCTGAATTCCTTGATCATGGTGGCGCTCATCCTTCCAACCCGCTGAGGGAGTTCGGGCGTCCGAGGGCGCGGTCCACGCCGTCGAGGATCCGGTCCAGGCCGGGCAGATGGTGCATTTCAAGCTTGGAGTACGGGTAGGGAATATCGAACCCGGTGATACGGACGGGGGCGGTTTCGAGGTGGTAGAAGCACCGCTCCGTAATGCTGGCCGCAACTTCGGCGCCCAGGCCACCGGACTGGCCGGCTTCATGGGTGACCACCAGCCTGCCTGTTTTCCGGACAGATGCTTCAACGCTTGCGTAGTCCACGGGTGCCAGCGAGCGCAGGTCAATGACCTCGATGGAGACGCCTTCGTCGGCGGCCGCGATTGCTGCGTCCCTGGCCGTCTTCACCAACGGCCCGTAGGCCACGAGCGTCACGTCCGTACCCTCGGTGACAACTCGGGCGGAGTCCATGGGCAGCGCGGTGCGCGGATCGATGCCCTCATCCACTTCACCCTTGTCGTGGTAGCGGCGCTTGGGTTCGAAGTACAGGACCGGGTCATCGGACAGGATGGCCTGCTGGATCACGGTGTGGGCATCCTGCGGGTTGGAGACGCTGACCACGCGAAGCCCCGACGTATGCGTGAAGTACGCCTCGGGCGACTCGGAGTGGTGCTCGGGCGAGCCGATGCCGCCTCCGAACGGGACGCGGATGGTGATGGGCATCTTCACGGCCCCCTGGGTGCGGTAGTGCAGCTTTGCCACCTGGCTCACGATCTGGTCGAAGGCAGGGTAGATAAAGCCGTCGAACTGGATCTCCACCACCGGGCGGTAACCGCGGTAGGCGAGGCCGACGGCGGTGCCCATGATGGCCGACTCGGCCAGCGGCGTGTCCACCACACGGTGGGTGCCGAAATCCTTCTGGAGGCCGTCGGTCACCCGGAAGACACCGCCGAGGGTACCGATATCCTCGCCCATGAGGATGACTTTTGGATCGTTTTCAAGGGATTTGCGCAGGCCGGAATTGATGGCACGGGCAAAGGTCATCTGGGTCATCAGCGTGCACCTTCTTCTGAGGTGGCTCCCGCGGGATCGCCGAAGGAAGCCAGGTAACGGGCGTAGTGGTCCTGCTGCCGGTCCAACCACGAGTTGGGCTCGCTGTACACGTGCTTGAAGATGTCCATCGGCTCGGGATCGGGCATGCCGATGCAACCCGAACGGAGTTCGCGGGCGACTGACTCCGCCTTGTCGTGAACGTGCTGTTGGACCCGATCCGTGAGGAGTCCTTTGCGTTCCAGCAGGGCCTTGACCCGCAGGATGGGATCCTTGGCAGCCCAGTCCTCCAGTTCATTGGCGTCACGGTAGCGGGTGGGATCGTCGGCGGTGGTGTGAGGTCCCATACGGTAGGTGACCGCTTCGATGAAGGTGGGCCCGCCGCCGTGCCGGGCACGGTCCAATGCCACCCGCGTGGCTGCCATCACGGCCAGCACATCATTGCCGTCCACCCGGAGGCTCGGAATGCCGAACCCGGCGGCCCGGTCCGCGATCTGGATGTGGGACTGCAGCCGCACGGGCTCTGAGATGGCCCAGTGGTTGTTGGAGCAGAAGAAGACTACGGGCGCCTGGAAGCTGGCGGCAAAGACCATGGCCTCGTTGACGTCGCCTTCGCTCGTGGCACCGTCGCCGAAGTATGTCACCGCCACCGAGTCCGCGCCGTCGTTCTGGATGCCCATGGCGTAGCCCGTGGCATGCAGGGTCTGCGCGCCGATGATGATCTGCGGGGTGGCCATATTCACGGTATACGGATCCCACCCGGAGGATGCCGTGCCGCGCCACACCCGGGTGATGTCCGTCAGGTCCACGCCGCGGCAGTACGCCACGCCGTTTTCCCGGTAGCTGGAGAAGACAAAGTCGTCCTCGCGCAGGGCCCGGCCGGAACCGACCTGCGCCGCCTCCTGCCCCAGCAACGGGGGCCAAAGACCGAGCTCGCCCTGACGCTGGAGGGCGGTGGCCTCAACATCGATCCGCCGGATGACCGTCAGGTCCTCGTAGAGGGAACACAACTGCTCATCCCCGATGTCCTTCACCCAGGGATCAAACTCCGGGTGGCTGATCCGCTCCCCTGCCGGGGTAACCAGCTGGATCAGGTTCCTGTCTGTAGACACGATGGCACGCAACCTTCTCACGTCGTTTGACCGGAGCCTGGGGACTTGTGGTCCCGCCCGCCGCCGGCCGCCCGGGCGCCGTTGCCCCGGATAATTGTGACCCTACTCACAATGCTCAATGGGTACAACCACCGCCGTGGATACTGCGCATTATGCCCTATCTGCACCGCTCTCACCGTGCTAACGTTGCGCATTATGCAAGCTTTGGATGGCACCGACACACGGCTACTCTCGGCCCTTGCCCGCGACCCCCGGCGGACCGTGGTGGCGTTGGCCCAGAAGCTGGGACTGTCCCGGAACACCGTGCAGGCGCGCATGGCCCAGCTGGAGAAGAAGCACGTCTTCCTGTCCTTCGAACGTCGTATCAACCCGGCATCCCTGGGCTATCCGCTCATGGCGTTCATTTCCGTCCACGTCCAGCAGCAGAAACTGGGACAGCTGGCCCATGACCTCGCCGGCATTCCGGAAATCCTGGAAGGCTACGGCCTCACCGGCTCTGCTGACCTCCTGCTCCGGGTAGTGGCCCTGGACGCCGAGGACCTCTTCCGGATCAACGGGAAAATCCTGGCGTGCGATGGAGTGGACAGGACGGACACGGCACTGGCCATGAGCGAACTCATCCCGTTCCGCATCCAGCCGCTGCTCGAGCGGGGATCCGAAGACACATAGGGCCAGCAGCCCCCACTACCGCCCCCGATACCCGGCCCCGGCGGGCTGGGTTATAGGCTGTTCCAAGGTGAATCCATGGGTGCTCTTCAGCGGGTCCCAACAATAAGGCAGTGCCAGTGCGTTGCCGGAAAGGCTCCATCGTGAGCAATCCTCAGGGACCGTACCAGCCGGTCCAGCCGGCGGCCTGGCCCGCGCAACCAACGGGGCAGCCCGCGCAACCAACGGGGAAGCCCGGCAACCCCGGGGAGCATGGCGCGCCACCGCTGCCCGGCAACCCGCCACAGCACGGTGCACCGTCGCAGTTCCGTGCGCCCGCGCAGTTCCGTGCGCCCGCGCAATACTCGTCCGAGGGGCCGTTCGGCCTGCCTGGACAAGAGCCCCCGGCGCAAAGCCGCCGGAAGCTGTGGACCATCCTCGGCGTTGTGGGAGGTGTCCTGCTGCTGGCGGTCGTGGGCGTCCTCATCCTGGTCAACATTGTCAACGGCGCCACCAACCATGCCCGGGGCCTGGCTGACAGCTTCACCAAGCTGGTGATTGCCGGCGACAGTTCCAGGGCCTACGACGACTATCTTGACCCCGCCCTCCATGAGCAGCTGACCAAGGAGGACTTCATCGCCGGCATCAAAACCCTGGCGATGGACAGCACCTGCAAGACTGTCTACAACGAGGTCAAGGCAAGCACCGAGAACGGCACCAAGTCGGCCGACGTCGCCGGCCTCATCACCTGCGACGGCGACAAGAAGATCGACCTCGTCTACCGCTTCGAAGGCACCGACGAGCTGAAAATGATCAACATCAAGCTCAAGCCCCAGGCCTAGCGCCACACAGCCCAAGCCCGCACGCCATCCTCACGGGCCCGTTGATCTTCTTGTCGGTCTCCGGGGTTTCGTGGTGACCTCCGGCATCGGCTTCTTCGCCACGGAGGGCGCCAACCTCATCATTCTTGAAGTGAATCCGCTGCACAATGTCATCCACCTCGCGATCGGCGGCGCACTTCTGTACGCGGGCCTGAAAAGCACGGCCATGGCCCGCACGGTCAACACCGGCGTCGATGCCGTCTATCTCCTCAGCCACCTCGCGGCGCTGCTGCTCACGCTCATGATTGTCGCGTCGGGCCCCTGGCAGAGGGGCGCCGGCTCCGGGGAATGGACGACGACGGCATGGCGCCCGCCGCTGCCCGCCCGGGCATCCTGCTGGTCACCGCTTTCGCCGGTGCCGTTGCTGGTGGCCGGAATCGCGACGCCTGGACTCGCCGCTTCCACAGCGGGCCAGTTTGCGGTGCCGCATGGTCGGCACGGCGGTCCGGCCATGCCGGCGGGCCACCATCAGCGCTGACGCCCCCGCCTTTTGAACGTCGCCTGCGGCTGAACGTCGCCTGCGGCTGAGCGTCGCCTGCAGCTGGAACGTCAGAGAGCCCCTATGCCATGCGGCACAGGGGCTCTCTGACTCAGTCATCTATCAGTGGTCCACGGCTTTCTCCGCACCCACACCGGTCAGGGACCGTACTTCCATCTCGGCCTGCTTGGCGGTGTCCTCGCGCTTCTTGTCCAACACCGTTCCGAGCCAGCCGAGCAGGAACGCCAGCGGGATGGACACAATGCCGGGGTTGCTCAACGGGAAGAAGGCGAAGTTGGCGTCCTTGATCATGGAGGTCGCCCCACCCGATACCACCGGCGAGAAGATGATCAGGATGATGGCCGAACCCAGACCGCCGTACATGCTCCAGACCGCGCCCTGGGTGGTGAACCGCCGCCAGAACAGCGAGTAAACGATGGTGGGCAGGTTGGCCGACGCCGCGACGGCGAAGGCCAGAGCCACCAGGAAGGCCACGTTCTGACCGTTGGCGAAGATGCCGCCCAAGATGGCCATGACGCCGATGACCACCACGGTGCGCCGCGCCACCTTGACCTCCGTGTCGGCGTCGGCCTTGCCCTTGGAGATGACGCTGGCGTAGATGTCGTGGGCGAAGGACGCCGCGGCGGTGATGGTCAGGCCGGCCACCACTGCCAGGATGGTGGCGAAAGCCACGGCGGAAATGAAGCCCAGGAGCAGCGGGCCACCGAGGTGGAAGGCGAGCAGCGGAGCTGCGGAGTTGACGCCGCCGGGGGCTGACTTGATGGTTTCCGCACCGACGAGGGCCGCCGCACCGTAGCCGAGGACCAGGGTGAACAGGTAGAAGAGGCCGATCAGCCAGATGGACCACACCACAGACTTGCGGGCTTCCTTGGCCGTGGGCACAGTGTAGAAACGCATCAGGACGTGCGGCAGGGCAGCGGTACCCAGGACCAGGGCGAGACCCAGGGACATGAAGTCCAGTTTGGAGGTCCCGGTCTTGCCGTACTGCAGGCCGGGGTTCAGAACCGCCGGGTTGTTGGAAGTCTCCACGGCTGCACCGAGCAGGCTGGAGAGGTTGAAGCCGTAGATTGCCAGGACCCAGAAAGTCATCACGGCCGCGCCGGCGATCAGCAGAATTGCCTTGATGATCTGGACCCAGGTGGTGCCCTTCATGCCGCCGATCAGGACGTACGTGATCATCAGGACGCCGACGACGATGATTACCAGTGCCTGTCCGCCCCAGTCGCTGATGCCCAGCAGCAGTGAAATGAGGCTGCCGGCTCCGGCCATCTGCGCCAGGAGGTAGAAGAAGCAGACAGCCAGCGTGGAAATGGCCGCAGCGATGCGGACGGGGCCCTGCTTGAGCCGGAAGGAGAGGACATCGGCCATGGTGAACTTGCCGGTGTTGCGGAGCAGTTCGGCGACGAGCAGCAGGGCGACAAGCCAGGCCACGAGGAAGCCGATGGAGTACATAAAGCCGTCATAGCCGTTGATGGCAATGGCACCGGTGATGCCCAGGAACGAGGCCGCGGAAAGGTAGTCGCCGGCGATGGCCGTGCCGTTCTGCGAGCCGGTGAAGGAACGGCCGGCCGCGTAGTAGTCAGCGGCGGTTTTGTTGTTGCGGCTGGCCCGCAGCACAATGACCATGGTCACAGCAACGAACAGGCCAAAGATGCCCATGTTGAGCAGCGTGGTTTCTTTCAGGTCGGCGACGTCCACAGCCGTGGCAATCCCGATCATTTGGTCACTCCGCTCATGATGTTGCCGTCCTTATCAAACTCATGGCCTTCGATTTCGTTGCGGATCTCCGCCGCGATGGGGTCCAGCTTCCGGTTGGAGTAGCTGACATACCAGCCGGTGATGGCGAACGTGGAGACGAACTGCAGCAGGCCCAGGATCAGGCCGACGTTGATGTTGCCCCACACTTTGGTGGACATAAACTCGACGGCGTAGTCAGCCAGCAGGACATACGCGAAGTACCACAGCAGGAATGCCACGGCCATGGGGAACACAA
Source organism: Pseudarthrobacter humi (assembly GCF_024294965.1). Taxonomy (NCBI): domain Bacteria; kingdom Bacillati; phylum Actinomycetota; class Actinomycetes; order Micrococcales; family Micrococcaceae; genus Pseudarthrobacter; species Pseudarthrobacter humi. The sequence continues at coordinate 134,245 of NZ_JANCLV010000002.1, forward strand.
AGCTGCGGTGACGTTTGCGCAGTTCCTGGAACCGCTCTGTCGACTGGACCTGTTCGAAGTCCACGGACGCCGCTGCGTCCGGAGTGTGGGCATCGTTACCCATCGTTCCTCCTCATTGAGACTTGCCTGGTTCACACGGACCGGCCTGCGGACAGGATACGGACAATGTGACTGCAATCACTCTGCGCTGCGGTAGTCGTCTATTCCAGAACCATGGCCGGAACGGTCGCTCAGCGGTTACGATGCTGCGACTAACGGCACCCGCCGCTACGCTGGGCACCATGCCGGACTCCCCGCTCCTGACCGCCGCCGCAGTTGCGGTGATTGTGCTGGCGATCGCCGTCGTCGTCGGTGTTGGCATCAAGCTGCTCCGGTCCTTCCGTGAGCTGGGCACCGACGCCGAGCGCGCCACGTACAACACCCTCCACGCTGCCTCGAGTGCCGGCCAGCATCTGCGTACGGGCCTCAATCCGGCGGGCGCCGCCAAGGCGAGCCGGCAGCTCAGGAACCTGCTGGGCTGTGATGCGCTGGCCATCACCGATACGGCGGGCGTCCTGGCCTGGGACGGTGCCGCCGAGGAACTGAAGCCCCGGTTGATGGAACTGGCTGCGGACGTCCTGATCGGCGGGCGGACGGCGGTGCTCCAGGCGCGGGACCTGGGGACGGGCCATGCCTCCGGAAGCTTCGCCGCCGTCATCGCGCCGGTCCGTGCGGGCTCACGGGTGGTGGGCGTTGTGGCGGCGTTTGCCCCGGCGGCGGGCGCAGGCCTGGTCCGTGCCACCAGCGAAGTGGCGGACTGGGTGGCCGTCCAAGTGGAGCTGGCAGAGCTGGACGCGTCCCGGACGCTGCTGATGGAAGCCGAAGTGCGGGCGCTGCGTGCCCAGATCAGTCCGCATTTCATCTACAACTCGCTGAACGCGATCGCGTCGTTCATCAACACGGATCCGGAGCGGGCGCGCGAGCTGGTGGTGGAGTTCGCTGATTTTACGAGGTACTCGTTCCGGCGCCACGGTGACTTCACGACGCTGGCGGAGGAACTGCGCTGCATCGACCGGTACCTGCTGCTGGAGCGCGCCCGTTTCGGTGACCGCGTCCAGGTCAGCCTGCGGATCGCGCCTGAAGTCCTGAGCACCGTCATCCCGTTCCTGAGCCTGCAGCCGCTGGTGGAGAACGCCGTCAGGCACGGCCTGGAGGCCAAGGAAGGGGCGGGCCACATCACCATCACGGCCAATGATTCGGGCGCCTATGCGGAAGTGACCATAGAGGACGACGGCGTGGGGATGGACCCTGCCGAGCTCCAGGCGATGCTGGCCGGGCACCACGACGGCGACCACGTGGGGCTGCGCAACGTTGACGCCCGGCTCCGGCAGGTCTACGGGGACCAGCACGGCCTGGTGATCGAGACGGCCCCGGGCGAAGGCACTCTGATCACCATGCGCGTGCCCAAGTCCCAGCCCGGCCACGACGCCTGAACCCAGCTGTACGATCTCAGCCGCCTGATTCCAGCCGCCTGCGGCGGCTAATGTAGGACCATGATTAATGTCCTCGTCGCCGACGACGAGTTACCCGCCGTGGAGGAGTTGGCCTACCTCCTGGGCAAGGATGACCGGATCGGGGTCATCCACCGGGCCATTTCGGGCACCGAAGCGCTGCGGGCCCTGAACACCGCAACGGTTGACGCCGTCTTCCTGGATATTCACATGCCCGCCGTGTCCGGCCTTGATGTCGCCCGCGCCATCGCGCGCAGCAGCAAACCGCCGGTGGTGGTGTTCGTCACGGCGGACGAGGACTGCGCCCTGGAGGCGTTCGAGCTTGCCGCCGTGGATTACCTCCTGAAGCCCGTCCGGGCCGAACGGCTGTCCCGGACGGTGGGACGGATCAGCGAGCTGCTGCGCGACGGCGGCGGCCCCGCCCCCGAGATGATCACCGTTGACCAGGGCGGCACCACCAGGATGATCAGGCGCGACGACGTCACGTACGTCCAGGCGCAGGGCGACTACGCCCGGCTGCACACCGCGGATGCCAGCTATCTCATCCGGGTTCCGCTGGCAGACCTGGAGCAGCAGTGGGCCGGGGCCGGGTTTATCCGGACGCACCGGTCCTACCTCGTGGCGCTGAAGCATGTGCAGTCCATGAAGCTGACGGCGGACAAACCCAGCGTCTCGGTCGCGGGAGCCGGCCTGCCCATCAGCCGCCGCCACCTTCCCACGGTCAGGGAAAAACTGGAAGCCACCCGCATCCGGCCGCAGGCATGACGCGGGTCCGTGTCACCGCTCCGCGCTCGGCACCCCGGCCGGCCCGGGAGTCGCGCGAGGCGGCGGAGGAATCCGAGGTGGGGCAGGTCTTCGTCCGCTCCCTGATCCGTTCCCAGCTGCGGCTGGCCCTGGTGGTGGCCATCGGCTTTATGCTCATCCTGTGCGCGTTCCCGTTGCTGCTGGCCGCCCTACCGGGCCTCGCCGAGACCCGGATCGCGGGGATCCCGTTCGACTGGATCCTGCTCGGCGCAGGCATTTATCCCGTCATCGGCCTCAGCGCCTGGCTCTATATCCGGACCGCCGCCCGGAACGAAGCCCGCTACCGGGACCTGGCCGGTGACGAGTGACCACCTCATGAATCCCGCAGTGGGTGTGATCGCTCTCGTGTCGGTTTCGCTGGCAACAGCCGCTATCGGGTTTTACGGCCTGCGGATTTCCCGGACCACCGGCGATTTCTACGTGGCTTCCCGGACCGTCAAGCCATGGTGGAACGCCTCGGCCATCGGCGGGGAGTACCTCTCGGCGGCGAGCTTCCTGGGCGTGGCCGGGCTGATCCTGCTGTCCGGTACCGACGCGTTGTGGTTTCCCGTGGGCTACACCGCCGGCTACCTGATGCTGCTGCTGTTTGTGGCTGCGCCGCTGCGCCGGTCCGGCGCCTACACGATCCCGGACTTCACCGAAGCGAGGCTGGATTCGCGCGCGGTCCGCCGTGTGACCAGCGTGGTGGTGGTTGTGGTGGGCTGGCTGTACATTGTGCCTCAGCTCCACGGCGCGGCCTTGACCATCCGGATCACCACCGGGCTGCCGGCCTGGGTAGGCTCCGTGGCCGTGGTGGTCGTAGTGTGCCTGACTGTCGTGGCCGGCGGCATGCGCTCCATTACCTTTGTGCAGGCCTTCCAGTTCTGGCTGAAGCTCACCGCCCTTGCCGTGCCCGTCCTGTTCATAGTGTTCACGCTCGCCGGTGACGGGAGCGCCGCCGTGGCCCCCGCCGTCGTGAATCCCACCGGACTGGCCCCCGCCGGGCCGTACCAGAACATCTCGCTGCTGGTGGCGCTGCTGTTCGGCACTCTGGGGCTCCCCCACGTCCTGGTCCGCTTCTACACGAATCCGGACGGACACTCGGCACGGCGGACCACGCTGATCGTGCTCGGGCTGCTCTCCGTTTTTTACCTGTTTCCCACCGCCTACGGGCTGGTGGGGCGGATGTTCGCGCCCGAACTTGCCCGGTCAGGGCAGGCGGACGCGGTGGTTCTCCTGCTGCCGGGGCAGCTGCTCGGTGGAACCGCGGGCGACCTGCTCTCAGCGCTGGTGGTGGCCGGGGCCTTCGCCGCGTTCCTGTCCACTACCTCGGGCCTGGTGGTCTCGCTGGCTGGCGTGATCAGCCAGGACGTCCTGGGCGGCAGCGTGCGGGGATTCCGGCTCGCCGCCGTCGTCTCCGCTGTGGTTCCGCTGGGATTTGCCGTCATGACTGATTCCCTGGCTCTGGCCGGCAGTGTGGGCCTGGTGTTCGCGTTTACCGCCTCCACTGTGTGCCCGGTGCTCCTGCTGGGCATCTGGTGGCGGGGACTCACCGATGCCGGCGCCATTGCCGGAATGGTGACCGGCGGCGTCCTCTGCGGCGGCGCCATGGTGTGGGGAACGGTCCTGGGCGCTGCCGGCACGCCCTTCTGGCTGGCCCAGCCGGCGGCGTGGACGGTTCCCGCCGCCTTCGCCGTGATGGTGATTGTCTCCCGGGGGACAAAACACCGGATTCCGCGGACCATGAGCCGCGTCATGACCCGGCTGCACACTCCCGAACGGCCGTTGGTGACCGAACGCTGAGTCCCGTGACCAGCTAAGGGGCAGTCAGTCGATGGCCGCCATGAGCTCAACCACGCGGTCCAGGAAGGCATCAACCTGGGTCTCTTCGTAACCGTCCTTGCCCACGGCGGGACGGAAGACCACCCTGCGGACATTGTCCACGCTGAGGGGCTTGTCCTTCTCGAGGTAGCCGATCAGGTCGTAGCAAAGATTGTCCACGTCCAGGATGTTGTAACTGCGGGCCTTCTTTTTTGACGGGCGCCGGAAGCGCTCACCGTCAGGCCGGTGGAGGCGGCCCCGGAGGATCCCGGAGAGGCTGCCGATCTCCCGCAGCCAGGCATCCTCGCCCCTGGCGGCGATCAGTTCGTCCCGTTCGCGGCGGGCGAAGGCGTCTTCGAGCCGGTCCAGCGCTGCGTCGACGACGGCGGCAGCATAGCCTCCCTTGACCGGGTCAAAGGAGACGCTTCGGACATCGGCGCTGGTGACGGCGTGGATGGCGGCGTTCGGCGTCTCCAGTGCCACCCTGGCCCGCTGGAGGAACTGGTCCACCTGTTTGGCGTTGTACCCGAATTCGTTGCCCCGCACGCGCTCAAACGACGCGGGGATTTTCCGTTGAAAGTCCAATGCCACTGTTGATCCTTTGTTGCTTCAGCTGGGTCAGGTTACGCACCAGTCTATTGGCGCTGCCGGCGGTCCGGCGAAGATGGTCCGAGACGGTCGCGTCAGACGCCCGCAACCAGTGCGAACAGCACGAAGGCCACGGGACAGGCGAAGACGATGGAGTCCAGGCGGTCCATGACGCCCCCATGTCCGGGCAGGATGCTGCTCATGTCCTTGATCCCGAGTTCACGTTTGACCATCGACTCCGCCAGGTCCCCTGCGGTGGATGCTGCAACGACGCCCACGGCGAGGATCACACCCACCCACCAGGGCTTGCCCAGCAGGAAAATGCTGGCAAGAACGCCGATGAGCATGGCCCCGGCAATGGAACCGGCGAAGCCTTCCCATGATTTCTTGGGGCTGATCTTCGGGGCCATGGGGTGTTTGCCCAGCGATGCGCCCACGAGGTACCCGAAGGTGTCGTTCGAGACCACCAGCAGCAGCATCACGGCCACCTGCCAGGCCCCGGGCGGCACGGTTCCGCCAGGCCAGAGGCCTACCGGGGTGGCGACGCCGACGGCGTGCAGCGGCAATGTGGCGAAACTGATGAAGAACGGGACCCAGCCCAGCGTGAACACGCCGGCAAAGATGCTGTTCGCTGATCCGGCGGGGTTCTCCACTGAACGCCAGAGGAGGACTGCCACGCAGCTCAGGAGCATGGCGAAAAGCAGGCTCTCAAGACCGCCGAGATAGGCGGCGAACGGCATGGCCACTGTACCCACCATGACCGGGACGATGGGCATCCTGGTCCCGTTCGCCTCCAGGGCACGGAAGATCTCCCAGACTCCGAAAACCGCGAACCCGGTGGTGACAGCCACGAATCCGAGCGGGAGGAAAACCAGGCCGCCCAGCACACCGATCAGCATGGCCAGGCCCACCACAATGGCTGCCGGAAGATTCCGGCCGGCCTTGGGCGTCGGATTGCTCCGCAACTGTTTCCCCCTGGTGCGCGCCCGTTGGGTGGGGGCCTGCTCTGCCTGGCTCATCAGACTTCGAGCAGCTCTGCTTCCTTGCGCTTGAGCAGCTCGTCGATGCCGTCCACGTGCGATTTGGTCAGGCCATCCAGTTCCTTTTCGGCGCGGCTGCCTTCGTCCTCGCCGGCTTCGCCGTCTTTGACGAGCTTGTCCAGCGTTTCCTTGGCCTTGCGCCGGATGTTGCGGATGGAGATCTTCGCGTCCTCGCCCTTGGTCTTGACGATCTTGACGTATTCCTTGCGGCGTTCCTGGGTCAGGTCCGGGATGGTGATCCTGATGACGTTGCCGTCGTTGGAGGGGTTGGCACCCACCTCGGAATCGCTCAAGGCCCGCTCGATGTCGCGCAGTGCGGTCTTATCGAACGGCGTGATGAGGATGGTGCGCGCGTCCGGAATGGCAAAGGAGGCAAGCTGCTGCAGCGGGGTGGGCGAACCGTAGTAGTCCACCAGGACCTTGTTGTAAAGGCCCGGGTTTGCCCGTCCTGTGCGGATCGAGGCGAAGTCTTCCTTGGCTACCTCTACCGCCTTGTCCATCTTCTCTTCGGCTTCGAGCAAGGTTTCTTCGATCACTGTCTCTCCTCAGAAATCAGTGCAGTCCGGGTACCGGTTTCCTGCACAATCTTGGTTCATGGTTCCTGGCTCCATTGTTGCCCTGTTGCGGGCATGGAACCGTGCTCAGATCATCCTAGCCGCAGCTACGGGGTCACCAGGGTACCGAGCTTTTCGCCCAGGATCGCGCGGGTGACGTTCCCTTCGCCTTCCATCCCGAAAACCACCATGGACAGGTTGTTGTCCTTGCACATGGTCATTGCGGTCTGGTCCATGACCCTGATGTCGCGGCGCAGGGCGTCGTCGTAGCTCAGAGTGTCCAGCTTCTCGGCAGTGGGGTCCTTCTTGGGATCCGCGGTGTAGACGGCGTCCACGCCGCTCTTGGCCATCAGGACGACGTCCGCGTGGACCTCCAGGGCGCGCTGGGCGGCCACTGTGTCCGTGGAGAAGTACGGCAGGCCGGCACCGGCGCCGAAGATGACCACGCGGCCCTTTTCCATGTGGCGGATGGCCCGGCGGGGAATGTACGCCTCGGCGACCTGGCCCATGGTGATGGCGCTCTGGACGCGGGTTTCAACGCCGGCCTGCTCCAGGAAGTCCTGCAGCGCCAGGCAGTTCATGACGGTGCCGAGCATGCCCATATAGTCGGCGCGCGAGCGGTCCATGCCGCTCTGGGACAGTTCCGCGCCGCGGAAGAAGTTGCCGCCGCCGACGACGATGGCAACTTCCACTTCGGGGACCGCTGCGGCGATCTGCTTGGCGACGTCGCGCACGGTGTCGGGATCAACGCCCAGCTTGCCGCCGCCGAAGACCTCGCCCGACAACTTCAGGAGGACGCGGCGCCTGCTTTTCTCTGGCTGGCTTGAAGAATTGACGGCTTCCATGGGTGCCTTCCCGTTGGTGAACTCTGAAAAAGGTTATCGTGCCGGATGGCCAAAGGTCTCATCGGACGTTTAGCCGTTGCATGCAAAAGGGGCGGCCACCGAAGTGGCCACCCCTTTGCGGATTCGACTAGGAGCCGACGCGGAAACGTGCGAAGGACGTACCCTTGACGCCGGCCTCTTCGAGGACCTGCGCCACAGACTTCTTGGCGTCCTTAGCGAAAGCCTGGTCAACCAGGACCTCACCCTTGTAGAAGCCCGTAACGCGGCCTTCCACAATCTTGGACATTGCGGCCTCGGGCTTGCCTTCAGCCTTGGCGGTCTCTTCGGCGATGCGACGCTCGGACTCGACCAGGTCGGACGGAACGTCGTCGCGGGTCAGGTAGTTCGGGGACATCGCTGCGATGTGCACTGCAATGTCGTGTGCGGCGGTGGCAGCGGCTTCGCCTTCACCGTCAACAGCGAACAGGACGCCGACCTGGGCCGGGAGATCCTTGGACGTCTTGTGCAGGTAAGCGTCAACAGTGCCGCCCTCAATGCGGGACAGCTTGCGGACAACAACCTTTTCGCCGAGGATTGCGCCTTCTTCGACGACAACCTCGGACAGCGGCTTGCCATCAACTTCGATGGCCAGGAGGGTGTCGAGGTCGGCAGCGCCGGACTCCACAGCCACGGCCAGGACCTTGTCGGCCAGCTGGATGAACTTGTCAGCCTTGGCGACGAAGTCGGTCTCGCAGTTGACCTCGATCATCACGCCGACGCCGTTGCTGACCTTTGCGGCCACCAGGCCTTCGGCGGTTGAGCGGCCTTCGCGCTTGGTAGCGCCCTTGAGGCCCTTGATGCGGATGATCTCGATAGCCTTTTCGGCGTCACCGTTGGCTTCGTCAAGAGCCTTCTTGACATCCATCATGCCGGCGCCGGTGCGCTCGCGCAGAGCCTTGATATCAGCGGCAGTGTAGTTCGCCATGTGAACCCCTCTGTCTAGAAAATGTATGTGGTGTACGGACCGACAGGACAGCGACTCACCGGGTGAGCCGCCATCCTGTCAGGTGCTCCGGCGCTGCAGGCAGCGCCGGAGAATCCGGATTTACTCGTGTTACTTGTCAGCGTCGGCGGCGGGAGCCTCGGCAGCAGCCGGAGCTTCCTCGGCAACCGGAGCAGCTTCTTCGACTGCCGGAGCGGCAGCTTCTTCAGCAGCCGGAGCAGCCTCAGCGGCAGGTGCTTCTTCAGTCTTGCTGCCTTCGAGGAGTTCGCGCTCCCACTCAGCCAGCGGCTCTTCCGGAACTTCCGTGGTGCCCGTGGCGCGGTTGTGGCGGGCGATGAGGCCCTCAGCAACGGCGTCGGCGACAACGCGGGTCAGCAGGTTCACGGAGCGGATGGCGTCGTCGTTGCCCGGGATCGGGAAGTCGACTTCGTCAGGATCGCAGTTGGTGTCCAGGATGGCCACAACCGGGATGTTCAGCTTCTTGGCTTCGTCAACGGCCAGGTGTTCCTTCTTGGTGTCCACGATCCAGAGCACGGAAGGTGCCTTGGTCAGGTTGCGGATACCGCCGAGGTTGGTTTGCAGCTTGGTGAGTTCACGGCGAAGGAGCAGCAGTTCCTTCTTGGTGTACGCGGAACCGGCGACGTCGTCGAAGTCGATCTCTTCCAGTTCCTTCATGCGCTGGATGCGCTTGGAAACGGTCTGGAAGTTGGTCAGCATACCGCCGAGCCAGCGCTGGTTCACGTAAGGCTGTCCAACGCGGGTAGCCTGCTCAGCGATGGATTCCTGGGCCTGCTTCTTGGTGCCGACGAAGAGTACGGTGCCGCCGTGTGCAACGGTGGCCTTGACGAACTCGTAGGCGCGGTCGATGTAGGACAGCGACTGCTGAAGGTCAATGATGTAAATGCCGTTGCGCTCCGTGAAGATGAATCGCTTCATCTTCGGGTTCCAACGGCGGGTCTGGTGTCCAAAGTGGACGCCGCTGTCAAGCAGCTGGCGCATAGTTACGACGGGCATGCCGGCGCTCCTTCCGGCAGGTCATTCATGAGAAAGCCTTGCGGCCCTCTTACCCTGCCAATAGTTGACGGTTGATTAGCGTGGCCCAAGGCGGGCCGTGCTCCTGGCATCCATTGCGACTCTAATCAGGACCGCGAGGCCCTGACCGCAAGAGACACAATCCTCCTCATACAAAGCCGGGGCTTCAGATTTGGAGGGCTGGATACGCGTAGTCAGTTGCTGCTCCCCCGCATTCCTGAATGAGGCGTGCCGACGCAAGCGTTGAGGGCACAGCAAACTGCTCCGTCAAGTGTACAACAGGAGCCAATAGCCGAAGAACAACCCGAAGGCCTTCGACGGGCGTTTTCCACATGGCCGAAGTGCGCACTCCCGCTGCGGGATCCGGCAGGCAAAGCTGGGTTTATGAAAGCAATTGTTGCCCTCGCGGCAGTGCTCTTACTGCCGGCCGCGGCGGCTCCAGCGGATACAGCACCGCGCGGTTCCTGGGAGTGGCCGCTCTCCCCCAGGCCCGCGGTGCTGCGCGCCTTTGACCCGCCGGACAAGCCATGGATGAGCGGGCACCGCGGCGTGGACCTTGAGGCAACGCACGACGGCGTCCCGGTCACCTCGCCGGAATCCGGCACCGTCAGTTTCGTGGGAGTAGTGGTGGACCGCCCCGTGATCACCATCGATCACGGGGGCGGTCTCCGCAGCAGTTTTGAGCCAGTCGAAAGCCCGCTCACGGCCGGGGCCGTGGTGGCGAAGGGCGAAACCATCGGAACGCAGCAACCCGGGCACTGCGGCGCTCTTGCCTGCGTCCACTGGGGCCTGAGGCAGGGGGACGCCTACATCAATCCGCTGGAATTCGTCACCGACCTCCGCCCGTCCATCCTGCTGCCCCTGGGGCTGGACACTGGCTGACCGCCGACGACTGACGGCTGACGGCTTACGGCTTACGGCTTACGGCTTACGGCTTACGGCTTACGGCTCTAGACGATCGCCGAGATCCCGGTGATGGCGCGGCCGGTCACGAGCGTGTTGATCTCGTGGGTTCCCTCATACGAGTAGATGGCTTCGGCATCTGCAAAGATCTTTGCCATCTCGAAGTCGGTCACGATGCCGTTGCCACCCAGGAGGCTGCGGCCGATCGCTACGCTCTCGCGCATCCGGGCGGTGGTGAATGCCTTAGCCAGGGCGGACTGTTCATCCTTGGCCTGGCCGGCATCTTCCAACTGGGAAAGCCGGACCATCATGCCCATGGAGCTCACGGCGTTCCCCAGAATCTGGACCAGCTGGCTTTGGACGAGCTGGAACGACGCGAGCGGGCGGCCGAACTGGTGGCGTTCCACGGCATAGCGGCGGGCCACGTCAAAGGCTGCCAGCTGCTGGCCGACTGCCTGCCAGCCGACGGACAGCCGAGTGACTTTCAGGACCTTGTTGGTGTCGCGGAAGCTGTTGGCGCCCGCCAGCTTGAAGAAGTCCGGAACCACCACGTTCTCCAGGACGATGTCCGCGTTCTGGACGGTCCGAAGGGAGATCTTGTTTTCAATCTTGGTGGCGCTAAAGCCCGGCAGCGCTGTATCCACGAGGAAACCCTTGACCTGGTTGTCGGCGAGGTCCCGGGCGTAGACGACCACCCAATCCGAGAAGGTAGCGTTGCCGATCCAGCGCTTGGCGCCATTGAGGATCCAGGTGTCGCCGTCGCGCTGTGCCGTGGTGCGCGTGCCGCCGGCGACGTCGGAACCTCCCAGCGGTTCGGTGAGCCCGAACGCGCCGATCTTCTTCAGCGAATAGATATCCGGAAGCCAGGCGTCCTGCTGTTCCTGGGAAGCCAGGGCTTCGATGGAGCCGGTAAACAGTCCGTCGTGCACGCCCATGAAAGTGGCGATGGAGGTATCGGCGCGCGTAGCCTCGGCATGGACCAGGCCAGCAAACAGGTTGGAGTAGCCCTGGCGCCGCACGGGGCTCACCAGGTCGATTTCGGCCAGCTTGGGAATGAGCTCCATGGGGAACTCGCCGCGGTTCCAGCAGTCCACGGCAATCGGCCGGACTTCTCGGGCGAGGAAGCCCCGGATCTCGGCGAGCCGGTCCTGCTCCTTGGCGGTGAGAAGCTGCTCGAAGGCGAAGAAGTCGCCGTCGGCGTACGGAAGGTTGTTGATGTCAACAGAAGCTTTGGACATGGTTTTCCTCGCTAGGGATCGATGCTGGTGAACGGCTCCAAGGCGTGAACATCCCCCGAAGTCCATTAAGTTACTGGTGAGTAACTTATCGCATCGCCCTTACCGTATGCAACGGCGATGGAAGGAAACTGGAGTTGCAAACGCCGCGGCAGTCGAACGGTGCCGCGAACTTCGATAACGTCGGGTGCAAGGATGTTGCGTCTTGTACTTGGGGGAATTGAAATGACTGACCCGCGCCGCGAGGCGGTCCTCATCCGGCGCCCCGATAGCTCAGCTTTTGACGACAAGACCTCCGAAGTCCTGGAATACGTTGCGGGCGCAGACTTCACCCACGTAACTTTCCTGCCGGCCAACGGACCGAGGAAGTACAGGTACGCGGCCCAGAGAGTAATGATTCTCAGCAACCCGGTACGGCACGTACTGGGGAACAGGGACCGCGTCAGCATCCGAAGGCAGTTCGTGCAGGGAGTGACGGAAGTCTGGCGCTTCGATGGTCCTGGCCAGACGTGGTGGCGGGTTTTCTCAAGAGCTGGCGAACGCGAGAGCTATCAAACGTGTGGGCAGGATGAGTTCAGCATCATCCAGGCCACTGAGCTCCCCACCGAAGCGTATGAAGTCCTCAACTATTGGCAAGACGTCGTTACCCATCTGAAAACGACCGATCCCTTGGGCCCGCTCTACCAACAGTTCAAGACAGTTCCCCCGGGGAGCGTCCTCGATCTGTATCTTCGCGGGGAGGCTGTGGATACGTCCGCCGACGTCGAAGAATTGATCTTCCCGTTCCCATCCAACCTCAGCCAACGCGAAGCCCTCAGAAAAGGTCTCACCCACCGTCTCTCTGTCATCGACGGGCCTCCCGGAACTGGTAAGACGGCAACAATACTCAGCCTGGTTGCCAACATCATCCGCACCCCGGGAAAGACTGTGGGCATTGTGTCTTCCAACAATGCTGCGGTGGAAAACGTCCGCGACAAGCTTGCACGGGAAGGGCTCGGCCATGTCGTTGCAGACCTGGGGCGCAGCGACGTGAGACGTAAGTTCTTCGCGGGACAACATGCCGAGAATGTTGAGGCGCAACGCCACGCCGGCAGCTCCTCTGTGTCCATGCCGGCAGCCGGACGGATTTCGGATCTCGACGAGCGCCTCCAGCACTTGCAGGTGCTGACCAGGGAGCTGGCGATTCGGCGGCAGGAGGTGGCCGCCTACAGACTCGAGCGGCGTCACTTCCGCCACCACGTCGACAGCCATAATCTGCCGCCACTGCCAGCCTTGACGATCCTGCAGCGGCCGTCGGGCCGTATCCTCGAATTCCTCGCGGAGACAGCGTCAGTTCCAGCCGATGAAAGTCCCTTCAAGCGATTTTTTCGACGCTTCAGGGGACGACTCCGCTATGGATCCACAAAGCACATCGATCCCAACAGCACCGATGTAGTCCTGCGTCTCCAGGCTGCCTTCTACGACAGCAAAATTGCGGAATTGGAAGAGCAGATTGAGCAAGCGGAAGCACAGCTCGATCAGAACCATACTCCCGGTCTCGAAAACGAATTGAGGAACCTGTCACGGCAAGCGCTGGACGCAAGCCTGCACCAGCGCTATGCCGGTGGCCGGTCGAGAGGTTATTCGGAGGACACCTATCGCCGGGACTTCAAAAATTTTGCCAACGACTATCCGGTGATTTTGAGTACCTGCCACTCGCTACTGCGAAGCATCCCGGCTGGTTTCCTGCTGGACTACCTGATCATTGACGAAGCCTCCCAGGTGGACCTGCTCGTAGCGGGCGTGGCGCTTGCCTGCGCACGGAACGTCATCGTGGTGGGCGACCTGCAGCAGCTCCCACACATTGCCAATGAGGATGCAGCAGAACGTGCCCGGCCAGCACCTGCACCCAGTTACGACTACGGGCGGCACAGCATCCTGTCCTCAGTCATCGAGCGCTTCGGCACCGGCCTCCCGCGCACAATGCTCCGGGAGCACTACCGCTGCGACCCCGCCATCATCGACTTCTGCAACAAGAAGTTTTATGGTGGCCAACTCGTCCCCTACACCATCAGCGACCCGGCAAATAAGGCGCTCGTAGTGGTACGCACTGTCCAAGGAAACCACATGCGGCAGCATGTGGGCGGTCGCACCAATCAGAGGGAAGCGGACGTCATTGCGCAGGAAGTCCTCCAGGAATTCTGCTCTGACACGCGGCCTGAAGACATAGGTGTGGTCACCCCGTACCGTCTGCAAGTGGACAAAGTGGCGGAAGCCCTCGTCAACACCATCCAGGCTGATACCGTCCACAAATTCCAGGGCCTGGAGAAGCAAGTCATCATCATGAGCACGGTCCTGGACGAAACCAAAAGCGGACGTTTCGGGGTTGAATTTGTGGATAACCCCCAGCTGGTGAACGTGGCAGTATCCCGGGCGGTTAAACGGTTTGTTCTGGTCACGAATTACGACATGCTGCCAGCCAGCCGTCACCTCCGCGATCTGGTCCAGTTCATCCAATACCAGGATCCCGAGCACGGTGTGTTCGACAGCGCAGTCCTTTCCGTATTCGATCTCCTCTACAAGGAATACTCAGCGCTGCTCAGGCCTTTGGCTGCCCGCATTCAGAACACGTCCAAGTTTGCTTCTGAAAACATCGTGTGGACGCTGCTCCTCGAAATTCTTGCTGAGGCAAACTATACGGATTTGGCCGTGGCTCAGCAGGTCGTTTTGCGCAATCTGCTCCCGGACCTGTCCAGGCTCACGCCCCGGCAGATGGCCTACGTGCGGAACCGCGCCACGGTGGACTTCGTCATATACAACCGCATCACCAATGTGCCTGTCCTTGCTGTGGAAGTTGACGGTTTTGCCTTCCACGAGGCTGATCCTGTGCAAAGAGTCCGGGACGACCTCAAGGACGCGATCTGCCTCGTGCACGGCATTTCGCTCCTGCGGCTACCGACCACCGGGAACGGGGAAGAACACGTGATCCGCCAAAAGCTCACGACTGCCATTCTTGACAAGACATCGTTCTGAGACAGGGATGCCCTCCGGGCTGCGTTCCCGCAATCCGGAGGGCATTCAAAATGGTAGGGCTACTCGGACTTGAACCGAGGACCTTAGGATTATGAGTCCCGCGCTCTAACCAGCTGAGCTATAGCCCCCCGCCCTGCCAACCAGGTCCGCGGAGGACTTCGGCTTCTGCAGGGCAAAAACACTCTAGCAAACAGTGGCGGGCATCAAGACCACGCAGTCAGGACGCCACGCCCCGGTCAGGCTGGAGCGGGCCCGTGTGAGACCGCTGTCAGAGGGCCTTGTCGTCGTAACTTGCACCCCGGTAGAGGTCCTCAAAGGTCTGCAGCGTGCCCTCGATGCTGTGCGGTTCCACCATCCGCCGGCTTGCCCGGCCCATTGCCGCCCGTTCCTCGGCCGGCAGCTGGAGGATCCGCGTGATCTTGGCTGCGAGGTCGTCGCTGTCGTTGGGTGTGAACAGATAGCCGTTCTCGCCGTCGCGCACCAGGTGCGGGAGGGCCATGGCATCCGCCAACAGGACGGGCGTGGAAGCCGACATCGCCTCCAGGGTCACCAGGGACTGAAGCTCGGCGGTGCCCGGCATGCAGAACAGATCCGCCTTGATGTAGGCCTCACGGAGGTCCTCATCGCTGGCCAGTCCCAGGAATTTCACCCGCTCCCCGAGTCCAAGCCGTTCCGCCTGCGCTTCAAGAGCGGCACGGACTTCGCCACCGCCCACAATTTCCAGGTGGACGTTGAGCTCCGCGGGCGTCTTGGACACGGCATTGATGAGCACGTCCACGTGCTTTTCCTCGGCCAGGCGCCCCGCAAACACCACTGTTGGGTGCTCGTGCGGTTCGATCACTTCGCCAGGCTGCAGCTCATAGGCTGCGGAGTCAATGCCGTTGGAGAGTGGCAGCACCTTGTGCAGGAAAGCGTGCTGGTGCATGGCCTTGGCGGCCAGGGGGGTGGGCGTGGTGACGACGTCGGCCTGGCCCATGACCTTGCCCATGTCCTTCCAGGAGATCTTGCCGATGATGTCCTTGAACCACTGCGGGAACGGCAGGAACGGGTTCAGGTTTTCCGGCATGAAGTGGTTGGTGGCCACAATCCTGATGCCCCGCTTCGCCGCTTCGTAGAGGACGTGCTCGCCGATCATGTAGTGGCTCTGGATGTGCACCACATCGGGCTTGATCCGGTCGAAAAGGAGGCCGATCTCCTTCTTGATTTCCCAGGGGAAGCAGATACGGAAGTACTCGTGGGTGAAGACCCCGTGGGAACGAAGCCGGTGCACGGTGGCCTCCGAGCGGAACTCTGTGAAGCTCGCGCCGTCGTCCGCCCGGCAAGCCAGCACATGCACGTTGTGGCCGCGTCCGCTCATGCCGTTGGCCAGACGGTAGCTGAACTGCGCGGCCCCGTTGATGTGGGGCGGATACGTATCCGCGGCGATCAGGACGGTCAGGGGAGGCTGGTCAGAGGGCGTTGTCACGTGAAGAGCTCCTGAAGGTCACGGCACGGGCAGCTGTCGCTGGCCGCACCGGTGGGCCGCCGGCACGGTGGCGCGGGGCCTCTTGGAATCGACTGGTCATGAAAGTGCGCGAGTTGGGTAACAAGCTAGTGGGACGCCCTGCCCGCCGCCTTCCGCGCATCTTTCCTGCGCTTGGTGACCTCGGGATGGTGCCTGGAAAGGGCGATCACCCCCACGATAGCAAGCGAAGCCGCCGTAGCCATCGCAATCGCCATCACGGCGTGGACGTCCGGGCGCAGCTCGCCCAGGATCACGATGCCGATGGCGATACCCACGATCGGGTCGATGACCGTCAGCCCGGCGATGACCAGGTCCGGCGGACCGCCCGAGTAGGCGCTCTGCACAAACCAGGAACCCAGGCCGCCGGCCGCCGCGATGGCCACCACCGAATACCACTGGACATTGAGCAGTGCCAGCCCGTTGGGGTCCAGCAGGTGCTTGCCGATGATGCGCGTCAGCACCGCGACAAAGCCGAACAGGACGCCGGCGCCGAGGATGTAGACAAACGCGCTCATCCGGTGCCGGAACATGACCGCCAGGGTGCCGAACACGCCGACGGCCAGTGCCAGCAGCAGCACGATGGTGAGCTCGTCCTCCTGGCTCACATGGTGGTTCTCCTGCGTCACGTTGACGGCGAGCAGGACAAAAAGTGCGGAACCGCTCACGCAGGCCGCGATGGACACCATGGTGGCCCGGTTGATGGTGATGTCCTGGTCGCGGGCGTTCACCACGGTGGTAATGACCAGCGCAATGGCGCCGATCGGCTGCACCACCGTCAGCGGCGCGGAGACCAGGGCCACCGCGTTCATTCCCATCCCGAGGCTCAGCAGGAGAAGTCCCAGCACCCACCGCGGATTGCGGAGCAGGCGGAGGAAGCCGTTTGAACTCAGCGCCAGCCCGCCGGTGTCGGCTTTGACGGCGCTCCCCTGCTTCTGCGCACCCAGGGCAAGGCAGAATGCGCCAAGCACCGCCAGCAGGACCGCCACCCATACCATCAGGCGGTGCCGCCGTCGTGATGGGACTGCTGACGGCCCTTCCGCAGAATGGCCCAGAAATAGTTGTACGCGGCGATCCAGTGGCCGGTGAGCCCAAGTCCCAGCACGATCCAGGCTGCAACATACAGCGGTCCGGCAAACGGGGTGTCCAATCGCGACAGGACCAGCAGCGGTGTGCCCAGGAGCAGGAGTCCGGTGCGGACTTTGCCCACACGGCTCACCGGCAGGTCCGGATGGCCCCGGAAGTAGGAGAGCGTCAGCACCAGGAGCACGGCGTCAGGCACCAGGAGGGCGGCCAGGTACAGCCAATGGACGACGCCGGCAATCACCAGGGTGACCGCCACCGCGATCAGGGCAAGCCGGTCAGCCAGCGGATCCATGACGCGGCCGAGCTTGGACGCCTGGTCGAAGCGGCGGGCCACGTAGCCATCAATCCAGTCGGTTCCCGCCATGACCAGCAGGACCACAACGGCGGTCCCATATTCCTTCCGGGCCAGCACGAGCCAGACAAAAAGTGGTACGCCCATAAAGCGCAGCACTGTCAGGGCGTTGGGGATAGTGAAGACGCGGTCGTGGTCAACCTGGGGGCGGCCGGGCCGCGCACCAGCGCCGATGAACCTCAATCCGTCCCCTTCCTTAGAGCCCAGTGTGACTTCAGTGCCCAGTGTCACGTGGTGTGTTGTTAGGGGTTCCGCAGCAGCCTGCGCAGGAGCACCACAAAGATCGTTGCGGAGGCTGCAAGTGCGGCAAGTGGCTTCCAGCGGAGGCCGGCGCCGTCCTGGGATCCGGAAAAGTCAGCCAACTTTTGGCTGGCCTTGGCAGCGCCATGTTCAACGGCAGCCTTGCCCTCCCCCAGTTTTTCCTTGGCAGCGCCCAGCAGGAACACGGCCTGCGGCTTGACGTCGAGCTCGGCATCCAGTTCGTCGCGGACCTGGGCCAGGTGGCGCCGGCGCTGTTCCAGGCGGCGGTGAAGCTCGGGCTCGGACGCCTGCGGGAACTCTATTTTGTGCGCCTCGGCCTTGGCTTCCTTCTCGGCCTTGGCCTTCGCGGCAGCCTCGGCCTTGGCAGCCTTGGCAGCCTTGGCGGCCTTGGCCTCCGGGCTGGCAGGATCGAGCAAGGCGGCGTTGAAGTCCGAGCCTTCCTTGACGATGCCGAGATCGTGTTTGATACCGCGGATGGTCTCGGCCGGGACCAGGGGCATGGCCTGCTTGAATTTGCGGACGCCGATCAGGCCGCCGATGAGGGCGATGACCAGGAACAGGGCGCAGACAAGCAGCGCGGCGAGCCACGCCGGCATGATGGTGGCCAGGCCCATAACGGCGGCCACGATCAGGCCAACCACCAGGAACGCCACAAAAATAAGCGCAACCGCGAAGAAGGCGGCGGCGACACCTACCTGGATGCCCTTGCGCTTGAGCTCGATCTTGGCGAAGGCGATTTCATCGTTGAGTTGGCGAGGGGCCAGACGGAAAAGAAGTTTCAGCGTCCTGGGCAGCGCGGTGATCCGCAATCCCTGGCTGGTGCGCCCGGTGTGACGTCCGCTCATCGGTTCCCGCCTAACTTGTTGCGTAGTCTGCTGCCTGGTCGGTTCGGCATCCGTGTGCTGTGGGAGCCCGCGGATGCACGGTCCCGCCCCCAAAACTATCATTCAGGTTCAGGACAAACTTCCGGGTTGGCCGCACGGCGCGCCTGCAACCCCGGAAAGATGGAACTTCCGGGCCTAGGATTGATCTCCGTGACCATTCCCTCGAATCCGGGCGATTCGCTGACCCGCCGCCGGAAACTGTTGTACATCCTCCTCCTCGGCGCCCTCACCGCGTTGGGTCCGTTCACGATAGACCTGTACCTGCCTGCGTTCCCGGCACTGGAAGCGAGCCTTGGGGTCACCGAGGCCCAGGTCCAGCTGACCCTGGCCGGCACCACCGTGGGCTTTGCCCTCGGCCAGCTGGTGGTGGGCCCCTTCAGCGACAAGTTCGGCCGGCGGCTCCCGCTGATCCTGGCCACCGCCCTGCACATCGCTGCATCCGTGGGAGCAGCCCTGTCCACCGATATCTCCACGCTGGGCCTCTTCCGCGTCCTCATGGGCGTGGGTGCTGCGGGCGGCGGCGTGGTGGCGATGGCAATGGTGCGGGACCTGTTCTCCGGCTATGCCATGGTCCGGATGTTCTCGCGCATGGCCCTGGTGAACGGGCTGGCACCGATCCTGGCCCCCGTGATCGGATCACAGCTGCTCCTGGTGATGCCCTGGCCGGGAATCTTCGTGTTCCTGGCCGGCTACGGCACCGTGGTGATCATCGCCGCGCTCGTTTTGGTCCGCGAAACACTGCCACCCGAGAAGCGCGGCCTGACCGGTATGACCGCCGGCCAGCGCTACAAGGTGCTTTTCACGGACCGGATCTTCGTGGGCCTGCTGGTGGTGGGCGGCATGAACTTCGCTGGCCTCTTCACCTACCTGTCCGCGTCGCCGTTCCTGTTCCAGGACATCTTCGGGTTCTCGCCGCAGGAATACGGCCTGCTGTTCGGCATCAATTCCCTGGGCATTGTGGCCGGCGTCCAGACCAGCTCCAGGCTCATCCGTACTGTCCCGCCGCAATGGATCCTTGCTTGTTCCACGGCCTGGATGTTCCTTATGGCGCTGCTGATCGTCGTCTTTGACCAGGCCGGCCTGGGACTCTGGGGCGTGATGGTTCCGCTCTGGTTCTACATCATGGGCGCAGGCTTTACATTCCCCTGCGTGCAGGTGCTGGCCCTCAGCAGCCACGGCGCACAGGCCGGGACGGCTGCATCCCTCCTGGGCGCCGCGACCTTCCTGATGGCCGGCCTGGTTTCACCGGTGGCTGGTTGGCTGGGCATCACCAGCTCCACCCCCATGGGCGCCGTGCAGGCCGCGTGCATACTGGTCGCGATAGCAGGCCTCTGGCTGGTCGTCAGGCCCCGCACCGTACCCTCGATCCACTGAAGCCAGTCGACGCATTGATGAAACCCATGAAACGCAAACCGCACCGCAACCCCCGGGGACTGTTCCTTGGGGCGGTGCTGGGCGCCGTCGCCGGTTACTTCCTTGGGCGAGTGTTCGGCAGTGGCGCCATCGGCATCATCCTCGGCACGCTGGCAGGCGCTGCCCTGCTGTACCGGGTCAACCCGGGCCCCTGGAACCGTCCCTAGCTGTTGGGACGTGGCGCCGAATCCCGGTCCGCCGGGGAGGGGCCCACCCCTGCCGCCCGGTAGCTTTCCCACGATAAAATAAATCCGTGCCCAGCTGGCAGTTCCACTCGCCACCCCCGGCCACATGGCAACGTTGCGACTCAGGTATCTTGCCCATGTGGTGGGACCGGCTGTGCGCCCAAACCGGCCAGCAGTCCGCAGCCCTCTATGCCGCCGGGCTCTTCACGGACGACCGGCGCCGGCCCATCGCGCAGTGGTTCAACGCCGCCTTCAACGCCGCCCTCCTGGTGGCCCCGGAGACCTCGCCCGAGTGGCCCGTGCAGCGCTTCGGGATCTTCTACGCACCACCGGCCTCCGGCTTCGTCCGCGTGTACTCAGCACCCCATGAGTGGCATCCGCGCGAGCCGCGCAAGTACCCCACCGAGCAGGACGCCTTCCAGGCGGCCATAGCCGAGGCTGAGCGGTTCCTGCAGGTGGAAATGGACTTTGTGTGAATGCAAAAAATCCCCGCCCTCACAGAGGAGGACGGGGATCTTTTGTTTGTTTGCTCCTCCTGCTGGACTTGAACCAGCAACCCTTCGATTAACAGTCGAATGCTCTGCCAATTGAGCTAAGGAGGAATGAAGCAGGTACGACATTAGCAAAGGTTTCCCTGGAATGTGAAATCGACCGCTGCGCACGACGAAATACCCTCCCCGGGTATAAAAAAATCCCCGTTCCGGAGACCCGGAACGGGGATTGTGCGCTCCTCCTGCTGGACTTGAACCAGCAACCCTTCGATTAACAGTCGAATGCTCTGCCAATTGAGCTAAGGAGGAATGAAGCGGGTATCAGCCTAGCAAAGACACCGGCTGGAAGCGAAATCAGGAGTGAAATCGGCGCGTTTCAGGCGTCCGAGCGCAGTGCCCGGCGTTCCATTTCGAGCATCATCAGTTCCCTGTTGAGCCGCTGGAAATCCGCCGGGTTCGCCGCCGGATCCAGCCGTTGCAGCTGGCCCATCTTGTCCGCCTTGACCCGCGTGATCTGGAGCTCGAACAGCCGGGACAGAATATCTTTGCAGTACTTCTGGACGGCTTCAGCGGTGCTCGCGGGCAGCGGCACCACGGCAAGCTCGGACACCAGCGGCCGCAGGGGATCCGGGACTTCGTGCATCACCTGCTCCACCCAGCGCAGGGGCTCCCCGATCAATCCGGGACCGGAGGCGCGCATGGCGTCATGGACAGCCTGGAACGCCGGCGTCACGAACCGTGCGGCCGCGAAGCGCTCCCAGATGCCGCCGCCCAGGAGGGCGGACTCCTGCAGCGCCACTTCCAGCGCCTGCCGCTCCATGGAGGCCACGGGGTCCCGGGGGTCCGGCCGCTGGTACGAAGGGACAGCGCCCGACGTCGGGCCGGCAGCCACGCCGGGTCCGCCCGCCTGGGCGGAACCCGACTGCACGGCCCCCGACTGGGCGGACGGCACCTGACCCGGGGCGCCGGCGGGCATCCCCGGTGCAGCCGGCCCGCCCGGGGCGGCACGCTTCATGGCGACGCCCACAGCCCGGCTGACGTCTTCAACCGAGATGCCGAGCCAGCCGGCCAGTTCCCGGGCGTACTCGGGCCTGATGGCTGCGTCGCGGATCTGGGCTACCACCGGAGCCGATTCCCGCAACGCGGCCACCCGGCCCTCCACGGTGTCCAGGTTGTGGCGCCTGAGCGTGGCCTTGATGGCAAACTCGAACAGCGGCCGGCGGGTGGCGATCAGGTCCCGCACGGCGGCGTCGCCCCTGCTTTGGCGCAGGTCGCAGGGGTCGGCGCCCGTGGGCTCCACCGCCACATAGGTCTGGGCCGTGAACCGCTGGTCCTCTTCAAAGGCCCGCAGGGCCGCTTTCTGCCCGGCGGCGTCGCCGTCAAAGGTGAAGATGACTTCTCCCCCGGTGCCGTCGTCCGACAGCAGGCGGCGGGCGATCTTGATGTGCTCCGTGCCGAAAGCGGTCCCGCAGGTGGCCACCGCCGTCGGAATTCCCGCCAGGTGGCAGGCCATCACGTCGGTGTATCCCTCCACCACCACGAGCTGGCGGTCCTTGGCGATGCTGCGCTTGGCGAGGTCGATCCCGTAGAGCACCTGGGACTTCTTGTAGAGCGTGGTTTCCGGGGTGTTGAGGTACTTGGGGCCCTGGTCGTCCTCATACAGCTTGCGGGCACCGAAGCCGATGGTGTCACCGGCGATGTCGCGGATGGGCCAGATGAGGCGGCCGCGGAAACGATCGTAGATCCCCCGGTTGCCTTCGGAGAACATGCCCGTCAGCTTCAGCTCCTGGTCCGTGAAGCCACGGCCGCGGAGGTGCTTCAGCAGCGCATCCCAGCCCTGCGGCGCGTAGCCCACGCCGAACTGCTCCGAGGCGGCCCGGTCAAAGCCCCGGCCGTGCAGGAAGTTCCGGCCTTCGGCGGCCCCCGGCGTCAGCAGCTGGGCGCGGAAGAACTCATCGGCGATTTTATGGGCATCCAGGAGGCGCTGGCGTTTGCCCACTTCCTCACGGTTGGGGCCGGTGCCGCCGTCTTCGTAGCGCAGTTCGTACCCGATGCGGGCAGCCAGCTTTTCCACTGCCTCGTGGAATGAAGTATGGTCCTGTTTCTGCACAAAGGCGATGACGTCCCCGTCTTCGCCGCACCCGAAGCAGTGGTATCTGCCCACCTGGGGGCGGACGGTGAACGACGGCGACCGCTCGTCGTGGAACGGGCACAGGCCCTTGTAGGTCCCCAGCCCGGCACCCTTGAGCGTGACGTAGCCGTCAACCACTTCCTTGATGTCCGTGCGCTGGCGTACTTCGTCTATGTCTTCACGTTTGATCAGGCCAGCCACAGAGCCATCCTAGTCCCGGGGCACGACAGCGAACGCGTCGCTATGGCGTCTGTCACCACAGCGAGGGAAGGCTCCCCACGAGCCGTTCATACATAGCCAGCGCCGAGCCGTCTGTCAGCGACGCCACCTGGTCGATGACCACCCTGAGCCGTGCGCCGTCGTCGGGCGCGTCCCGCCAGTCGGCAGCGAACATCGGCTCCAGGTGGCGGTCCCCCGTGGCGCTCAGGGCGGTGACCAGCGCGTGCAGCACCTCGCGCTGGCGCTCGTAGATGGGCTGGCGGTGTTCGGTGGTCATCACAAACGTGGTGGCCAGCCCCTTCATCACCGCGATCTCCATGACCGTCTCGTCCGGGACCATCAGCTCAGCGCTGTACCGGGTGAGGTTTTCCGGGCCGTAGACGGCACGTGTGGCCTCCAGGGCGCTCTGGCAGAACCGGCCGATCAGCTGGCTGGTCATGTTCTTCAGGGCGGCCATGGACTTGCGGCTGCCGTCGGCCTCCCGGACCCACACGTCGGTGGCTTCCAACCGGGCCAGGGCGGCGTCGATGGCGACGGGGTCGTTGTGCGGGAGATACCACTGCTTGGCGTAGCCCACCACACGGGCCCGGTGGTCCGGGTTGTCCATCCAGCGCAGCTGGAAGTGCCCGGCCACGATCGCGTCCTCGACGTCGTGCACGGAATACGAAATGTCGTCGGCCAGGTCCATAACCTGCGCCTCCAGGCAGGAGCGGCGTTCCGGCGCGCCCTCCCTGATCCAGTTGAAGATGGGCAGATCGTCCTCATAGGCGCCGAACTTGCTGGTGCGCTGGCCGTGGATGACCGGCGCGTTTAGTGCCGACCACGGGTATTTCGCGGCCGCGTCCAGGCTGGCCCTCGTGAGGTTCAGGCCGGCCGGGCGGCCGTCGGTGGCCAGGACCTTGGGCTCCAGCCGGGTGAGGAGCCGGAGGGTCTGGGCGTTGCCTTCGAAACCGCCGATGGCATGTGCCACCTCGTTCAGGGCGGACTCGCCGTTGTGGCCGAACGGCGGGTGCCCCAGGTCATGGCTCAGGCAGGCGGTGTCCACCACGTCCGGGTCGCAGCCCAGGGCGCGGCCCAGTTCCCGTCCCACCTGGGCAACCTCGAGGCTGTGCGTCAGGCGGGTGCGGACGAAGTCGTCGGTGTCCGGGGCAACTACCTGGGTTTTCGCGCCGAGGCGGCGCAGGGCGGAAGAGTGCAGCACCCGGGCGCGGTCCCGCTCAAAATCGGAGCGGTAGTTGTTTTTGGGCGGTTCCTCCACCCAGCGAGCGGAATCGTGGGCCTCGTAGCCGGGCAGCGCCTGTGCCGTGGTGCGCGTCTCAGCCACCGGAAACATCCAGCTCCGCGGCGGAGATGTCCTGGGACTGCGCGGCGTTAAGCGCACGGGATTCCAGCCAGTCCTTGGGCAGCGCCGGCTTTTTGGGCGAGCCTGCGCGGCCGCGCGGGCCTTCGGCATCCACGCCGGGGTACGGCGAGTCAAGGTCCAGCTGGTCCAGGGTCTCGCGCAGCACCTCCAGGCTGGTCACCATGGCCAGCTTCGTCCGCAGTTCGCTGCCCACCACATAACCCTTGAAGTACCAGGCCATGTGCTTGCGGATCTCCCGCAGGGCCTTGCCCTCGTCACCGAAGGTTTCCACCATCAACTCGGCATGCCGGTAGACGCTCTCGGCCACCTGGTGCAGGTCCGGCTTGTGGCGGACGTCGCTTCCTTCGAAGGCTGCCATGAGGTCACCGAACAGCCACGGGCGTCCCTGGCAGCCGCGGCCCACCACCACGCCGTCCACGCCGGTTTCACGGACCATGCGGACGGCGTCCTCCGCTGACCAGATATCGCCGTTACCCAGGACAGGGATGTCCGGCAGGGCTTCGCGCAGGCGGGCGATTGCGGTCCAGTCCGCCTGGCCGGAGTAGAACTGCGCCGCGGTGCGGCCGTGAAGCGCGACGGCGGCCACCCCGGCATCGCGGGCGATCCGGCCGGCGTCGAGGTACGTCAGGTGGTCATCGTCGATGCCTTTGCGCATCTTGATGGTGAGCGGGACGTTGCCCTTGGACGCTTCCTTGACCGCGGTCTGGACGATCGACGTGAAGAGATCGGTCTTCCAGGGCAGCGCGGACCCGCCGCCGCGCCGGGTCACCTTGGGAACGGGGCAGCCGAAGTTCAGGTCGATATGGTCCGCGCGGTCCTCTTCGACCAGCATGCGCACTGCGTGGCCCACCGTAACGGGGTCCACGCCGTACAGCTGGACGGAGCGGACCTTTTCGTCGTCGTCGTGCGAGATGATGCGCAGTGATTCGGGCGTGCGTTCCACCAGGGCGCGCGAGGTGACCATCTCCGCCACGTACAGGCCGCCGCCGTATTCACGGCACAAGCGACGAAACGCGGAGTTGGTGATGCCCGCCATCGGAGCCAGGATCACGGGGGTGTCCACCGTGATGGGGCCCAGCTTCAGGGGCGGGAGTTCCAGCTTGGGGGCGGGAGGCGTTGCGGTAACAGTCACTTGTCCATTGTCGCAAAGACGGGCAAATCGGCTCGCCGGGCCTATTTGGGTCCCCCGGCTCCGTCCGGCTGCCGGTCAACCGCGGTCTGCCCGGCGTCCCCTTTGGGTGGTGGCGGGACCGGCGGAACCTTCGGTGGACTGCCGTGACCGCCTATCGAATGTGGCCGCTGCGAGCGCACCGGTATCGTCGACGTCGTCCGCGTTGATGGCGGCGGCGCCCGAGGCGCCGTCGGGGCGGCGGCCTTGGTCCGGGACGCCGATGGCGGACTGTCCGGCCGTCCGGATGCCGGTGGCTTTGACCACCAGCACGGCGATCAGGGTGGTCACGGGAATGGCGAGGACCAGGCCTATGGAGCCGACGAGGGTGCGGATGACTTCTTCGGACAGTTCGGCGCTGGTGAGGGTGTCCCCCAGCGGCCGGTCGTACAGCATCACAATGATCAGGATGGGCAGGGCTGCGCCGGCATAGGCGAACGCGATGGTGTAGACCGTGGAAGCAATGTGGTCCCGGCCGATCCGCATGGCGGACGTGAAGAGCTTGCGGGCGCTGGTGCCGGGAGCCAACTCGTAGAGTTCCCAGACGGCGGACGATTGCGTGATGGTGACGTCGTTCAGGACGCCAAGGCCGGAGATGATGAGGCCGCACAGGATCACCCCGGAAATGGAGATGTTGGCCGAGGTATTGATCAGGGTGGTGGCGTCATGGCTGCCCACTCCGGCGAGGTTGGCGGCGTCGGTGGCCCAGGCTGCCAACAGCGCCGTGATGGCCAGGCCGAACATGGTGCCCAGCAGCGCCGTTGATGTGCGGGCTGAGAATCCGTGGGCAAAATACAGGACCCCGATCATGATCACCGTTGATCCCACCAGTGCCAGCAGCAGCGGAGGTTTGCCCTCCACCAGCCCGGGCAGCATAAAGCTGGCCAGGACGAAATACGCGCCCACCAGCCCCAGCAGTGCCCGGAGTCCCCGCCAGCGCGCCACCGCGATGACCACCAGGGCATAAAGGAGCGCCAGGATCACGATGGGCAGGGTCCGGACGAAGTCAACGAAAATGTAGGCCGGGGAGCCCTGCGACGCGGTGGCGCCCAGGGCATTGGAAAGGTTGAGGTACCGGATCTGGTCCCCCGGCTTCACGCCATGGGATTGTGCCACATCCGGGTTGATCACCACTTTGACGGGGCTGCCGCCCCGGTCCGGTTCCGTAAAGGCAAACATGCAGTCGGACCCGGCGGGGGCGGGCTGGCCGCTGGTGTCCGGGGATTGGCCGGGGGCGGTGGAGCCCTGCGTGCAGCTTTCTTCCACGACGCTCTGGACCTTGCCCGTATCGAACGTGACGCCGGGCGCCGCCGAATAGGGGTTGGCGAGGGAGATGCCGTCCTTGGACCCGGACGGCCACAGCATGGCCATTCCCGCCAGGGTCAGAAGCGTCAGCGGCACCAGCACCGCGGCCAGGATGCTGTTTGCCTTCCGGCGCGCAGCAATCGCCTGGGGCGTCGGCTCCGAATGATCTGTTGAAACGTGGGTGTGACCGGAGCCCATCAGCAGTTGAACCTCATACCTTGAACTCTACGTCCGGCGCCTTAGGGTTGGTAAATGGCAGGAACCGGGAGGAGCCACGCGTGACGGACCGCAGGACTGAATTCCACACCAACGGACCTGCTGCGAGGCGGGAGGCGGCACTCACTGTGCTGGCGGCCCCCGGGACAACGCGGGGCGTGGCCCTGGTCCTGCACGGGGGTAAAGCACACAGCTTTGAGCCCGTGGAGGCCCGCCACCTGAGCCCGCTGCGCATGGTCACGTTCGCCCTTCACCTGCACCGCGCCGGGAAGGACCACGGGCTGGCGGTGTGGTCCCTGCGGAACAGCGTGCGTGGCTGGAACGGGCCGGACAGGTCCGCACTGCAGGATGCACGTTGGGCCCTCCAGCAAATCAGTGCGCAGCACCCTGGGGTTCCCGTGTATCTGGTGGGGCACTCAATGGGCGGCCTCACCGCCGTGAGCGCCGCGGACCATCCGCAGGTGGACGCCGTGGTGGCGCTGGCCCCGTGGCTCAGCCCGGAGACACCCGTCACTCCGCTCGCCGGACGCAAGGTCCTGATGGTCCACGGCACGGGCGACCATATGACCAGCCCGTCCCAGTCTTTGGCGTTTGCGCGCCGAGCCACCCGGGCAACAGCCTCCATGCAGTACGTTTCGCTGCACGGTGCCGGGCATTTTATGGTCCGCCGCGGTCGGCTGTGGCACACGCTGGCCACCGGTTTTGTGATGAAGGCTTTCGCCGAGCGCGCGGGATTCACACACCCTGCCGCTCGCACGCTGGCTGAGCTGGTGCCCGGGTCCGCCGCCGAGGTGGCCCTGTGAGCCCTTTTCCCTGGCCGGCGTTCGCCGCGTCGCTGCCCTGGACGGCACTGGCCGTGCTGGCGGTCCTGGCGCTGACGTTCGGCGTGGCCGTCCGGCAGGGGCGGCACTCGGTGATGGACGTCGCGTGGGGCCCCGGCTGTGTTGCGGTGGCCGCGGTGTCCTGGATCCTGTCGGCCGGATCGGGCGATGACACCCGCCGCGCCTTGTTGCTTCTGCTGACGGCGGTCTGGGGGTTGCGGCTCGGAGCCCACATTGGCTGGCGGGCCCGCGACGGACATGAAGACCCGCGCTACAAGGCCCTGCTGGACCCCGCGCCCGGATCCAGGAACGCCTTTGCGCTCCGCCGTGTCTACCTGCCGCAGGGCGTGGTGATGTTTTTTGTGTCCCTGACGCTGCAGGTGGGGATGTTCGCCGCCGGGCCTGTGGGGTGGGTGGCCGTGCTCGGCGTCCTGCTGTGGGTGACGGGGTTTGTGTTCGAGACCGTGGGCGACTGGCAGCTGGCCCGGTTCAAGAAGGATCCGTCCCGCCGCGGCACGGTGCTGGACACCGGTTTGTGGCGGTACACCCGGCATCCCAACTATTTCGGCGACGCGGCCATCTGGACGGGGCTTTTCCTCATTGCAGCAGACTCTTGGCCGGGCACCCTGACCATCCTGTCCCCGGCACTGATGGTGTGGACGCTGGCTGGAAAGACCGGGAAGCCCCTCACGGAAAAGGCGATGTCCGGCCGGCCCGGCTACCGGGAATATGTCGAGGCCACCAGCGGCTTCATCCCGTGGCCGCCCAAACGCCGGTGACCGCCCCCAACAAAACCGGGTCGCAGCAGGTCGTTATGAGCGCTCAAAACGACACCTGCTGCGACCCAGTTGGGGGTGGGGTCAGTCCGAGACGATCAGCGTTTCGGCACCGGCCTGGCGCGCCTTGCCGGATTCCAGCAGGGGCTCGACGGCGGCGCGCAGCGCTGTCATCGAATCGTCCAGTTCCAGCATGACCGGGTGCTGGTACGCGAGGAGCGAGAGCAGGTCACGGACGGCGGCTGCGGCGTCGTCCGCCTCAAGCGCGGGTTCGTGGCCGACAAACACATCCGTGGCCTTCGCGCCCTGCGCCGACGCATCCGACGTCGGGTCCTGGGCTGCCTCCGCATAGCTCACCGCAAAGGCGCGGATCCGGCCCTTCTTGCTGGGGGAAACCCCAGCGCCAAAGGCGGATCCCGGCTCGGCGCGCAGCACCAGCGCACCGTGGGCGCCGGTGAGATCATCCAGGAACAGCTTCTGGACCTGCCCCACCGACAGCACGCCCGGCGAATCCCAGTCGTGGATCGACGTGTAGTACCGCCCCACGACGTCGGTCAGCTCCACGGAGCCCGTGGCGAGGTCCATCACGACGTCGGAACCGGCGTTTTCGTCGTTGGCCAGCCCGCCGCCGTCGTTCTTCGCAGGGAACACGGGCAGCTTGAGCGCGCCCGGCTCCACCACCACCAGCCGGGAACGCTGGATGGGCGCGAGCCCGAACGCCTCGGCGAACGCGGCCCCCGGAGTGCCCGGCTGCACCTTCGCGCGCAGCCGGGTAACGCCCGACGGCGCCTGCTCGGCTTCGCGGCGCAGCATGGTCAGGAGCGTGGCACCGATGCCGGCGCGGCGGTGATCGCGCGCCACCTCGATGTAGGTCCACAGCCGCTCCGGGTGCAGCGAGGCCTCGTAGACGACGCCTGCCGCCACCGGAATACCGATGCCGTCAATGACGTCCTCGGCCACGATGCAGCGGCGCCACGGCGTGCCGTCCGTGCCGGCCGAGGAAACGGCCAGGGCACCGCGGAACTGCCGGGCCTGTTCGGTCTCCGGGCCGCCCCAGATTTCCAGCAGCGTCAGGTCATTGCCCTCAACCCATTCGCGGTATTCGATGGCCATGCTCAGGCGCCGATCAGGCGGGCGGCCAGGTAGCCTTCCACCTTGTCCAGCGAGACGCGTTCCTGGCTCATGGTGTCGCGTTCGCGGATGGTCACGGCCTGGTCCTCGAGGGTGTCGAAGTCCACGGTGATGCAGAACGGGGTGCCGATCTCATCCTGGCGGCGGTAGCGGCGGCCGATCGCGCCGGCGTCGTCGAAGTCGATGTTCCAGTTCTTGCGCA
Source organism: Pseudarthrobacter humi (assembly GCF_024294965.1). Classification (NCBI taxonomy): domain Bacteria; kingdom Bacillati; phylum Actinomycetota; class Actinomycetes; order Micrococcales; family Micrococcaceae; genus Pseudarthrobacter; species Pseudarthrobacter humi. The sequence continues at coordinate 164,035 of NZ_JANCLV010000002.1, forward strand.
GCTGCGCGCCCAGGTCCTTGGCCTTCGGCGAGAGGTCCTCGTTGCGGCTCAGCGGCAGCACCGCAGCCTTGACGGGGGCCAGTCGCGGGTCAAGGCGCAGGACGGTACGGACGTCGACGCCGCCCTTGGCGTTGGGTGCCTCGTCCTCGGTGTACGCGTCCACCAGGAACGCCATGAAGGAACGGGTCAGGCCTGCGGCGGGCTCGATCACGTACGGGGTGTAGCGCTCGTTGGTGGCCTGGTTGAAGTAGCTCAGGTCCTGGCCGGAGGCCTTGGAGTGCGTGGAGAGGTCGAAGTCGGTGCGGTTGGCGATGCCTTCGAGCTCGCCCCATTCGGAGCCCTGGAAGCCGAAGCGGTATTCGATGTCCGTGGTGCCCTTGGAGTAGTGGCTCAGCTTGTCCAGCGGGTGCTCGAAGAAGCGAAGGTTCTCTTCCCGGATGCCCAGGCCGGTGTACCAGGACATGCGCTCCTTCATCCAGTACTGGTGCCACTCTTCGTCCGTGCCGGGCTCGACGAAGAACTCCATTTCCATCTGCTCGAACTCACGGGTGCGGAAGATGAAGTTGCCCGGTGTGATCTCGTTCCGGAAGGACTTGCCGATCTGGCCGATGCCGAAGGGCGGCTTCTTGCGGGACGTGGTCAGGACGTTGCTGAAGTTCACGAAGATGCCCTGGGCCGTTTCGGGGCGGAGGTAGTGCATGCCTTCGTCGCTTGCCACCGGGCCGAGGAAGGTCTTGAGCAGGCCGGAGAACTCCTGGGGTTCGGTCCATTCGCCGCGCGTGCCGCAGTTGACGCAGGCAATGTCCTTCAGGCCGTTCTCGGCGGGGCGGCCCTTCTTTTCCTCGTACTCTTCCTCGAGGTGGTCGGCACGGTAGCGCTTGTGGCAGGAGAGGCACTCCACGAGCGGGTCCGAGAAGACATCAACGTGGCCGGAGGCTTCCCATACCTGACGGGGCAGGATGACGGAGGAATCCAGGCCCACCACATCCTCGCGGCCGCGGACCATGGACTGCCACCACTGGCGCTTGATGTTTTCCTTCAGCTCGGCGCCGAGTGGTCCGTAGTCCCAGGCAGAGCGGGAGCCTCCGTAGATTTCACCGGCCTGGAACACAAAACCCCTTCGCTTGGAAAGGGAAATGACCTGGTCGAGTACGGATTTTGCTGCCATGGTGGACTCCAATTTCTACAGGGCCGCTGGGTGCGGTCCGCGGGTATCTGGCCCCGCTGCACGTGGGTGCATCACCGCTGGGTGCGGGCGGGGCGGGCGAAGGAACGAGATGCAGAGAACTGCGTGTCCTAGCCTACCGGCCGCTGCCTCCGGAAGCTGCCTGCCTCCGGAAGGCGCCCCGCGGCCACGGCAGTGTGGCCAGGATGATGGCGGCCAGCGTCAACAGTGTTCCCAGGACGGTTGCCGGGGCCACGACGCTCCCGGGCGCCGGCACCAGGAAGTCCAGCCCCAGGGAGCCAAGGAGCTGTCCGGCGATCATGCCGAGCCCGGTCACCAGGACTCCGAGGCTGCGGACCAGGAGTGCGCCCAGGCCGATGAACACACAGCCCATGGGCCCGCCCAGGTAATACCACCACTCCCCCGGCAAGGGGCTGCCAAGCCCGGCAACGGCAACCTTGATGCCCCACGCCGTCCACAGCACCACGGTGCCGGCCACGAAGTTGACCAGCGTTGCCGCGATGGGCGTGCCGTAGTGGACGGTGGCTGTTCCGTTCATGGCCTGCTGGAAGCTCATCAGGAATCCGGCGAGGACTGGAAGCAGGAGCGGCAGCAGCAGCGTCTCCGGCCCGGCGGCCGCTCCGGAAGCTCCAGCTGAGGCCGCTGCAGGAGCCTCGAACCGGGGCGAGACCGCCCATGCCACGGCGGCGATGGTGAGGACGCAGCCTGTGATCCGGATGCCGGTCACCGGCTTCTTGCCCGCGGGGCCGATCCCCAGCCGGTCCACCAGCAGGCCGCTCACGGTCTGGCCGGTCACGGTGGCCACGGTGAACAGGGCCACGCCCAGGAGGCCAACGGTGAAGGTCTGGGCAAAGACAAAGAGTGCCCCGATCCCGCCGGCCAGGACATACACGGGCGGGAAGGCGCGGCTGCGGACGGCGGGGATGATCCTGGCCAGGCCGGCGCGCCCGCGCGGAAGGGCCAGGGAAATCAGGATCATCAGGACCAGACCAGTGCTGAAGCTCACCACCGCCGCGGCGATCCCGTCATTGAGCCGGGCCCCAAGTGCGCCGTTGATCCGGCCCTGGACCGGAATGGCCAGTCCCGCGCCGACGGCCAGCGGGAGCCCCGCGAACCGCGACAGCCGTGGGGTGTGGGTCATTGGATTCACCTTACGTCAGGCATTATTGCTTGTATGAGCAACCAGGACATTCAAGAGATCCCCATCCGCGACAGCATGATCCGCCTTGGCCAGCTCCTGAAGCTCGCCAGCCTGGTGGAGGACGGCGTGGAAGCCGCCGAGCTGATCAAGAACGGACTCGTCAAGGTTAACGGCGAGATCGACGACCGCCGCGGACGCCAGCTGCACAACGGCGACACTGTCACGGTCAACGGGCAGACCGTGCAGGTTGTGGCACCGGAGGCCTGATCTAACAGGCCTGGCTCAGCTCAGCCGGTGAAGGCAGCGTAAGCGGCCGGCGCACTGTGCCGCCGGCCGCCGTCGTACGCTATTTGTTCAGCACCTCGTGCGTCAGGAACTCGGAGACGTGCCCGATTTCCTGCTGGTTGATGCCGTGCCACATGCCCGTGTAGAGCACTTTGGTGAGCTTGACGTGCCCGCGCACCCAGCCCATGGTGTACTCGATCTTGTCGGGCGTGATCACAGGGTCCTGCTGGTCCCGGCCCCAGAAGAGCGGCACCGTACCGTCCAGTTCGCCATCCTTGAACGTGGGGTCCCCGTCCGCGTTGACCACAAAACCGGAAAGCCCGACGACGGCGGCGTAGTCAGCGGGGCGCTGCCGGAGCAACGTGGTGGCCATCGCCATTCCCATGGAGAATCCGAGCAGCGTGACCGTCGGGTGGTTGGCCTTGACGGTATCAATCCAGTCCTGCACGTATGCGGCTGCGGCCTTGACCGCGTCCAGGGTGTATTCGATGGAGTCCGTCAAGGGGAACCACATAAACCCAGGGCCCGTGGGCAGGGGCGCCCGGAGTGAGGCGACCACAAAATCTTCGGGAAGCATATCCGCCAGGCTCAGCAGGTCCTGTTCGTTGGCGCCGTAGCCGTGCAGCAGCACCAGCAGCGGCTTTCCGGCGCGCTGGTCCTCCGGCCGGGACCACAGAACAACGGGGGCGGGAAATACTTGGGCGTCAGTCATGGTTTCCATTCTTACAGTTACCCGGCGGTAACTACCTACGGTGGCGTAGCTTGTGAGCAAGGAGGCAGGATAGGACCGTGAATGAAGCAAAAGCCATGCAGAGCCCGCCCAGGGCCCCGGAAGCCCACCCCTGGACCCGCTATGTAGCGATGGGAGATTCGTTCACCGAGGGTATCGGCGACCCCGACCCCACAAGCCCAGGCGGCTTCCGCGGCTGGGCGGACCGGGTGGCCGAGGAACTGGGCCGGGGCCAGGCCGACTTCGCCTATGCCAACCTGGCCGTCCGCGGCCGGCTGCTGCAGCAGATCGTGGACCAGCAGCTCGCTCCATGCCTGGCGCTGAAGCCGGACCTGATAACCCTTTCCGCCGGCGGCAACGATCTCATCAGGCCCGGCGGCGACCCCGACGCCCTCGCCGAAAAACTTGATTCAGTGGTCCAGATCCTGGCCATGGGCGGCGCCACGGTGGTGCTGTTCAACGGCCCGGATACCGGTTCCTCGGTCCTGGGAAGGATCCGCAGCAAGGTGGCCATCTACAACGAGAACCTCCGCACAGTGGCCGCCCGCCATGACGCCATCATCGCCGACATGTGGTCGCTCAAGCAGCTGAACGATCCGCAGATGTGGGACGAGGACCGCCTGCATTTTTCGCCGCTGGGACACCACACCATCGCTGCCATGGTGCTGGATTCGCTGAACGTGGACCACACGCTTGAGCCGCTCCGGCCCAAGCCCCTGCCCGCCCGCACGTGGCGGGCAGCCCGCTCCGAGGACCTCGTGTGGGCCCGCGAGTACTTTGTCCCGTGGGTGGTGCGGCGGCTGCGCCACCGCTCCTCCGGCGACGGAATCACCGCAAAACGCCCGACGCCGGGACCCGTGTTCGGCCCGGGCGTTCCGTTAGGTTCCGGCGAGGGGCCGCTGGGCACCACCGACGCCCGGCGCTAGCGGCGTGAGCGGCGGACTGCATGAGCCAGGGACAGCTCCCCCGGACAGGCATGGAGCCGGATGAGGTGGTGCGTCGGCGGCTTCACGCCCAACGGCTGCGCGGGCCCGGCCTGGGCTCCCCGGAGGACGCCGTCCGGCACCTGCTGGCGGTCCAGGCGCAGGAGTTTCCCTACGCCCGCTGGAGCCTGGCGCAACGGGCCAGGCTTGGAGCTGCCGTCCGGGACCCGTCTCATCGTGTTGCTGCCGAGGCTGCGGTGGCCACTGCCGCGGTGGTGGAGGAGGCGGTGTCCGACGGGCGCATCCTGCGCACCCATATCCTGCGGCCCACCTGGCATTTTGTGCACCGCGAGGATCTTCGCTGGCTGACGGCCTTGTCGGCGCCGCGGCTTCACCAGGGCAACGCGGGCATGTACCGGCAGAGCGGGATTGATGCAGCCGCCGCTGAACGGAGCGGGCAGGTCCTGGCCGAAGCCGTCCGGGGCGGGCAGCACCTGACCCGGGAACAGCTGGCCGCGCGGCTGCAGGACGAAGGGTTCGCGGCCACCGGGGTCGGGCTGGCCTACCTGATCATGCACGCCGAGGTCAGCGGGATCCTGGCCAGCGGGTCACCGGTGCGCAGTGCTGGCGGTGCCCTGAAGCAGACCTACGCGCTTTTTGACGAGCGTGTGCCTCCCGGCCCGGCCATGCCGCCCGCCCGGACCGAAGCGCTCAGCGAACTCGTCCGGCGCTACTTCACCAGCCGCGGCCCGGCCACGGTCAAGGACTGCGCCGATTGGTCCGGGCTCACCATGGCCGACGTGCGGCTCGGCGTTCAACAGTCCCTGGCGGCAGCCCCCGAAACGCTGGCAACGTTGGTGATTGACGGCGTCGCGCATTATTTCGACGCTGCTGCGGACGGCGGCGCCGGGCAGGCGCCCGGACAGGCAGCCGGACCGCGGATCGACCTGATCCAGTGCTACGACGAATACGTGATGGGCTATTCGGCAACGCGGCACTATCTGGGTGGTACCGCTCCGGCTTTCCCGGTTGCCGGGGCGCCGATTCATGTGGTCCTGCTGGACGGGCGGATGGCCGGCTCCTGGCGGCACACCATGTTCGCCGGCCGTTGTGAGCTGGATATCAGGCTTTTCGCTGCCGCGGGACCGGCTGCGGAGGACGCCGTGCAGGATGCAGTGGACCGGTATGGAGCCTTCCTGGGAGTCCCCGCAGTACGTGTGGGCTCCGGGGATAAGCTGGAGGGACACATATGAGAGGCGCTACACCGTGAACAGCTTGTTTTTCTGGATCATCATTCTGTCGTTCGTGGTACCGATGGCCATGCGGATGTACCGGAAATCCGTGAACAAACGGAACCAGGAGCAGAGCTTTTCCGGGCGCTACCCCGAGCAGTTTCCAGGCGGCGGGCAGTACCCGGGCAGCGATCAGTATCCGGGGCCGCAGAACAAACAGCCCCGTGACGGCTACACACAGCAGGATTACATGAGCGGCGGCTTCCGGCAGATCATGAGCCCGCAGCCCCTGCCGCCGAGCCAGCCGTTGCCGCCCATGCAGCCGATTCCTTCTGCGGATCAGCAGTTCCCGCCCTACGGTCAGCCGCAACCCAACGGCCAGCCGGTGCCGGAGCAGCGCGCGGAGGCGCCGCAGCAGCCTGCCGCCCCCGCTATTCCCCTGCCGCCGTCGGGCCCGCAGGGATACCGTGCCCGGAAGCTGGCCGAACTCGACCAGCAGTACAGCAACGGCGAGCTGGCCATGGAGGACTACATGAAGCGCCGCTCCGACATCATGAACGGCTGATCGCTTAGTCAGCGCGAGAGGACACTTGAGGCCCCGATTCCGGGGGCTCAAGTGTCCTCTCGCGCTGATGTCCAGGGGCTCGAGTTGCCCCTGGCGCTTAGATGAGGAACGTGTCTCGGAGCTGGACGCCAAGCTGGCCGATCTCGGTCAGGAAGCCGTCGTGGCCGATCGGGGCCTCAATAACGTGCACGTCCACGTCGCCCGGGAGCGCGTTAGCCAGTTCACGGGACTGGGACGGGAAGTACAGCCGGTCGCTGTCCACCGCAGCCACGAAGAACCTGGCGGTGGCCCGGCCCAAGGCCTCGTTCAGCGAGCCCCGCCCGCGGCAGACGTCGTGGCTCATCAGGGCGTCGGTGATGGCGATGTAGCTGTTGGCATCAAAGCGCCGCACCAGCTTCCTGCCCTGGTGGTCCAGGTAGCTTTCCACCTGGTAGCGGCCCCGCTCCCCCAGCGCTGCCGCCTGGAACGGCGATTCCGGGTGCTGGGCTGAACGTCCGAAGCGGCCATGGAACTCCTCGGCGGAGCGGTAGGTGATGTGGGCGATGCGCCGTGCCAGGGCCAGGCCGTCCTCCGGCAGCGGACCGCCGTAGTAGTCGCCGTCGTTGAAATTGCTGTCCTGGCGGATGGCGAGCGTCTGCGCCTGGGCGAACGCGATCTGTTCGGCGGTGCTGGCGGCACCGATGGAGATAACGGCGCACCGCTGAACCCGTTCCGGGTAGGTGACCGCCCATTCCAGAGCCCGCGCGCCGCCCATGGAACCGCCCAGCACGGCGTACCAGCTCGGGATGCCCAACTGGTCAGCCAGCCTGGCCTCCGCCGCCGTGGTGTCCCGCAGCGTGACCAAAGGGAATCGGGACCCCCACGGTTTGCCGTCCGGGGCAACCGAGGACGGCCCGGTGGAGCCGTAGCAGCCGCCCACGATGTTGATGGAGACCACAAAGAACCTGTCCGTGTCCACCGGCGCACCGGGTCCGGCCAGCTGTTCCCACCAGCCGGGCTCGTCACTGTCGCCGCGGGTCACGTGCGTGCTTCCGGTCAGGGCATGCTCAATCAGGACGGCGTTGGAGCCGTCCGCGTTGAGGGTTCCCCACGTTTCATAGCCGAGGGTGACTTCCGGGAGGTAACCACCAGCTTCGAGCTCGAGTCCGCCGATGCTGGCGTACCGGACCACCCCGTTTCCGGGTGCTGCAGTACGGGAAATCGTAATCGTCATGGACGGACCTTTTCTATGCGCTTGCCCACCGTCAATTGACCGGCAGGCCAGGTCCTCACCCGGGGCACCCCACCACAAAAGAGGGTTGCCGGCCAGCAAGCCGGGGCTGTCGCTGGCACTCATGACCTGCTTCGAGTGTACGAACAGCACCGGTCTATTGCTAAGCGTGTGACTGGTTATGACTTCGCTGGAGCCCTTCTGCGGCCGGCTGGCCGCGTCCATGCCAAGGTCCGCCGCGCCCTTGGCCGCCCGGAAATGTCCACTCGTGACGCAACGGAAATCCGGTAAGGCTACCCTTAGCTGAGAGCCGGATCACAAAGTGCCAAGATGATGGCATGCGCATGGATCACGTCTCTTACGCCTGTGAACAAGATGGCCTCGTTGCCACCACCGAACGAATTTCGTCCGCCCTCGGCGTTGAAGCCGTGAAGGGTGGCGTGCACCCCCGGTTTGGAACCCGGAACATGATTATTCCCCTCGCCGGCCATAAATACCTGGAAGTCGTGGAGGTCCTGAACCACCCGGCATCGGACAAGGCGCCCTTCGGGCAGGCTGTCCGAGCGCGATCCGAAGCCGGCGGCGGCTGGATGGGCTGGTGCGTCGAAGTGGACGACCTCGCTCCGTTCGAAGAGCGCCTGGGCCGTGCCGCCGTCAACGGCAACCGCAAGTTCCCGGATGGCCGCGAGCTGGTCTGGAAGCAGATCGGCATCCTGGGCCTGATCGCGGACCCCCAGGTCCCGTACATGCTCAAGTGGGAGGGCGATCCCGCCCTGCACCCGTCCAACGCCTATGAGAGCAACGTCAAGATGAGCTGCCTGACCATAGCCGGTTCCGCCGAACGTGTGACGGAGTGGCTGGGCGAACCCGTCGAGAAGCCGCTGGAGGATGTGGCCGTTGACTGGGTGGCTCCGCACGGAACTCCGGGCATCCTGTCCGTAACCTTCGAAACCGCTACGGGAGCAGTCACCATCTGATTGCACGTTCAATAGCTTCGGCCGCCATCAGCGGGTGCCAATGATGCCACCCACCGATGGCGGCCGAATCCTTTTAAGCAGGACCCGTTTCAGTTCACCTGTATGGCACGGGAACCACGGCCGTCTTACCCCAGGCCCACAGCCCGGCCAAAGAGGCTGAAGCCAACGAAGGCAACAATGTCCAGCAGCGCATGCGCGATGACCAGCGGCATAATCCGCTTGGTTTTTGTGTAGAGCCAGGCAAAGACCACACCCATCACTGCATTGCCGATGAACGGCCCGAAGCCTTGGTAAAGGTGGTAGCTGCCGCGGAGCATCGAGCTGGTGAAGATGGCCAGGGGCATGCTCCAGCCGAACTTGCCGAAACGGTCCAGGAGGTAGCCCACCACGATGACTTCCTCCACGACGGCGTGCCGCAGTGCGGACAGGACCAGGACGGGAACCGTCCACCAGTACGAGTCGAGTGCGCTGGGGATGATGGCGGTGGTGATCCCCAGGGCACGTCCCGCGGCGTAGAGGCCCAGCGAAGGGATTCCAATCACCGCCGCGAGGCCAAAGCCCTGCAGCAGGTCACGGCCCGGCCGGGCGAAGTTGAACCCCAGCTTCCGGAAGGCGGACCCTCCCTGGGCGCTCAAGCCGGAACCGGATTGCCGCTGGTCCGTGAGGAAGTAGATAACCAGCAGCACTGGTACGAGGGCGAAAATGATGTCCAGCAGTTGGTAGGTGAGGTCGAAGTATTCGCGGGGGCTCTGTGACCGGTTCAGCGTGGACGTGCCTTCGGCCAGCGGGGCCCGGGTCATCTTGTCCAGCAGCTGCACCACCGAGTAGACGGCGGACTGCCCCAGGGACAGACCCAGGACAATCCAGACTTCAATCCGCAGCCGACGGCGGGAGGGAACCAACATGGTTCCATCTTGCCTGTAGTTTCTGGTTCTTCGCTGATTGGAGGGGTGGCCAGCTCGCCGGGGCTGACCAAAGTGAGAGAGCGTCCGCCAAAAACGCACCAAAAGTGGGAGAGCGTCCTTGCGGCAGCAGCACCTATGCTTGGGGCCTATGAGCGCGCCAGGGAAAATCTTCATGATCCGGCACGGCCAGTCCGCGGCCAATGTCGATACGTCCATCTACAACAGGGTCCCGGACTACCGGATTCCGTTGACTCCCCTGGGCCTGGCGCAGGCCACGGCGGCCGGCGAACGGATCCGCCGCGAGCTGGACGGCCGGCAGGTTTGCGTCTACGTCTCCCCGTACCTGCGGGCTTACCAGACCCTGGAGGCACTCAACCTCGGCAATCTCACGGAGCGGGTGATCGAAGAGCCGCGCCTCCGTGAGCAGGACTGGGCCAACTTCCAGATCACCGGCGACATCGAGGACCAGAAGGAACTCCGCAATGCCTACGGCCATTTCTTCTACCGGTTCAGGGAAGGCGAATCCGGCTCCGACGTCTACGACCGGATCTCCTCCTTTATGGAGACACTGTACCGGCACTGGTCCAAACCGGACTACGCCCCCAACACCCTGCTGGTGACCCATGGGCTCACCATGCGTCTGTTCTGCATGCGCTGGTTTCACTGGTCGGTGGAGTATTTCGAATCGCTCAACAACCCGGACAATGCCGCGGTGCGGACCCTCCTGCGCACCGACCTCGGCAAGTACGAACTCGACATTCCGTTCAGCCAATGGGTGGACCGCCGGGTCGACGAGACCGTCCTGAATGCGCCGCCGGTGATCTTCTAGGGGGTGTTGCTGCTCGCCTAGTGTGGGGCCACGATCACTTCGGTGCCATTGGCTTCGAATGCGGCCTTGTCCTCGGCGGAGATCCCGGAGTCAGTGATCAGGCGGGTGAACGCGTACCCGTCCATGGTGGCGAAGGCTCTGACGCCCACCTTGGAGGAGTCGGCCAGCACGTAAGAGATCCGGGCCCGGCTGGCCAGCAGGGCATTCACGGAGGCTTCGCCCTCCCCCGTGTTGGTGGGGCCGACCTCGGGGTCGATGCCGTTCACGCCGATGAAGGCGATGTCCATGACCACCTTCTGCATGATGATGTCCGTGTATGGGCCCACGAGTTCGTACGAGCGGGGGTTCAGGATGCCGCCGGTCACCATGACTTTGATGTTGGGGCGGACCGCCAACTGCGCAGCGATGTTGATGGCGTTGGTGACCACGGTCAGGGTGGACTGGTGGCCGGGAGCGTTGAGGTCCTCGCGGGTGGCAAGGATCTGAGCCAGGGCCGTGCTGGTGGTGCCGCCGCAGAGACCGATCACAGCGCCGGGAAAAATCAGAGCCGAGGCGGCCTGGGCGATCTGCTCCTTGGCGTCGGCGTGGTCATCACGGTTGTACCGCCCGGGGAGGTCGTAGGCCAGGGCGCCGGTGGTGGCCCCGCCCCGGGTGCGGGTCAGCAGCCGCCTTTTGGCCAGGCTGTCCAGGTCCCGCCGTGCCGTGGCCGGGGAGACCGCCAGCTGCGAGACAATCTCCTCCACCTCCACCTGGCCGGTCTTGGCGAGGATGTCCAGGATGGCCGTCAGGCGGTCAGTGCGGGTCATGGGGGCCTCTCAGCGAGCAATCAGTCACCAAATATGACGTTATCTGATCATAACAGGCACAAATGATCACATCGCAATCACAAAGTGTGGCCCTACTTAGCGTGCCCGCACACCGGCCCGCCACACGGCGTACGTGAGCGGCATGCCCGGGCGGTACGCGAGATGCGTTGCCGAGGGGGCGTTGAGCATGTGTAGGTCGGCCCGGTGACCGACGGCGAGCGAACCCACCGCCCGTACGCCGTCGGCGTCGTGCCCTACCTCCCGGTGCAGCGCCAGCGCTCCGCCATAGGTTGCGGCCCGCACCGCTTCGTGGACGCTCAGGCGCATCTGCAGCACGGCGGTAGCCACGTTGAACGCCATGGAACTGGTGTAGGAGGTACCCGGATTGCAGTTGGAGGCCAGCGCCACCTGCACTCCGGCATCCAGGAGTTCACGCCCGGGGGCCAGCGGCTGCCGGGTGGAAAGATCGCACGCGGGGAGGCAGGTTGCCACAGTGCCCCGGACCCCCGTGCCGCTGTCAGCGTTCCAGCCGGACCAGCTTTCCGCGAGCGCCGCCACGTCACGGGCCGATAGGTAGTTCACGTGGTCCACGCTGGCTGCCCCGAGTTCCACCGCCAGCTGCACGCCGGGACCTTCGCCGAGCTGGTTGCCGTGGACCCGGATGCCCAGCCCTGCGGCGCGGCACGCCTCCAGCACACGGCGGGACTGCTCCGCAGTGAAGGCGCCTTCCTCGCAGAACACGTCCGCCCACCGGACGTACGGCCGGACGGCGTCAAGCATGGGCCCGCAGACGAGATCGGTATAGGCCTCCGCGTCGGCGCCAGCGGGGACCAGGTGGGCGCCCAGGTAGGTGACTTCGTCAGCGACCGTGGAGGCGATCCGGGCGCTTCGGGCCTCGTGTTCAACGTCCAGCCCGTACCCCGTCTTGGTTTCGAGGTAGGTAGTGCCCTGCGACACGGCCTCGGAAACCCGCGCCATCGCCAGCCGGGTGAGGTCGAAATCGGAAGCCCGCCGGGTGGCGTTCATGGTGACGGCGATGCCGCCGGCCGAATACGACTCCCCGGCCATCCGCGCCTCGAACTCCGCTGTGCGGTCGCCGGCGAAGACCAGGTGTGTGTGCGAATCCACCCAGCCCGGCAACACGGCCCGGCCGCCGGCGTCCACGGCGTCGTCGGCCGCCGGCGCATCCGCGGCGGAACCGAGCCAGGCGATCCGTTCGCCCTCGACCACCACGGCGGCATTCTTAAGGACGCGGTGTTCCAGGTCCTGGGTCATCAGCTCGGCGATGTTGGTGATCAGGGTGCTCATGGGTTCCATTGTTCAGCGCCGGACGGACCAGCGGGTGGCGGCCAGCGCCTCCGCTGTCCGGGATGCCGGATCGTGGGCCGGAGCGGCCGCCCGGTGCCCGGTGCCCTGTCCGGCCAGGATCTGCGCGGCGGCAAGCTCAGCCATGGCCGATGACGTCTGGAAACCGTAGCCGCCCTGACCGGCCAGCCAGTAGAACCCGGGTGCCTCGGCATCGAAACCGGCTACCGGGACGCCGTCGGCTGCCTCGGTCCGGAGCCCCGTCCACGCGGTCCGGACTCCACGGATTCCCAACGTGGTCAGCTCGTTCAGCTTCACGATCAGCCGCTCCACATCGCCGGGCCGCGGCCGGGCGTCCTCGGGTCCGCTGGGTACGGTTTCCGACGGCGAGATCAGCACCTCGGTGCCCTCCCGGCGGAAATAGAAGGTGTGGTCTGCTGCGGCCACCATGGGGCTCTGTTCGGGAAGGGGATGTTCGACGTCGACAATCGCCGCAGTGCGCCGGTACGGCTGCAGCCCGAGCTTCTCCACACCGCTGATCACGGCGATTTCATCGGCCCAGGCGCCGGCCGCATTGACCAGCACACCGGCTTCGAAAGCTTCCTGCCCGGCGCCGATCTCCCAGCCCGAGCCCAGCCGCTGGGCGGAATGCACACGGGCCCCGGTGATGATGTCGGCCCCGGCGGCCACCGCCCGCTGCCGATGGTCGGCCAGCAGCAACGGGGCGTTGCAGCCAAAGGATCCGGTGTCCAGGCCTGCTGCGGAGAAAGCCCCGGGAACCAACGCAGGGCACAGCTCCAGCGCTTCTGCCATGGGGATGAGGCGCATGTGGCCGCTGGCTTCGGCGCGGACGGATTCCTCGGTGCCAATGAGCATAAAGCTCCGCGGTGTCAGGACAGGTTCGGGCAGTTGGGTGTCCCGGGCCGCGATCAGTTCCAGCGTCCGGACCGTGAGCTCCCTGACCGCGTCCGGGCCGTAGCTCGGAATGAGCTGGCGGGCAGAGCGGGAGGACGTGTGGTACGCCAGCTCCTGCTCCGCCTCCACCAACGCCACGCTGCAGCTGCCCGCGAGCGCGGATGCCAGGGACAGGCCGGCGATGCCGCCGCCGACAATCAGGACGTCGTAGTGTGCTGCCATGGCTCCATCCTTGCAGAGTTGCCCTGCGGCCGCGCCCGGCACCCGCCGGGGGTTTACTCCGGCCGGGTCAAACCAGGCTGGTTTAACCCTGATGGTTTAACCCTGCCGGGTTAGCCTGCCACCGCCGCACGGCTGGCGACGAACGCACCCACGCACGCTTCGACGTCGTCCGCTGAGTGCGACGCTGACAGCTGCACGCGGATCCGGGCGGCGCCGCGCGGGACCACCGGAAAGCTGAAGGCGGTGACGAAGACGCCGTGCTGGAGCATCTGGTCCGCCACCTTGGCGGCCATCACGGCGTCCCCGAACATCACGGGGACAATCGCGTGTTCGCCGTCGAGGAGTTCAAAACCTTCTTCGGTCATCCGGCGGCGGAACAGCCCGGCGTTCTCGAACAGCCGGGTCCGCAGGTCACCGGAATTCTCCACCAGGTCAAGGGCCTTGATGGTGGCAGCGACAATGGCCGGAGCAACCGAGTTGGAGAACAGGTAGGGGCGGGCCTTCTGGCGGAGCATGGCCACCACCTCGGCCCGGCCGGACACGTATCCACCGGACGCTCCGCCCAGCGCCTTCCCAAACGTCCCGGTGTAGATGTCCACCCGGTGCGACACTCCGGCGTGCTCGGGGGTGCCGGCACCCGTTGCGCCCATAAAGCCGACGGCGTGGGAGTCGTCCACCATAACCAGGGCGTCGTACTTTTCGGCCAGGTTGCAGATGGCCTCCAGCGGCGCGAGGTAGCCGTCCATGGAGAACACGCCGTCGGTGACGATGATCTTGCGCCGGGCGGGCTTGTCCTGAGTGGTGGCCTCGATCAGTTTCGCTTCCAGGTCCGCCATGTCCTGGTTGGCGTAGCGGAAGCGCTGGGCCTTGCAGAGCCGGATGCCGTCGATGATGGAGGCGTGGTTGAGGGCATCGGAGATGATGGCGTCCTCGGGCCCGAAGAGGGATTCGAAGACGCCGCCGTTGGCGTCAAAGCAGCTGGAGAACAGGATGGTGTCCTCCGTGCCGAGGAATCTGGAGACCCTGGCTTCCAGTTTCAGGTGCAGGTCCTGGGTGCCGCAGATAAAGCGGACGCTGGCCATGCCGAAGCCGCGGCTGTCCATGGCCTCTTTGGCCGCGGCGATGATGTCCGGGTGGTCCGCCAGGCCCAGGTAGTTGTTAGCGCAGAAGTTCAGGACGGTGGCGCCCGGTTCCCCGATCTGCCCCGCCGTGATGTGGCTGGACTGCGGGGAGTTGATGCTGCGTTCGGTTTTGAAGAGCCCGGCGGCACGGATGTCGTCCAGCTCAGCCTGCAGCTGGTCCTTGATGGCGGTGTACATGGTGCTCCTTAGAGTTCGGTCCAGTCGAGGACAACTTTTCCGCCGACGCCGGCGCGGGCGGTGGCGAAGCCTTTTTCCCATTCTGCGGCGGGCAGCTTGTCCGTCACCACCGCGGAGATGCCGGCATGCAGCACGGGGTTGGAGGAGAGCATGGCGCTCATGGCGTACCACGTCTCATACATTTCCCGGCCGTAGATGCCCTTCAGCGTCAGCATGTGCGTGACTACCTTGCCCCAGTCGATGGTGATGTCCTGGCTGGGCAGGCCGAGCATGGCAATGCGGCCGCCGTGGTTCATGTTGTTGATCATCTCAGGCAGGGCGGTGGGGTGGCCGGACATTTCCATGCCGATGTCAAAGCCCTCGCGCATCCCGAGTTCACGCTGGGCATCCTTGACGCGCGTGGTGGAGACGTCGATGGCCAGGTCCACGCCGAGCTGGCGTGCCAGTTCGAGCCGCGGCTGGGAGACATCGGTGATGGCGATCTTGCGCGCCCCGGCGTGGCGGGCCACGGCGATGGCCATCAACCCGATGGGACCTGCCCCGGTGATGAGCACGTCCTCGCCCACCAGCGGGAAGCTGAGGGCTGTGTGCACGGCGTTGCCGAACGGATCGAAGATCGCGCCGAGTTCCGGTGTGATGGAGGGGTCGTGGTGGACCCAGACGTTGGTCTCGGGGATGACCACGTACTCGGCGAAGGCGCCGTCCCGCTGGACGCCGACGCTGACGGTGTGGATGCACATCTGGCGCCGGCCTGCGCGGCAGTTCCGGCATATCCCGCAGACCACGTGGCCTTCGCCTGATACCCGGTCCCCCACCCTGACGTCACGGACGCCGTCGCCGATTTCCACTACTTCACCGTAGAACTCATGGCCGGCGATGAGGGGTGCCTCGATGATGCCCTGGGCCCAAGCATCCCAGGACTGGATGTGCAGGTCGGTGCCGCAGATCCCGGTGGTCATGACCCGGATCTTGACGTCGTTGGGGCCGGCCTCGGGCTCGGGCCGGTCAACCAGCTCGAACCCGGCGTGTGCACCGGACTTGTAGAGTGCCTTCATTGGCTTCCTGACTGTTGGCAGCGACCCGCGGCCTGCGGGTGTGGTCTCCCCTTATTAGAGCCACTTCGAAGCATTAGCACAAGCAGTATTCTCTCAATCGACGATGAAGTGATAGCTAATGCATAGACTGGGCGGATGGAAATTCATCAGCTGGAAATCCTCCGCGAACTCGGAGCCCTGGGCAGCGTAAAGGCGGTGGCGGAGACGCTGATGGTCAGCCCTTCCGCCGTGTCCCAGCAACTGGCACTGCTGCAGCGCGACGTAGACGTTCCGCTGACCCGGAAGGAGGGCCGCAACCTGGTGCTGACCGAGGCCGGCCAGGTGCTCGCCGACGCCGGTGCCGCCGTCGTCAGTGCCATGGCGGACGCCCGGACAGCCATCGGCGCCTATCACGGATCGCCGGTTGGCACCGTGACCATCAGCGGCTTCCACAGCGCGGGGCAGGCTCTGTTCGCGCCGCTCGCGCGCATGCTGGACGCGCCCGGCCAGCCGCGGATCCAGCTTTCCGACGAGGACGTGGCGCAGCAGGACTTCCCGGCGCTGACGGCGCGGTACGACCTGGTGTTGGCCCACCGGATGGACCACAGCCCGCGCTGGCCGGAGGAGCGGGTAGCGGTGATTCCGCTGGCGCACGAACCCTTGGACGTTGCCTTGCCGGCTGACCATCATTTGGCGGACCAGGACACTCTCACCGCGGCCGACGTCGTGGGCGAACCTTGGGTGACCAGCCACACCGGCTACTCCCCCGCCGACGTCCTGTCCGCCGTCGCGGCCGTCTCCAGCAAGGAACTGAACATCGTCCACCGGATCAACGACTACTCCACAGTGGCCGCGCTGGTGGCGGCGGGGGGTGTGGTGGGCCTGCTGCCGCGGTATACGGCGCGGCCCGTGCTCAACCCGGGCATTGTGTTGCGGCCGCTGGAGGGCATCAGCACCCGGCGGCGGATCGACATCCTGGCCCGGCCGGAGAACCTGAAGCGCCGCTCGGTGATGATTGTCTGCGACGCGCTGCAGGCGATCATGACCGGGCTGGTGGAACAGGGCGGCTAACCCCAACTGGGTCGCAGTAAACGTCGCCATTCCGCGTTCTGACGACGTTAAATGCCAGCTACTTGGGAGCCAGCCGCTTGGCGTGGCCGAGGCCCTTGCCCAGCCCGTGGCCGTGGCCCTTGCCCATGCCTTTCCCGAGACCCAGTCCCGGACCGGTGCCGGCGCCCTCCACGATCTGCCGGGCGGTGGCGTTGTCACCGTTCTTCACGCCGGAGACCCTGACGGCCTCACCCGTGGCGATTTCCGCGATGGTGACCTCTGACCGCTTCAGCCGTTTGCCGTCGTCGCCCCTTGCCGGCGAACCGTCCGCGGCCGGGGCGGGGAACTTGATGATCCTGGTCTCTGCGTTGACGGCGTAGGTCTGGGTGAAACCGTCCTCGCTCTTGACGGTGAGCGAGGTTTCGCTGACGGCCTCCACGGTGCCCTGCTGGGTCAGCACAGTTTCGAACGTCCCGTCCGCCTTCTTCACCACACCTTCACTGTGCAGGTGCTGCGGGCGCTGGTCCTTGGCCGGCTTCTCCTGGCCCTTAGCCTTGTCCGATTTCCCCGGAGCGGAGGCCGACGGCGACGGCGACGGCGTATCTGTGGCGGACCAGGCGATGGCGACTCCCGTGCCGGTCAGCGCCAGAGCAATAACGCCCGCCAGCAAGGCCTTGCGGAATCTCAACGGTTCTTGGACCGACATGGCCATTCCTCCCACAGCACGGGCAGGGCTCCGGCGCCCTGGACCTTCAGTGTAGAACCGCGGCACCTTGCTGAACACGCGTAGTTTGCGGGCGGGAAGTGAGTACAAAACCCAACTGGGTCGCAGTAGACGTCGTTATGAGCACTCATAACAGCATTAACTGCGACCCAGTTGGGTTAAATCCGGAGGATCTAGCCTTCCACTCCGAGCTTTTCGAGGATCAGCTCCTTGACGCGGCCGGCGTCGGCCTGCCCGCGGGTGGCCTTCATCACGCCGCCGACGATCGCGCCGATCGCCTGGAGTTTGCCGGCACGGATCTTGTCCGCGACGTCGGGCTGCGCGGCGAGGGCGGCGTCGATGGCTTCCAGCAGGGGGCCGTCGTCGGAAACGACGGCGAGGCCGCGCTTCGCCACGATCTCCGCCGGGGTGCCTTCACCGGCGAGCACGCCGTCCAGGACCTCGGTGGCCATCTTGTTGTTGATCTTGCCGTCCTCGACCATCCGGTTCAGCTCCACGATAGTGGCGGGCTGGACGCCAAGCTGGCCGGGATCGACGTCGGCGTTCTTGGCGCGGCCAACGATCTCGCCCATCCACCATTTACGGGCGACGGTGGCTGTGGCGCCGGCAGCGATGGTTTCCTCGATCTCATCCATCACGCCGGCGTTGACGACGTCGCGGAATTCCAGGTCCGAGTAGCCCCAGTCCGACTGCAGCCGCTTGCGGCGGGCCGCCGGCGGCTCAGGCAGCGTGGCGCGGAGTTCCTCCACCCATTCGCGGGACGCAACGATCGGAACCAGGTCGGGTTCCGGGAAGTAGCGGTAGTCATCGGCGTCCGACTTGGGACGGCCCGAGGTGGTGGTGCGCGTGTCCTCGTGCCAGTGGCGGGTTTCCTGGATGATCGGATTGCCGGCGTCCAGGACGGCTGCGTGCCGCTGGATCTCGTAGCGGACGGCGTGTTCGACGGCGCGCAGCGAGTTGACGTTCTTCGTTTCGGAGCGGATGCCGAAGCGTTCGCGGCCGTGCGGGCGCAGCGAAACGTTCGCGTCGCAGCGCACGTTGCCGCGTTCCATCTTCGCGTCCGACACACCAAGGTTCTTGACGATCTCCCGGACGGCGGCCACGTACGCCTTGGCCAGCTCCGGGGCACGGGAACCCGCACCCTCGATGGGTTTGGTGACAATCTCCACCAGCGGAACGCCGGAACGGTTGTAGTCCACCAGCGAGAAGTCGGCACCCTGGATGCGGCCGGCGGCCCCGCCCATGTGCGTTAGCTTTCCGGCATCCTCTTCCATGTGGGCGCGCTCGATCTCCACGCGGAAGATGGTCCCGTCCGACAGTTCGATGTCCAGGTAGCCGTCGTACGCGATGGGGTCCTCGTACTGTGACGTCTGGAAGTTTTTGGGAGTGTCCGGATAGAAGTACTGCTTCCGGGCGAACGTGCAGGATTCGGCGATCTTGCAGTTCAGGGCAAGGCCGATCTTGATCGAGGACTCGACCGCGACCCGGTTCACGACCGGCAGGACACCGGGCATGCCCAGGTCCACCTCGTTGACGTTGGTGTTCGGCTCGTCGCCAAAGACGTTGGGCGCGGAGGAGAACATCTTGGACTTGGTGTTGAGCTCCACGTGGACCTCAAAACCCAGGACCGGATCGTATTTCTCCATGGCCTCTTCGAAGCTCAGGGTTGCGTCCGTGCTCATTATTTTGCCTCCTTGGCGTCAACAAGGGTCTCGACCAACGGCGGTGCCTGGTCCAGGAGCGGGCCGCCCCACTGTGCCTCCAGGAGGGATTCCAGGACAGCACCCACGCGGTAGAGCCGGGCATCCTCGCGGGCCGGGGCCAGCAGCTGGATGCCGACAGGAAGGCCGTCCTCGTCTGCCAGGCCGCCGGGCAGGGTCAGTCCGGGCACGCCGGCCAGGTTGGCGGGGATGGTGGCGACGTCGTTGAGGTACATCGCCAGAGGGTCATTCAGTTTCTCCCCGAGCTTGAACGCCGTGGTGGGCGCCGTGGGAGAGATCAGGACGTCGGCCTGCGCGAACGCGGCCTCGAAGTCGCGCTGGACCAGGGTGCGGACCTTCTGGGCCGACCCGTAGTACGCGTCGTAGTAGCCGGCGCTCAGGGCATAAGTGCCCAGGATGATGCGGCGCTTGACCTCGGCGCCGAAGCCGGCGGCGCGGGTGGCACCCATCACGCGTTCGATGGTCATGGGTCCGTCCTCGGGGAGGACACGCAGGCCGTACCGGACGCCGTCGAACTTTGCCAGGTTGGAGGAGGCCTCCGACGGCATGATCAGGTAGTAGGCCCCGAGGGCGTACTGGAAGTTGGGGCAGGACACCTCCACTATTTCCGCACCGGCCTGCTTCAGCAGTTCCAGGGATTCGTTGAAGCGGTTCTCGACGCCGGCCTGGTAGCCCTCGCCGTGGAGTTCCTTGATGATGCCGATCCGCATGCCTTCGATGTTGCCCACGCGGGCAGCGGCGACGAGGTCCGCCAGGGGGTCGGGCAGGGACGTGGAGTCAAAGGGATCATGCCCGCCGATGACCTGGTGCAGCAGCGCCGAGTCCAGGACGGTGCGGGAAACCGGGCCGATCTGGTCCAGCGAGGAGGCCATGGCGATGGCACCGTAGCGGGAAACGCCGCCGTAGGTGGGCTTGACTCCCACGGTGCCGGTGACGGCGCCGGGCTGGCGGATGGACCCGCCGGTGTCCGTGCCGAGGGCCAGCGGGGCCTCAAAAGCAGCAACGGCCGCAGCCGAACCGCCGCCGGAACCGCCGGGGATCCGGTCCAGGTCCCACGGGTTGCGGGTGGGGCCGAAGGCGGAGTGCTCGGTGGAGGACCCCATGGCGAATTCGTCCAGGTTGGTCTTGCCCAGGATGGGCATTTTGGCGGCACGGAGCCGCTTGACCACTGTGGCGTCGTAGGGGCTGTGCCAGCCCTCAAGGATCTTGGAGCCTGCCGTAGTGGGCTGGCCGATGGTGACGATGAGGTCCTTGACCGCGATCGGCACGCCGGCGAGTACGTGGAGTTGCTCGGCCGCGGCACCGCCGGCGGCACGGATCGCGTCCACCTCGGCGGCGACGGCGAGCGCTTCCTCCGTGTTGACGTGCAGGAACGCGTTCACGCCGCGTTCGCCGCCGTCCACAGCTGCGATCCGGTCCAGGTAAGCCTGCGTGACTTCGACGGACGTGACCTCGCCCGCGGCCAGCATGCCCGCCAGCTGCGCGGCGGACAGGCGGATGAGTTCGTTGGTGTCAGTCATGGTTATGCCTCATCCAGGATTGCCGGGACCTTGAAACGGTTTTCATCGGAATCCGGAGCCCCCGAGAGTGCCTGCTCCGCGGTGAAGGTGTGGCCCACAACGTCCTCGCGGAACACGTTGGTCAGCGGGATCGGGTGGGAGGTTGCCGGGACGTCATCACCGGCGGCTTCACTCACGGACTTCACTGAATCAACGATGACGGCGAGTTCGCCGGCCATCCTGTCCAGCTCTTCAGCACTCATCTCGATGTGAGCGAGCTGCGCGAGGTGCGCAACATCGTCACGGTTGATCGCAGCCATGGATCTCCCCTGCAGGTTCGGATTGTTTTCCGAACCAGTCTAGTGGGGAAACGTCAGTGCCCGTCTGACGACCCCCAGCGGGCGTCAGACGGGCACCTCGGTGCCGTGGTCCCGATCACGGGGACCGGCCACAGGCAGCTACAGACTAACCGATCCCGATGGCTCCCGTCAGCATTCCCACACCCAGCATGACGAGGGAAACCACCGCGGTGCGCCACAGGACCTTTTTGTGATGGTCGCCGAGGTCCACCTTGGCCAGCGAAACCAGCAGCAGGATGGCCGGAACCAGCGGGCTCTGCAGGTGGAAGGGCTGGCCGGTGATGGATGCACGCGCCATTTCCGCGGCGCTGATCCCGTAATGTGCGGCGGTCTCGCTGAGGACGGGCAGCACGCCGAAGTAGAAGGCGTCGTTGCTCATAAAGAACGTCATCGGGATGCTGAGCACGCCGGTGATCACTGCCATGAAGGGGCCCATGTCGGACGGGATGATCTGGACCAGCCAGGCGGACATTGCCTCCACCATGCCGGTGCCCTTGAGGACACCGGTCAGGACTGCCGCTGCCATGACCATGCTGACAACTGCCACGATGGACGGTGCGTGGGCGATCAGCTGCGCGCCCTGCTCCTTGACCCTGGGGAAGTTCACCACGAGGGCGATGGCCGACCCGACCATAAAGACGAACGGCAGCGGCACGAGGTCAGCCACCAGCATCACCATAACGGCGACGGTCAGGCCCAGGTTGAACCCGAACAGCTTGGGCCGGAGCGTGGAGCGGTTGGGGTCCAAGGCCGTGTCAGCCAGCCCGCCGTCCTGTTCGGCCACCAGCATTTCGGTGCGGTCCAGGACAGCCACTGACGAACCTTCCTGAGAGTAGCCGCCGACGGCGGGACTTCCGGTTCCGGGGGAACGTGACCCATTGCGGCCGGTACCGGCAGAGGCAGCGGCGGTGCCGCCGTCGGAAGCGCCGCCGTCGAACTTTTCAGCAGTGAACGGCTCTGCCGTCTCCGGCGTTCCCCAGATTTCCGGTGCGGTGGCGCGGAGACGGTTCCGTTCCTGCAGGCCCAGCAGCCAGGAGAAGGCGAAGACCACAACGAGGCCGGCGATGAGGGAGGGGATCATGGGGACGAAAACGTCGTTGACGTCCAGCTTGAGGGCGGTGGCGGCGCGGGCCGTGGGGCCGCCCCACGGCAGGATGTTCATGGTGCCGTTGGCCAGGCCTGCCACGCAGGTGAGAACAACGGGGCTCATCTTCAGCCGCAGGTACACGGGCAGCATGGCCGCGGTGGTGAGGATGAAGGTGGTGGACCCGTCGCCGTCGAGGGACACTGCGGCGGCCAGGATCGCGGTGCCGAGCACCACCTTGGCGGGGTCATTGCCGAGCCTGCGGAGGATGAACTTCACCAGGGGGTCGAACAGGCCGACGTCGATCATCAGGCCGAAGTAGATGATGGCGAACATCAGGAGGGCCGCCGTGGACGTCATGGACTTCATGGACTCGAGGACCATGTCCCCGATACCCAGCCCGGCACCTGCGAACAGGCCAAAAACGGTGGGGACGATGATCAGCGCCAGTACCGGCGTCAACTTCTTCGTCATGATCAGCACCATGAATACCGCGATCATTGCGAATCCAAGTAATACCAGCACGGCCGGCTCCTTCTTGTGAACAACGCCACCGCAGTGTGACGCGTGCTACAGACATTAGGGTGGCGGACGTCACGGCAGTGCCTTTGGCTCAATTGATTGGCATACTGCTTATTCGGAGCATTTTGCGCATTGTGCTCACCCCCATGCCCGAGGAAGGGAGAACCATGCCGCGTCCTGCACGCACGCCGCCTTTGCGGTTCTCCACGCAGACCCTCCTCCTTCAGCTGGGCGTGGTCCTGCTGGTGGTGCTGCTCAGCGCCGCCGTCCACGCCTGGCTGACCTACGACCGGGTGGGCCGCGAGGCGGAAACCCAGGCCCTGACGCTGGCCCGCGCCGTGGCCGCGGAACCTTCCGTGCAGGCTGACGTGCTGGCCATCAGCGCGGGCGCGGGCACTCCCCCGCCTGCTGTGCTCCGCGCCGGGCCGCTGATGGCAGCCGCCGAGGCGATCCGGAGCCGGACGGGGGCATTGTTTGTGGTGATCACCGACGAGACCGGCCTGCGCCTGGCGCACCCGGATCCGGACCGGCTGGGCGAGAAGGTCAGCACCGATCCGTCGGTGGCCCTCGCCGGCCAGGAGGTCACCACAAGGAACACCGGGACACTGGGCCCGTCTGCCGGCGCGAAGGTCCCCGTTTACGCGCCTGGAACCGGCACCGGCGGTGGGACTGTTGTGGGCGAGGTCAGCGTTGGGTACTCCATGGAGAGCGTGGGCCAAAGCGTTGCGCGCGACATCGGCCCGGTGGGACTGACCGCCGCAGGTGCGCTGTTGGCGGGCGTGCTGGCCTCGTTCCTGCTGCGGCGGCGCCTCCAGCGGCTGACCCTGGGGCTGGAGCCCGAGGAAATCAGCACGCTGGTCCACGACCAGGTGGCTGTGCTGCAGGGCGTGGACGACGGCGTCATCGGCGTGTCGGCCGACGGCAGGATCAGCGTGTTCAACGCAGCCGCGCAGCGCCTTTTGGAGCAGCCGGACCTTTCCGGGACGCCGTGGGCCGACGCTCCGGTGCCCGGGCAGCTCAGGGCGTTGACCCGGCCGGACGCTGCGGAGGCGGACGCCATCGAGCTGGTGGCCGGCGGCAGCGTCCTGGTGGCCAGTGCGCGCAAGGCCCTGCATCGAAGCGAGGACCTTGGCTGGGTGGTGATGCTCCGGGACCGCACCGAACTCCAGCAGCTCACCCGGCAGCTCGACGCCGTGGGCACCATGTCCACTGCCCTGCGGGCGCAGCGCCACGAATTCGCCAACCAGCTGCACACCATTGCCGGGTTCATGAGCATCGGGCAGCACCAGCAGGCCCGGGATTACCTGGCGCGCCTGGCCGCCACCGGTCCGCTGAAGTTCCCGGTGGACCAGGCCGAACTGCTCCAGGACCCGTATCTGCAGGCCTTTGTGGGTGCCAAAGGCGTCGAGGCGGACGAGCGAGGGGTGACGCTGCGCATCGGCCCGGAAACCCTGGTCCGCGGCCAGGTCACGGAGCCGCAGGACGTGACCACCGTACTGGGCAACCTGATCGACAACGCGGTGAACGCCGCCGTCGCCGGCTCCTCCCCGGATCGCTGGGTGGAGCTGGAGGTGCTGGATGAACCGCACGACGACGGCGGGACGCTGCACATCGTCGTCGCCGATTCCGGCGACGGGCTGGCCGCCGGGACGGCTGCGGAAGCGGTCTTCGCCGAGGGATTCACGACGGCGGCTGGCCCAGTAGTGCCGGCTCCGGCGGCTGCCGGTGGACTGGGTGGCGGGCAGAGTGGCGGACAGGGGTTGGGCCTGGCCCTGGCCCGGAAGCTGGCCCGGCGCCGCGGCGGGGACGTCCGCTTGCTGGAGCCGGGGACACCGGGAGGACCGGGCGCCGTGTTTATGGCGTCCCTGCCACGCACCACGGCCGGGACCACCGCCGGGACACCTGCGGGGACCCGGGATTTAGCTGGAAAGGACAATGATGCCTGAGGATTTCAGGGTGCTGATCGTGGACGACGATTTCCACGTGGCCAAGCTGCACGCAACGTATGTGGATTCGGTGGCGGGATTCCTGGCGCTGGCGCCGGTGGGGTCGGCGTCCCTGGCGCTGCAGGCGATCCACAGCCTCCGCCCGGACCTGGTGCTGCTGGATGTCTACCTGCCGGACGCCTCAGGCCTCGACCTGCTGCAGCAGCTGGACGTGGACACCATGATCCTCAGTGCGGCATCGGATGCCGAGTCGCTGCGGAAGGCGTTCCGCCGCGGCGCCCTGGCGTATCTGTTGAAGCCCTTTACGGCCGAGTCGCTCTCGCAGCAGCTACGTTCGTATGCCCGGTACCGCAGGCTGCTGGGCCAGCCCGGGGCCCTGGACCAGGGCTCCGTGGAGCGGGCCAAACGGGCGCTTATCCCCGGGGACGTGGCGCCGGCGGCCAAACCCCGCTCCGCCACCGAGGCCGCGGTGCTGGAATCGCTGGTTGCCGGCGAACAGTATTCGGCGGTGGAAGTGGCCACCCGCGTCGGCGTTTCCCGGGCCACGGCGCAACGGTACCTGTCATCGCTGGCCGACGACGGCGCCGTCGACATCCAACTGCGCTACGGAACCACCGGACGCCCGGAACACCGCTACAGCCTCCCTGCCAGTTAACCCACAGTCATGCGCGAACTGGCAGGTAATACCCTCAAAATGCGGATGTGAGGGTATCTGCTGCCAGTTCGCGCCAGGCGGGCGGGAGCGTCCTAGCCGGCGCTCTTCTGGGCCACGAGCTCGATCTCGACGAGCATCTTCGGGTCCAGGAACGGCAGGACGTGCACGAGGGCCAGCGTGGGGCGGATCTCGCCGAAGACTTCACCGTGGGCGCGGCCGGCCTCTTCCCATTTGCTGATGTCCGTCAGGTACAGCTTGGACTGGACCACGTCTTCGAAGCTGAAGCCGGCATCCGCCAGGACCACGCCGAGCTTCTGCAGGATGTACTGGGTCTGCGTGTAGAAGTCCTCGCCCACAATGCCGTCCTCGCCGCTGGCGGCCGTGGCGGAAATGTAGAGCGTGTTGTCCACCTGGACGGCGCGGGAGTAGCCGAGGGTCTGCTCCCAGACGGAGCCGGAGCCGAATGTTTTGCGCATGGTGGGCCTTTCAGTGCCGAAAATGAGTCGGCACCACTTTAGGTTGGCTGGACGTCAAGCCGGTAAACCAGCAGCTTTATGTCGGTGCCCGGAATGAGCCAGTCACGCTCCGGGACGCGTTTGAAGCCGGTCTTCCGGTAGAGCCCATGGGCGCTCTCCCAGGTCCCGCCGGTGGTGAGGGCTACGCCCGTGATGCCCTCCAGCGATTTCGCATGCGCAATAATGGCTTCCACCATGGCCTTGCCTGCGCCGCTGCGCTGCACCGCGGGATCCACCACCAGCATCCGGAACTCCAGCTCATCAGGGAGGGCGATGTCGGCGAACGGTTCACCTGCCAGTGCCAGCGTCACGGAACCCACCACCTGCCGGTCACGCTCGGCAACCCAGATCGTGGCCTTCGCCGCGCGGGCGGCAACATCCTGGATCTGCTGCATATAGGGATGGTCCGCGCTGTCGAAATACCCTGCTGCCAGGTACGAGTCCACGGTGATCCTGGCGACGGCCTGGAAGTCTGCCTCAACGGCCGGTCGGATGGTTATTTGCGATTGCACCTGACAATGTTAGTGGCGCAGCACCGTCACAGCGGAAACTTGCCGGACAGCGCCAAGGTCCCGGCACAGGTCCAGGCGGCCAGCCTGTCCGCGTCGGCGGGTCCGCCGTCCAGCGGACTGGCCAGCCGGGGACGCCGGACCCAGCAACCGGCTTCCTCGGCAATCAACGCGCCAGCGGAGAAGTCATGTTCGTTGAGCCCGCGTTCGCCGTAGGCGTCGTGGGTCCCGTCAGCCACCATGCAGAGGTCCAGCGCAGCGGAGCCCAGCCGCCGGACATCGACGAATCCATCCATGAGACTGCCCAGCAGCGCAGCCTGCTCGGCGCGGATGGCGGGGTCGTAACTGAAGCCGGTAGCGAGGATCTGCCCGGCGCGGTCCGGCGCCGGACCTTGGAGCTGGGTCACCCGGCCGCCTTCTTCCAGCCACGCACCCTGGCCGCGGGCAGCGTAGTAGACGCGGCCCAGCGCAGGGGCGTTGACGACGCCAGCCAGCCAGACGCCGTCGGCATCCGCCACTGCCACGGAGGTGGCGTAGTAGACGATGTTCCGGATGAAGTTGGTGGTACCGTCCAGCGGGTCGATGGACCAGCGATAACCGGTGGGGGCAGCGGGCCGGGTGGTGCCGTGCTCCTCCCCCGTGATGGCGTCCTGTGGACGGGCGGCCACGATGGCATCCCGGACCGCATTCTCCGCCGCGACATCAAAGGCCGTCACCCAGTCGCCGGCGTCGCCCTTGTTGCTGACGTCAAGCGTCTCGCCATTGCGGGAAGCCAGCACGGCGGCGCCGGCGGCGGCTGCTTGCCGGGCCACCGAAAGCAGTTCGGTATTGACGTCCGCGTGGCTCATTCTGCTGCCTCTTCTGATTCTGTGGGCGTTGGTGTGGGCGTGGCTTCGGCAGCGGAGGCCGGGCCGTTCGCAAGGAGCTCCCGGAAGCCGTCTTCGTCCAGGACGGGAATTCCGAGCTGTTCGGCTTTGTCCAGTTTGGTGCCTGCGCTTTCGCCGGCGACGACATAGCTGGTGTTTTTGGAGACCGAGCCGGCAGCTTTGCCACCGCGCAGAAGGATGGCTTCCTTGGCCTCGTCCCGGCTGAAGTTCGGCAGGGAGCCGGTAACCACAATGGTCAACCCTTCCAGAGTCCGCGGCATGGATTCGTCGCGCTCGTCCTCCATACGGACCCCGGCCGCAGCCCAGCGGTCAATGATTTCCACGTGCCAGTCCTCGGCGAACCACTCCTTAAGTGCGGCCGCGATGGTTGGGCCGACGCCGTCCACATGGGCCAGGTCTTCCTCGGAGGCGTTCCGGATGCCGTCCATGGTGCCGAACGCGGTGGCAAGGGCCCGTGAGGCGCGTGGACCAACATGCCGGATGGACAGGGCAACGAGCACCCTCCACAGCGGCTGCATTTTCGCCTTCTCCAGCTCCACGAAGAGCTTCGTGGTGGTCGCCGTGGGCTTGGACGGTGTCTTGGCGGTTGCCTTTGTCCAGAAGTACGGGACCAGTTCGAAGACGCCGGTGCCAACGCCCTTGGAACGCTTCTCGCGCAGGATCCGCACATTTTTCAGGTCCTCCGCGGTAAGGGAGAAAAGCTCCGCTTCGCTCACCAGAGGGCCGGGCCTGGGCTCGGCCGGATCGGTAAGGGCGACGGCAGCTTCGCCGCCGAGCGCCTCAATGTCGAAAGCGCCGCGGCCGGCCAGGTGCGCGACACGCTCCGTCAGCTGGATGGGGCAGGATCTGGAATTGGGACAGCGGATGTCGATGTCGCCCTCCTTGGAGGGGGCGAGCTCCGTGCCGCAGGACGGGCATTCTGTGGGCATCACGAAGACACGCAGTTGGTCCTCACGGCCTTTACGCAATGCCAGCACGGGGCCGACGATCTCCGGAATGACGTCTCCGGCCTTCCGCAGGACAACAATGTCGCCGATCAGCACGCCCTTGGCCTTGACCACGTTCTGGTTGTGGAGCGTGGCGCGGGCCACAGTGGAACCGGCCACCTTCACCGGTTCCAGCACTCCGAACGGGGTCACGCGACCGGTACGGCCCACCTGGACCTGGATGTCCAGCAGTTTGGTATGGACTTCTTCCGGCGGGTACTTGTACGCGACGGCCCATCGCGGCACCCGGGTGGTGTAGCCCAAGGCACGCTGGGTGGCGAGATCGTCAACCTTGACCACGATGCCGTCGATTTCGTGCATGAGGCTATGCCGTTGGTCGCCATAGCGCTTGATGAAGTCAAGGATCTCCGGCAATCCCCCGAGAACCTCGAAGTACGGGCTGACGGGAAGGCCCCATTGTTCCAATAAGGCGTAGGTCTGTGACTGGCTCAGGGTTTCCAGCCCTTCGCGCGCACCAATGCCGTGGACGAACATCTTCAACGGGCGTTTGGCGGTTTCCGCTGGGTCCTTTTGCCGGATCGAACCGGCGGCGGCGTTCCGGGGGTTGGCCAGCGGCGCCTTGCCGGCTTCGATCAAGGCCTCGTTGAATTCCGCAAAAGCCTTCGACGGGATGAAGACCTCGCCGCGGATTTCCATCTCGGCCGGAAAGCCGGTGCCCGTCAGTTCCGTCGGTATTTCCTTGATGGTCAGGACGTTGTGGGTGATGTCCTCACCCGTGGTCCCGTCACCCCGGGTGGCAGCCCGGACCAGTTTCCCGTCGCGGTACAACAGGTTGACCGCGAGGCCATCGATCTTCAGTTCCGTGAGCCACGCGAGCTGAGCGGTGTCCCCCAGCTTGCTGACGCCGGCCTCGGCCTTGGTGATCCAGGCCTCCAGCTCCTCCAGGGAAAAGACGTCCTCGAGGCTGTACATCCGCTGCAGATGTTCGACGGCGGCGAACGCGGCTGAGACTTCCCCGCCAACCTCCTGCGTAGGCGAATCATTGGCTACCAGCTCCGGATGCAGGGCTTCGATCTCCTCCAGGCGCCGGAACAGTTCGTCGAATTCGGCGTCGGAAACCAGGGGTTCGTCCTCCTGGTAATACGCAAACCGGTACTTCCTGACCAGGTCCGTCAGGTTCTCATATTCGTCGCGCACGGACCCGGCGGGGACGGCGTCCGGCTCGGTTAGTTCCTCAGTGCTGTTTGCTGTTTCCTCTGCGGGGACCGGTGCTGTGCTCACAGATCTATCTTGCCTTACCGCCCCGACCTTGCGCCCCAACGCCCACGGCACCGCCGTGCCCTTGACGCTAAATGCCGCGGCGCCCGGTGGGCACGGAACGCCCCCATGTAGGTAGCAGCAACTGTCGTTATGAGCGCTCATAACGACAGTTGCTGCTACCTAGTTGGGAAGGTCGGGGCCGGCGACAGGCTCGATCACCGGACAACCAAGGTCAGTGTGAGGAGAGGCGGTTCCGGCTCCACCAGGCGAAGGCGAGGCCGGCGACTCCCACCAGCAGCACGCCCGCCATGATGGCCAGCAGGCCGGGGCCGCCGAAGAGCCCGGAGCCGTCGTTCCGGGAAACGGCGGCGGCCTGTGTGGGCTTGGCCGACTTGGTGACTGGCTTGTTCCAGTTCGGTTCCGTGGATGCGGTTGCGGACGACGGCGGGCTGGGGATGGTGGTGCTGGGCGCGGCCGACGGCGATTCCTCAGTCGGCGAAGCGCTCGGTTCCGGGGCGAGGGTGGGAACCATTACCGGTGCTGGCGCCGCGGGCTGGGTTGGGACGACTGGGGACGGGACTACCGGCGGCACTTCAGGTTTGCCCTTGCCCGGATCCTTAGGCTCAGTGCTGGCCGTTTCACAGTTCAGCAGGCACAACTGCGGCGTGGGTTCACCGTCTTCGGCCTGCGCCGGGACCGCCGCCGAAAGGCCAACCAGGAGCGCCAGCACCGCCGCGGCCGCAGCAGCGGACACGTCGCGAAGCAAGGATGAGGATCGGATCATGGTTTACCTTTTCGACAGCGCGGCACCCCCTTGCCGCAGCGAACAGTGTTTCCGGTAGTCTCCTACACGCGCCACGGGCCCGCAAATCCATTAGATTTACGGGCCCGCGGGAGGCGACGGCTCAGCCCCTGTTTTCCGGCGGCAGCGCGATCTGCAGTTTCCGTGCCTTGCCGCGTCCCACGATGTAGCCGCGGCCCGGTATGAACTCCGGGCTGACCCGACCCAGCGACGTGTTGAGCAGGCTGTCCCCTTCGATGTCGCCCGGGTTGATGAGCAGGCCCCGGCGTCCGGATTTGAAGGGCTGGGACAGCGACCAGGCGGAGGACCAGGTTGATGATTCCGATTCCCCGATGACCCACTGATCGGCCTTGATTGACGCCGTCACGAGCTGCGAAACGCCCGCTTCCGCCACGGTATCCGTGAACTCGGTCAGGCCCTCGATGAAGATCGCCAGCTTCCCGGGGTTCCCGGAAGAGTGCTCCGTGAGGTCCTCGATGATCACGGCCAGGTCATCGGCACCCACCACCGAACGGTTCCAGAGCGGCAGCGACGCCACCGCGGACCGGCGGGAGCCGATGTACACAAGCTCCGTGTCCGGGTTGGAGCGGCGCAGCGCGTACGCCAGGGTCACCAGCGCCACCGTCCTGCCGGCCCCTGGCGGACCGGCCAGCAGCAGCGGTCCCTGGGCCATGATCTCGGCCGGCTGCAGGGTTTCGTCGTCGACGCCGATGACAGGCAGGTCCGGGCTGCCGGGAGGCAGCACATCCAGATCCACCAGTTCGGGAAGCCGCTGGATTTTCGGTGCCGATTCCAGCCCCTGGCGCAACATCGCCTGGCTGAGCTTGTGGACTTCGCGGGCCTGCAGCGCCAGGTTCGAGTTGCCGCCCAGGACGGCCAGCTGGACCTCGTAGCCGCCCAGCATGCCGCGCCCCGGCGGTGAGGAGCCGGTGAGGACGTCCTTCGCCACGTCCATGGACATGTAGTCGTCCTCAGACGTCAGCCGCAGTACCAGCCGGCGCTGGATGGAAGCCAGCAACGACGCCGGTATGGCGTTCGGCCGGTCACCGGTGACCACCAAGTGGATCCCCAGGGGACGGCCGTCGGTGGCCAGCTGCAGGAAGACGTCCCAGAGTGCGGACAGGCGGCTGAATTCATACGTTTCGCGGAACGCCGATATGCCGTCCAGCAGCACGAAGATCCGCTTCTCGTCCGGGCGGTTGGCCAGGGTCCGGTATTCGACGATGGTGGAGGCCCTGACCTCGGCGAAACGGGCTGACCTTTCGTCGGCGATGTCCCGGAGCAGGCGGAGCAGCCGGCCGACGCGTTCGACGTCGTCACCGTTGATGATCTCGCCGACGTGCGGCAGCTCTTCAAGCATCTTCAGCCCGGAGGAGCCGCAATCGATCCCGTAAATGTGCACGGGCCCGCCGCGGGGTGTGACGGCGGCGGCAATCGCAATGCCGCGCAGGGCAGCGGATTTTCCGGAGCCGCCTGTGCCGTAGATGGCCATGTTGCCGTCCTGGTCCGGCTCGTAAAACACCGTGGGCTGTTCCTGGCGGGCAGGATCATCCGCCACACCCAGCAGCAGCCGTTCGTCCGTCCGGGGGTTCGGGAGCTTGGAAAAGTCGTACGTCTTGGCCAGCTCGTCCAGCCACGGTTTGCGCGGCGGCCGGATGGCCAGCGATTCCGCGGCCCGGACGATGTTGGCGGTCATCCTGGCGATGTCGTTAGGGCCGGGCGGAGCTTCCTTGACGGGCTTCTCCGGGGCCGGCGCCTCCCAGCTGGGCCCTGACCCGAAGGCCATTTCCACGATGTCGATCTGCGGACGCTGGGGCTTCTCCGTGGTCCAGCCGCCGGCATAGCCGGTCTGGAACCCCTGGATACGGCCGGGCCCGGTCTTGGCGGCGCCGCGGCCCGGGATGGACGGGTCGAAGTAGGCCGCATCAGGCACGCCCAGGATGTCGGTGGCGTCATCCTCATCCGCCATACGCAGGGCGACCCGGAGGTTGGTGTTGGCGCGCAGGCTGTCCTTGATGACACCGGCGGGACGCTGCGTGGCCAGGATCAGGTGCAGGCCCAGGGACCGGCCACGGGCGGCAACATCCACCACGCCGTCCACAAACTCGGGAACCTCGGTAGCCAGCGCCGCGAATTCGTCCACCACAATAATCAGGTATGGCGGTGCCTCCGGGTCGGCTTCGCGCTGCAGCCCGAGCAGGTCCTTGGCCTTCTTGCGGTTCAGCAGGTGCTCGCGGTAGTGCAGCTCCGCACGGAGGGAGGTCAGGGCACGGCGGACAAGGTGCTGGGAGAGGTCGGTGACCAGGCCCACGGTGTGGGGCAGGCTGAGGCACTCGGCAAAGGCCGCGCCGCCCTTGTAGTCCACAAACAGGAAGCTCACCCGGTCCGGGCTGTAGGCGGCAGCCATGCCCATGACCCAGGACTGCAGGAACTCCGATTTGCCGGCGCCGGTGGTGCCGCCCACCAGCGCGTGCGGGCCCTCGTTCTTCAGGTCCAGGTAAAGCGGCTCGATGCCCTTGGAACCCACCAGCGCCCGGAGGGTCCCGTTGTCCTTCCGGTTCGGAACCGCGGAGGCATGGACTGAATTGTTCTCCACCCAGCGCTCCGCCACGGCCTGCGGGTTGTCCAGGAAGTCCTTGCCGATCAGGGTGGCGTAGGACACCGCACGCGGCAGGTCGGAGTCGTCGCTGACGGGCTTGCCAACGTCCACCACGGGCGCCAGCATCCGGGCCAGCTGGGCGGCCAGGTCGGCGTCGAGGCTTTCGCAGCTCACGGGGTACGTGTGCCGTCCCAGCCGCACCTGCCCGGTGGTGGTGCCGTTTTCGCCGTCCACCACCATAAAGTCCCGGCAGGCTGCCGGGAGTGCCTGGATGTCGGTGGCCACCCACATCACGTGGACGCCGGAGTCCGGTCCGCGCTCGGCGAGCCGGGTCAGCCTGCCCCGGTCCACAGGCGCGTCGTCCTCGACGATGACCAGGACCGCCGGCAGCACAGGCGCCGGGACCTCGTCCTTGGCCGGGTCCACGGATCCCCGGTGTTCGGGGGCGGAGCGCTTGGCCATGGCTTCGCGTGCGTCGAGCAGGTCCTCGAGCCGGGCAACCAGTGAGGAGCCGCTGGCTGAACCGGCGGCCAGGTGGTCGCCGTTGAGGGGGCTGTGGCCGGAGCCCACGTGGGGCAGCCACTGCAGCCAGTCCCAGCGCTGCCGGGACTGCGCCGACGTTATGGCTGTCACCACGGCCTCGGCCGGCGAGTGCAGGCCCACGAACTGCAGGACCATGCCGCGGGCAACGTCGTCCACCAGGCCCCGGGCTCCGGCCACGCCGAAGGACCCGGCCGTGCGCAGCTGGGAGACCACGGGGACACCCTCGATGTCCCTGAACTGCTTCAGGCAGTCCTGGATCTCGCGCATGAATTCAGCTTCGGTGTCGTTGCTGTGGGGTTCCTCGAACAGGATGCGTGATGTACCGGTGCCGAGCCCGAACCGCAGGCCCAGGAAACCGGTGTGCTCGGGGCGGTGGGTCCACAGCAGCGGACCGAGTTTGTAGATGGAATCCACGGTGTCGCTGACCGACGGTGCTTCCTGCAGGCGGACCGCGCGTTCCACGCGCTGCAGTTCGGTGATGTCCTGCCGGAACGCCGCCATGGACTCCCTGAACTGTTTGAGCTGCTCCTTCTGCTGGCGCCTTGTCTGCATCTTGTGGTCCACATAATGACCCACGATGAACAGCGGCATCATCATCATGAACACCACGGACAGGATGTTCCGCGTGACCGCGAACATGATGCCGCCCATCAGCAGCGGAGCCATCAGCATGATGTACGGGAACGGCTGGTGGTCCGGTCGCTTGGGCCCGGCGGGAGGCACACGCTTGGGCGCCTCAAAGCGGGGAACCACCCGGGGGGAGCGGTTGAAATCGACAAGGGGCGACGTCGGTGCTGCCGCCCGGTTGCGGCCCAGCGGCACCACGGTGACAGTGGTCTCCCCCAGCGTCACCGTGTCGGAGGAGTTCAGGGTGGCCCTGGTGACCGGCAGGCCGTCCATCAGGAGGCCGTTGGCGGAGTTCGTGTCCACGATCTCCACGCTCTCGCCCACGGTGATGCGGGCGTGGCGTTTGGAGGTCAGCGGGTCCGTGAGCCGGATGTCCACGTCCCGGTCCCGGCCGATGTAGCTGGTGCCGGAGGGCAGCGAAAATTCCTGGCCGACGTCGGGCCCGGAAAGGATCCGCAGGGTGGCTGCGGCGGGCCCGCGGTTGGCGCCGGGCGCGTTGAAGAGTTCGCTGACCTCGGTCAGGGACACCACGGAGCCCGGGCGGAGACCCGATTCCAGGAGGTTGTCAGCGCGGCTCAGGACGCTGCCGCGCATGCCGCCGCCCACAAAGGCCTCGTCGATGCGGAGCGAAAGGTTTTCCGGTGCCGGTGATCCCTTGCGGTCGGGGTCCGCGACCCAGAGCTGGGTGGCGATATCCGCCACCGTAGCCAGGCCGTCGACGGTGACGGCCAGGTCCTTGGTTTCCGCCGGGTCCCGGCGGAGTGTCAGCCGGATCCTCATCCTTCGTCCACGCCCCTCATCTTTTCCAGTAAGTACAAATCGTCGGGGGTGACCAGGTGGGAGGTGACGGCGTGTTCGACGAGCCTCGCGCGCCGGTTGGTGGCCAGCTTCCCGCCGCCGCCGCGGAGGCCCACCACGCCCACGCGGTCCAGTTTGTCGCAGACGTTGTCGAGTTTCCGGTTGAACCGGGTGAGTGCCCAGCCCAGGGTCTTGGCCGCCGCAGCCGAGGACGGGATGGCGCTGAATCCGGTGCCTTCGCGCCGCAGCATGGGTTCGGCCAGGGCCACGATGAGGGCCCGCTGCGAGTCGGTGAAGACCACGGGGCCGATGGTGGTGTCGCCGTTGCTGTCGTCCTCGCGTGATTCCTGCCGGAACGACGGGGTCTTGAGGTGGACGGCGAACTCGTATGTGGTGGGCCCGGCGGTAAAAATGACGTTTGTGTGGCTGAAGACCAGCGGGATGCGCGCACCCGGCGACAGCCAGGCCTGCATCCCGCCCGAGCCGTCGGCGACGGTGGCGGACAGCATCCCGCCCACGTTGCTCAGCCACCAGATCCCGTCGTAGCGGGCCACCTGCAGGAACTGGCGGTGAAGGTACGGGTTGTCGTCCACTTCAAGGTCGCCTTCGCGGCCGATGTTGAAGATTTCCTCATCGGACGGTTCGTACCATTCACCACAGAAATCTATTGCTAGATCCCCCATTTTCCGTGCCTCCTCGTCGGGTTCTGCCCGCGTTCACTATCGGTTCCGGTCTGCTCTGCCGTCACTTGCGGATGCAGGCGATCGAGTCTTCTTCCAAGGGTGAGAACGCGCCGTCACTCCGGACGATCATCACCTGGACACAGGTGGGTTCCGTCGGATTCAACGCAACCTGGGCGGCTGGCTCGGCCGTGGACTGGTATTCGCCGTGGTTGCCCAACGCGTAGACCCGCCACTTGTAGGCGTCGCCCGACTTCGGCTGCGGATTGGTCCAGGTGAAGGTTGCCTTGCCGGCGGCGTCTACAGTCCCTGCCAGATCCGCGACGTCGGGGACTGTCCCGTTGTCCAGGGCATCCGCCGGGGGTTTGCTGACCTGGCCGGTCTCCTCGACCTTCGGCGCCGGGGCCGAGGACGCCAGCACGATCCCGACGATGATGGCGAGGACCAGCAGCGTTCCGCCCGCGGCGGCGAGCCACACGTTGCGCTTGCCGTGGTCGGGAGCCGCTTCGGGGGCGGTTTCCGTGACCGGGGCCGGTCGGCTGATCGTCGCGTCGATCTCCGGATCGGCACGCCCGGCACGGTGGCCGGGCGCGCCGGCCTGGCCGCCCTGTAGGTCTGCCAGCTGGCCGGCCTGTGGGTCTGCGTGCTGACCGGCCAGGGCGGGAAGGGGCCCGGGACGCTGGACGGTTGCGTCCGGCGCGGAACCGTACTCGGCGGCGGGTGCGCTGCCGCGGAGCATGGTGGCGTGGGCCCACTCGCCTGCGGGGTTGGCGCCGTCCTGGTTGCCGCCGTCCCGCTGGCCGTCCTGGCCGGCAAACAGGTTGCCCGGAACCTGGGGCCGGGGTCCTGCCGGGGCTGTCGCGGCAACGGGGAAGCCGCCAGCCGGAAAGCCCGACGGCGTCCCACCGGTTCCGGGGCGTTGCGGCCGGGTGCGTGCCGGGAACGTGGGGGCGCTGCCGGTCCGCTCCGGGTCGATGGACGCGATATTCCGGACGCGGGTTTCCTCGAAGCCGTCATCCGGGTGGTGCTCTTCCAGCTGCTGCTCTTCGAGTACCTCAAACGGCGTGACCGAAAGGTTCAGTTCGGCCTGGATCCGCTGCAGGGCGAGGGCAAACGCGTGGGCTGAGGAGTACCGGGACGCCGCGGACTTGGCCATGGCCGTGGACAGTGCCCGCTCCAGTGACTCCGGAACGTCGGCCCGCCCCAGGCGCGGCAGCGCCGCGCTGGTGATCCGCGAGATCAGTTCGCGCTGGGAGTTATCGGTCCCGGGCATCACGAACGGCGACCTGCCGGCCAGCAGTGTGTACAGCGTGGCGCCCAGCGCCCAGACATCCACCGTCACGCCGTCCACAGGGCCGTCGGCGAACTGTTCCGGCGGCGACCACGGAATGGACATCCCGGCGTCCTCGTCGGCGTCGCCGCCCAGGGTGCCCGAGATTCCGAAGTCCGTCAGGGCCGGCCGGTTGTAGTCCGTCACGAGGATGTTGGCGGGCTTGATATCCCGGTGGGCGATGCCGGCCCGGTGGGCGGTCTCGACGGCGGAGGCCACCTGGATGCCGACCGCCAGCACTTCATCCACGCTGAAGCGCTGACGGCGGTACCGGACGTCCAGGCTGGGCCGCGAGCAGTACTCCATGGCCAGGTAGGAGTGGCCTGCCTCGGTCACCTCGGCCTCGAAAATTGTCACAATATACGGGTGCGAGGAGAGTTGGGCCATCAGGTTGGCCTCGGACTCGAACCTGCGCCGGGCACCCTCGGTCTTCAGGTCCGACAAAAGAACCTTGACCGCCACCTTCCGACGCGGCCGGTCCTGTTCGTAGAGATAGACGTCCGAGAACCCGCCGGAGCCGAGCAGGCTGATGTAAGTAAACCCCGGAATGTGGGGCGGCGGCGCAACCGGCCGTTTGGAACTCAAAGAATCTCCTCAAAACGCAGTGAGACGTCGTCACCCAATTCGGCGATGTCCCCGTCGAGCAGGATGGCCATCTCGTTCTGGGCCAGGCGGCGGGGTGGCTGGCCCTCGCGGACCAGGACCGTGCCGTTGGTGGCCTTCAGGTCGCAGAGCATCACGTGCCAGCCTTCGAGCCGCACTTCCACGTGGGAGCGCGAGATGTCGCCGCTGGGGCTGGCCACCTGGACCAGCCGCGGCATCACACCGCCCTGGACCCGGGAAACGGACGGCTGACGCCCAATAACCAGCGACTGGTCAAGGTCAACCAGCGCACCCGTCGAGACCCGCATCCGGCCCAGCCGTGGCCGGGCCACCTGAACGGCATCGGCGGGCAGCGGCGAGCCGCAGGCAGCGCACTGCGCCTGGGTGGGCGGATTGGCGTGTCCCCGACCGCAGACCCGGGCCAGCACCAGCGGGCCTGCGGCCGAATCCGGCTCCGGAACGGGGGCGGGATGCGCGGCCATTCCGGCGAGATCGCCCTTCATGATCGTGTGGCCGTCGTGGTCACCGTCGAAGGCGTCCGGGTCTGCTGCCGGCTGCCCCGGCTTCACTTCTGCCGGGACGTCCGCCGGAGGCTGAGTCAGAAGGGGCTGATTCACCGGGGACAGGTTCGACGGCGGCAGGATCAACGCCGACGGATTGGACGACAGCGTTGCCTGGGCAGCAGGTGTGCTCCCACCGGTCCGCCACGGGACCGAGTCGATGAGCCCGCCGATCGTCCGGGCGGCCGCTGCGGCTGCAGGCGGTGCGGCAGGTGGACCTGCGGGTTCGTGGGCGGGGTGTGCAGGAGCCGGGCTGGCCGCTGCCTCCGGCTGTCCTGGAGCGTTCGCCTGTGCCGCATCGACCGGTGCCGGAGCCGCGCCAACAGGTGCCGCGGGGGCGCCGTGGTCTTCCCCTGGTTCGTCCCGGACCGCGGCGTCCTCGATGCGGCGGACTACAGTCCGTTCCCAGAGGTGGTCGTAGCTGCCGGTCATTTCGTGGGCCGGGACCTGGTCAGGATGGGCGGCGGGCTCCAGGGCGGGCTCCAGGTCCGGCTCGGCTTCCGCGGCTTCGGCAGCAAAATTGGAGTCGTCGTCCAGGAGCCCCATCACCGTTTCCGCCGAGACCTCCCGGTCATGTTCCGGCGCTGGTTCAGACGCAGGTTCAGGTGCAAGTTCGGGTTCCGGCTCCGCTTCCGTTGCGGGCTCCGCTACCGTTGCAGTGACCGGTTCAGCGTCCGCTACGAGGGCGACGCCGCCGACGGCGGTGGGTGCCGCGACCTCAGCAGGCGTGGCAGCCGGAGCCGCTACCTCGTCCACGGGAATTGCGGTGAGCGACACTGTCAGCGACTCCAGCAGGACCACGCCTTCGCTGAGCGGCAACACGGGTCGAGGCTGGCCGTCTCCGGGCTGGCCATCTCCCGCCACCGTGAGGCGGTACCACTCGGGAATGTCCAGGCGGCGCTCCGTCCAGGTGGTGACGTCCCGACCGTTCAGGTCCACGGGGCCGCCGGGCAGCTGCACGGTCAGGTCCAGGTCGCCGCGGAGGAAGATGCGGAGCGCGTCGCCGGAATCGACTATCCCGAACGACGGTATCTCCGCCAGGGAAACGCCGAAACTGCTGGTGACTGCGTGGAGCACTTCGTGGACTTTGGGGGCGTGCTCCAGCAGTTCCCACAGGGACTGGACCAGGGCGGGCGGGGTCCCGGGCCCCAGGAGGACCACAGTGTTGGCCCGGACAACACCGAGCCACGTGCCCGCGGCGTATGTTGCGGTGCCCATGTCAGTGTTCCCCTCTTCCGTCGTCCTGGCCGGCCGGCCGGCTGGCGTCAACGATCTGTCCCCGGGGAAGCGTGACCTCCTCTGCCGCATCAGCGGCGGGGCGGGGCGCAGTGGTGGCGATGCCGCCGTCGTTCATCACGTTCCTGGCGTCCACCACAATGACGGTGACGTTGTCCCTTCCGCCGTTGCGGAGCGCCGCCTGGATCAGGGCATCCACGGCGTCCTGCGGGTGGCCCACGGTGCTCAGGATCCGGAACATGTGCTCATCCGTCAGCTCGGCGTTGAGCCCGTCTGAGCAGACCATGATCCGGTCCCCTTCTTCAACGGGCAGGAGCCAGTAGTCAGCCTCGGTCTCGTCCCCGGTACCCAGTGCCCTCGTGACCACGTGGCGGCGGGGATGGACGGTGGCCTGCTCAGGCGTGATTTCACCGGCATCCACGAGTTCCTGGACCTCCGAATGGTCCACGCTGACCTGCTCGAAGTGCCCTTGGCTCAGCCGGTACGTGCGGGAATCCCCGATGTTCATGACCAGCCAGTACGGCATTCCCATCTGTTCCACCACAACGGCTCCGGTGAGTGTGGTCCCGGCGCGGGCACCGGTCACCTCCCGGATGGAACTGTCGGCGCGGAGGAGGTATTGCTGGAGCACTGCAGCCGTGACGCTGCGCTCCCCGGTGGCCAGCTGTGGCATGGCAGCCAGGGCGCGGACGCACATACCGCTGGCAATCTCGCCGGCTTCGTGTCCGCCCATGCCGTCTGCCACGGCGAAGACGGGGTCGGAGGCGATGAAGGAATCCTCGTTCAATTCCCGGCGCAGCCCGCGGTCCGTTCCGTAGCCGTAACTCAGGCTGAGGCCGGTTCCGTGGTCTGCGTCAGCTGGGTCACTGGCGGGCTGTGAGTTCATGCCTGTCCTAGGTGGAAGGAGCGGTCACCAAAGTGGACAGTGGATCCCGGGCTGACAAAAGCGGGCACGCCCGGCTGCAGTGGGGTGCGCCGTCCGTCCGGTGTAGAGACGGCGCTGCCGTTGGTGGAGTTCCGGTCCGTCACCCAAATGCCGGCACCGTCGGTCAGCAGGTGGAGGTGCGTCTTGGAGATCGAGCGGCCGGGATCACTGACCGCCAGGAGCTGGGCCTGCTGCTCCCCCGCCTGGCCAAGCGGGTTCCTGCCCAACAGGACGTTGCGGTCGAGCTGGAAGTCCCGGCCGTCGTCGAGCTTTATCCGCAGCACGGCGACGGGCGCCGCATACGCTGCCCCGCCGCGCATCTGCGTGCGGTCGAGGTCGTCATCCGGATGGAACTGGGCGCCCGGCGCGGGAACGGCAGGGGCCGCGTACGGGACATGCGGCTGAAAAGGAGCGGACGACGGCGGCGCGACTGACGGTGGGGCTGCTTCCGGCGGCGGAGTGTACGGGTTCACAACCAGGGGCGGCTTTGCGGCCCCGGCCACGGGCGACGCAACCGGCTGGACAGGCGGGAGGTCCAGGGGCGCGAAACTGTACGGGCCCTGGATGCCGCCGGAGGTGACGGGGTTCCGGCCGTCGTTGACGTCGAACACCAGTGTTTTGGCCGCAGTATCGTGCCATCCGCGGAGCCTGCCGTTGCGGTCCCAGGTGTTGGAAACCACCACCAGCACGGCCCACACCGCACTGACAAAAAGCAACGGGCCGAGGACGAAGACGGCCACATCGAACCATTTGAAAATGACGATGGCAACGGCGGCCAGGAGCGTCAGGATGATCCCCGCGCCGGTGATGAGGCCGCGCAGGAACACTCCCCCGGCGCCGGGGGCGTAGCCATCCTTGTCAGCGCTGCGGATGCCCATGACGTGGTTGCCGAGGGTCTTCCCGGAGCGGGCTTCCATGCCCACCAGGACCGCCAGGTAGACCAGTGTCAGTCCCAGGCCGATGCTGCCGAACAGGACCAGCGAACCGGTGTCATAGATGATGAAGCCGCCGCTTTGGGTGCGGGTGATTCCCGCGAACCCGATGGCGAAAGTCACCACCAGGACCGCAACGGGAGCCAGCCAGTCGAGCACTGCTGCGCCGAGCCGTTTCCCCGCCGTGGCCGGAACAAGCTCAAGATTGGCTGCCATTCCCGTTCCTCCCCCTGGAGCCGTTTGTACTACCGGGATAGTACCGGGATTCTGGCTGGCGTGCGCCGCCGCACGCTCCATCATGGCCCGCTGTGCATGGTCCACGTTGCGTCCGCTGCGTGCCGCCCTGTTGGGCAGCGGAGCACCGCACGCCGGACAGAACGTGGCGCCGCGCCGGATCAGTTGCTGGCACTGCTCGCAGCGCTCGGCCTCGTCCATCATGATTCAGTGGGGTTCTTCCTGCCAGGGTTCCGCAGAACGGTGGACTCATCAGGCTCGGAAGCCGCCGCCGTCCCGGATCCGCTGTCCTGAGCTGCCGGATTCGGGGTTCCGGCAGCGTCCGGGCCGGTCCCCACCCTACCGGTGGCGGGCCGCCATCCGGGGGAACCCTGGCCGGACGGCCGCACCAGCGGGCCCAGCCCGAGCCTAGCGCCACGAAGCTTGAGGGCGTTGCGTCCATCAGCCAGCAGCGACCGGGGCGAGAAGCGGGCCTGCTGGCGGCGCCAGAACCCCAACGTCCCGGTCATCTCCCTCAGCGAGCCGTCCACGATGGTCCAGTATTCCCGGACCTCCTCCTCGCTGGGCTGGCCAACGCCGAAGATGGAGGCGTCCGCACGGTGCGCCAGCATGGTGGTGGTCTGCCCGGTGGCCGGGAACGAGTCGGCAAGCACCACTGCGCTTTCGCGCCGGGTTGCACGGCTGTCGATGCCGGCGCCCAAATCAGTGGCGAGGCTCACCACCTCGTTCCAGCCGCCGCCCACACGCTGGGCCGGGTGCCCCTCCGTGAGGCGGGCCTTCCGGCGTCGTGATTTAAGGAGCGCAATCAGCAGCAGCGGCAGGGCAAGGATCGACAGCGGGATCAGGGCAATGCCCAGGGCCCCGAGCAGGGCACCCCAGAAGAGCCACGGATTGTTTTTCTTCTCGTCGGCGTCAAGGGCGTCCGGCGAGGAATCCGGCGGCAGGTCGGCCGGTTCCTGCGGCGGGGGCGGCGGCTGCAGCACCTGGGGCTTGGGTTTGGACTTGTTTTCGGGGTCCGGCGGGATGGGGACGTTGTCCTTGGGCGGCGTGGGGTCGAAACTGACCCAGCCCACCCGGTCGAAGGCCACCTCAACCCAGGCGTGGACGTCCTTGCCCGTGACCTTTACCTCGCCGGCGCCGTTCTCGGGGCTGGTCGGCTCGGGATAGAAACCCATGACCACGCGTGACGGGATGCCCAGGTGGCGGAGCATCAGCGACATGGACACGGCGTACTGCTCGTCGTCGCCGAGCATCTGCTTGGCGGTCAGCAGGTTCCTGATCCGCGACGAGCTGTGGCCGGAAACGCTGGGCAGCTGGCCGTCAGCGACGAGGCCGTTGCTGAAGGCGCCCGTCTTTTGGAAATGCGCCTCGATCTGGCGGACCCGGTCAATCGCGGTGGGCGCATCGGCCGAGAGGTCGTTGGCCTGTGACCCCACCACCGGCGGGACCTCGACGGCGTCCGGCAGCGTAATCTTCGCGAAGTCGTACTGCGTCAACTGACCGTGTTCGAGCTTCACGGGATCGGACACCTGGACGCTGTAGGAATCGCCATTGGACAGGCCCTGCGTGGTCACGGCAGTGTCTGTGCCCGCGTTGAAATACAGGCCCGACGCTGCGGCGGAGGCACTCTGGTCAAAGCTCAGACCGGTGGTCTTCCGGCCTCCCGGGACAAAGTAGCCCTGGTAATCCTCGATGGTGATGTCGATGGAGTAGTCATTCGAGGGGACGATGCCCGATGTGTCGGCCAGCGTGTTGATGGACTCGGTGTCGCCCACCTTGCTGAAGCTGCCGGAGCCGTTGGGATCCATGTTGTAGTTGGTGCCGTTAAAGGCATCCAGGGCCCCCAGCCGGACACGGCCGTCCCGGGGCAGTCCTTTGACCACAAACAGGGTGTCGTCCTTCTTGTCCTTGACGAACGTCCGGAAGCTTGCCAGGGGCGTGACGTAGTCCTTGGGATCAAACGGCGGGACCACCACGTTGCGCAGGACCTTGCGGTCACCGCTGGCGGTGACCAGGGGCGCCGCCACCGCGGTAATGGCGACGCTAGCGGCGATCACGGCAGCGGCCGTGCCCAGCCGGCGGAGCTTGGCCCGCTGGGCTGTGGCCGCATCGGTCTGCGGACGGTTGACTGAGACTTTTCGCGTGTCGCTGCGCCGCAGCGCGTCACGGCGGAAGGTGGCCCAGGCAATCGCCATGACGGTGAGCCCGATGCCGCGCTCCACGGTGAGGAAGGCAGCGTTGGTGCTGAAGGCAATGCCCGTGACGAAGAGCACCAGCACGGGAAGCAGTGGCCAGTACGGGGTTTTCAGCCGCCAGGTGAGGACGCCGGCAACCAGGGCGGCGAGCAGCGAACTCAGGAACGGGACGATCAGGACGCCGCCGGCAGACCCTACCGGAACTCCCACCGTGAGCATGTCCTTCCAGGCGAAAACAACTCCCAGGAGCAGCGTCCGCAAGGAGTCAATGCTGGGAACAAAACCGGCAATCGCTGCGTCCGGGACCGCGAGGAGCGTGCCGAACACCAGGTACGCGCCCAGTGCGAGAGCGGTGGTTATCAGCAGGCCCAGGCGCAGGTGCGCGGTGGCGGCGGCGATGCCGAGGCCCAGGAGGATGCCGCCGCAGCCCGAGACCAAGTAGTAGGGGTCTCCGCCGAAGCTGAGGCTGAAGCCCAGCAGGCCCAACCCCAGCAGGACGGTGAGTGCGCCGGCGTCGAGCACAAAATGCCAGAGTGGCTGGCCGTCGGCGAACGATGATTCGTACTGCTGCTGCTGCAGGCGTGGCCGGAGGCCCGGGGCGGAGCTCATGCGGCCGCCTTTCTCAGGACGATGGCGAGGTCAGCGAGGTCGCCGAGGGTCAGCACTGTCAGGTCTGCGATGTTGGCGCGGCCCGGTGCAGCCCCGATGTGGAGGCGCACGGCCAGGCTCCTGACGCCGAGCGGCACGGAGGCCGCGGCCGATCGGAGCTGGGAGGGTGTCACGTTGCTGCCCACCACAAAAAAGACCACTGACGCGTTGGGGACGGTGTCGGCCAGTGTCCGGGCGAGGTCGACGGCGGTCCGGCGCATGGGTGCCCCGGCGATCCGTGTCATGTCATCCAGCATGTTCCGCCCGGTTTCACAGCGCAGCGGCCCCTTTTGCGTCAGGACGTCCAGCTCGCGCTGCTCGCGGATGGCCTGCCGGCCGATCGAGGCGGCCGCTGAGATGGCCATTTCGAATTCCTGCTCCGAGGCGTACTCGTCCGTGTTGATCGACAGCGAGATGGCCAGGTGGGCGCGCCGGGTCTCCTCGAACTGGCGCACCATCAGCTTGTTGGTCCGTGCGGTGGTCTTCCAGTGGATGTGCCGCCGGTCATCACCCGGGACGTAGTCACGCAGGGCATGGAAGGACACGTCCGCACTGGACAGGTCAGTGGTGGGCATGCCCTCAAGGTCGCGGATGAACCCGGCGGCGGAACCGGCCAGGGCAACCGTCTTCGGGTGGACAAACAGGTCCTCCGGTTCCGTCCACAGCACCTGCCGGCGGAGGAGGTGCAGGGGGTCGGCCCGGACCGAGCGGACAGGTCCTACCACGATGACGGCGCGGCGGGCGGTTGGGATGGTGAAAAGGTCCTCGTGCACCTGCGCGGGCTTCATCCGGGGCAGGTGGAAGACAGCGGTGGCGTTGCCCACCGGCAGTTCCAGGGCGGCGGGCAACAGGGGCCTTGCCGAGGTGTTGGAGAC
This sequence comes from Pseudarthrobacter humi, assembly GCF_024294965.1. Lineage (NCBI taxonomy): Bacteria > Bacillati > Actinomycetota > Actinomycetes > Micrococcales > Micrococcaceae > Pseudarthrobacter > Pseudarthrobacter humi. The sequence continues at coordinate 208,884 of NZ_JANCLV010000002.1, forward strand.
GGCGATGCTTCCTACCGCGCTGTCCCCGACGGCCACACGGGTCCGGGCGAGGTCCAGGATCACGCCGTAGGATGACCGGCCCAGGATGAACCCGATGGCGATCAGGAAAAGGATAAACGCCGCGATGGCCGCCGCCTTGGCCTCCTGCCAGCCGAAGGCCTGGCCGGCAGTCCACAGCAGGATGGAGGCCGCCAGGACGGACCAGCCCAGGACACTGACCACCGAGAGGACAGGCCACACGTAGCCCAGCCACAGGCCACGGACCCTCTCCCGCGCCGGCGTGAGTGCGAGGGCGGCGGTGCTGGTGGCCTCGGCCCAGACGGACGAGGGATGCAGCCTGGTGGGCCTGCCGTCCCGGCGGAAGGGTTGCCGGAGGCGTTCAGCAAGCCGGGTCAACGGAGTGCTGCTGGACATAAAGGTGCCTTTGTTCGCGCTGGTCAGTGGTGGTCTGGAGCTCCGCCGGAGCGTCAGACGGCGGCGCGCTGCTGCGGCGCCGCGATGTCGGACAAGACCCGGGCCAGGACGGCGTCGGGGGTGGCGCCGGAGAACTCAGCTTCCGGGTCCATCACAAACCGGTGCGTCCACACCACGGCGGCCAGTTCCTTGATGTCGTCAGGCAGGACGAAGTTCCGTCCCTGGCCCGCGGCCCAGACCTTCGCGGCGCGGACCATGGCGATGGCGCCACGGACGGAAACGCCCAGCCGGGTCTCGGGCGCGTTGCGGGTCTCTTCGCAGAGCCGGGAAATGTATTCGAGGACCGCCGTGTCCACGTGCACTGTGGCGGCGAGGTCAGCCATGTCCGCCACGGCCTGCGTGGTGATAACGGCGGAGATCTCCTTGGAGCGGTCCTTCAGGTTCGAGCCGCCGAGCAGCTGGACCGTGGAGGCGTGGTCCGGATAGCCGATGGAGGTCTTGATCAGGAAGCGGTCCAGCTGCGCCTCCGGCAGGCGGTACGTGCCGGCCTGTTCGATCGGGTTTTGGGTGGCCATCACCATAAACGGCCGGCCTGCCTCGTAGGTGACGCCGTCCACGGTGACCCGGGATTCCTCCATGACCTCCAGCAGTGCCGACTGGGTCTTGGGCGAAGCACGGTTGATCTCATCCGCCAGGACGATGTTGTTGAAGATCGGTCCTTTGTGGAACTCGAACTTCTGCGTCTTCTGGTCATAGATGGTCACCCCTGTGACATCCGAGGGCAGGAGGTCGGGGGTGAACTGGATGCGGTTGTTGGACCCCTGGACAGTGGCGGCCATCGCCCGGGCCAGCATGGTTTTGCCGGTGCCGGGGGCGTCCTCGAACAGCACATGGCCCTCGGCCAGCATCGCGGTGAAGGTGAGCCGGATGACGTGGTCCTTGCCGAGCACCGCCTGTCCCACGTTGGCAACGAGCTTGTCGAAAGTGCCTGCAAACCATTCGGCCTGCTCGGTGGTCATGGTCATGAAGTGAATCCTTTTCTTGTGGTGCTGGTCTGTTGAGGCTGGAGCGGACGGGATGTGTGGACCGTCAGCACCGGCCGACGTCAGGGCCGCTGATATCGATGGTGGCGAGCTTGACGTACCAGCCCGCGTGGGGGCCGCCGTCCATGCGGTACCACTTGTAGTACCCCGGGTCCGATTCCGGTGAACCGTAGATGTTCATCCAGCAGGGGCTGTCGATCCAGCCGTCCGACGTGGACACCCAGTTCGCATCGCTGGAACCGCAGCGCGCGTCCCCGCCCACGTTGCTGTATCGGTCCGGAACCCCCGGCTTGCCCGGGCAGCTGTTGTTGGTTGCAGGCTTGACGCGGACCTTCGTGGGTGCGGGCGGCGGGGTGGGATCGGCCCCGGACGTGGAGGTGGCAGGTCCGCCAATAGCACCGTCCACCACAGTCACGGCACGGACACGCAGGTTATGGCTCTTGCTCCAGCCTCCAGCGCCGGCCGCGAAGCTGTTGGCCTGGCCCACGTTCTGCCAGCCGCCACCGTCCATGCTTACTTCATAGCGGTTGAGGGGGCGGCCGTTCGTGTTGGGGTTGTTCCAGGTCCAGTGCACCTGGCCATCGCCCTTGGCCGAGGTCCTGCCGTCCACACTGGGTGCATTCGGCGGACCGTAGGGGTTGCCGGTACCGATCGCTTTGGCGTCCCCGGACACGTTGTTCTTGGTGGACGTCGCGATAATGGTGACCGTAATGTCCCGGCCGTCAGTGAGGCCACCGATGGTTCCGCCGCCGGCCTGGATGCTTCCTGACTTGCCGTCGGCGTTGTACGTGTACTGGATTTCGGTGTCCGTCGAACCGTTCCGCTGGGCCTGGGTCAGCGGCGTAAACGTCACGCGAAGCTGGCCGCTGGTACCGGTGTCAGCCACGGTTCCGCTGCTTACCTGGCCTGGCTTGCCGGCCGCCCGGATCTGGGCCGACGGGTTGCTGGTGGCGCTGGTGCCGGCCTTGTTGGTGGCCGAAACGGTGAAGGTGTAGTTACTCTCGGAGTTGTCCACGGTGACGTTCTGCGTGGTGCCTGACGCTACCGGTTGGGTGGCAACCACCGCCCCGCCCTGCAGGGTGGTCAGGGTGTAGGAGGAGACGGCGTCGCCGTTGTTGTTCGGCGCCGTCCAGCTGACCTTCAGCTGGCTTGTGGATCCCACCTGGCCCGCCTGGGTCGCCGTCGGGGCGGCCGGGGTGGCAGGGACGCCCGCGGGGACTTCGGCTGCAGAATACGGGCTCCACTCGGATGGATCCTTGGCATCATTGCGGGCCAGGACGCGGACCTTGTAGGAGACGCCGTTCTGGAGTCCCTTCCAGACATAGCTCACCGCTGCCAGGTTCTGGATCTGGGCGTTCTGTCCTGGCGGGGCCGGCGAGATTTCCAGATCGTAGGTCTTGACGGGTGATCCCTTGCTGGCCGGTGCCACCCAGTTCACGGAAAGCTGCTTGTCACCGAACTTCAGGGTGGGCGCCAGCGGCGTGTCCGGCTTGACGTCCGGGCGGACCTCGGCGGAGGCCGGGGAGCGTTCAGATTCGCCGAACTCGTTCGTGGCTGTGACCTCGAAGTGGTACTTCGTGTTGTTGACCAGCCCGGTCAACGTGCAGGTGTTCGCCGGACAGTCCTGCCTGAAGCCCGATTCGCCGTAGACCGTGTACTTGGTAATAGGCGCACCGCGGTCTGCCGGGGCAGACCAGTTCAGCAGGGCAGTCTTGTCGCCAACGCTCTGAGCCTGCGGGGTTGTCGGTGCCAGGGGCTTGTCCTTGACGGTAAGCCGGATTCGCGCCGTCGCGTTGCGGGAATCGTCTCCCGTCTTGTCTGCCACGGTGTAGGCAACCACCATGGTCCCGGTGAAACCGGAGGACGGCGTCACAGTCACCGCGTCGCCGGACACGGTTGCGCCGCCCTGGCCCGTTTCGGTTGATGCGGAAATAATCTTCAAGGCGGTTTCGGGGAAAGGGTTCGCGTCATTGGCCAGGACCTTCACGATGACCGGCTTCCCGGCGGCCGCGTTCGGCTCCAGGTCGTCGTTTGCCACCGGTTTGGGCCGGTTGGAGGCAATGACAACCAACTGGTAGGTGGCTGTTGCCTCCAGCCCGCGCGAGTCCTTGGCCTTCACCTGGACCGCACCGGCGGTGCCGGTGGCAGTGGCTCCGTCCACGGATGTCTTGAGGATCTTGCCGTCCATCCGGGCATTAAAGCTGGCCGGGCTGCCACCCACCAGTTCGTACTTCATGTTGTCCAGGTCATCCCTGTCCGGGTCAGAGGTCAACCGGCTCAGGTCCAGGTCCGCAGACTCCCCCTTCGGCACGTCAACGTTCGCACCCAGGAGTTCCGGCGGGTTGTTGCGGTTGGGGTCAGGCAGCACCTTGGTCCGGATGCTCAGGGTGGATTTCAGCCCCGCAGGATCATCCGGCCCGGTCCCGTCGGTGACCTCAAAGCTCAATGAGCCCGGACCAACGTAATCGACGCCGGCGGTGTACTTCAGCGCCGTTCCGTCACCGGAAACGGGGTTGCCGCCGTCCGAACCGATGAGCTTGATCCGGTCAGTCTGCGTCAACCGCGGTGAGCGGCCTTCCCGGACCTTGACCCATTCCTTCAGGTCAACGTTCACGGATTGTCCGGCGATGACCTCGATAACCTCGTCCTTGGCCAGCGTGGGAACCTGCTGGCCCAGCCCTGGCGCCCAGATGATGGCCGTGGACTTCTGGCCGTCGACGTCTTCGACGGTGTACGGGATCAGCTGCGGCTGTTCGGTCAGGTCCACGAGCATGGTGCCGTCAGGCCCCGGGCGTGCGGTGAGGGACTCGGTGCTGAGCTTGAGGTTCTCGCCGACGCCGTCGGGGTCTTCATCGTTCTTGAGGACCGGCACGTCCACGGCAGTCTTGCCCATCGCCTGGGCCGAGGTGACCCGGTCGTCGCGGGCAATGGGTGCCTTCAGCGGAACCTCGTTGTCCACCACCACGCGGATAGTGGCCTGGGCGGTGGCATCGCGGTCGTCGGCGATGGTGTACCGGACGTTGACCGTCCCGGCAGCGCCGGGAGCGGTCAGGATGATGCGGCCGCTGGTCTTGCTGACGGTAGCCTGGAGGGCGTCGTCAGCCTCGATACCGTCCGTGAGGATACGGATGATGTCGCCGTCGGGATCGGTGTCGTTGCCGGTGGCGTCGACGGCGATCTGCCGTCCCGGCCGGACCTTCACTTCGTCATCCACGGGGGTGGGGTTCTGGTTCGTTTCGCCACGGGGGGCGATGCCCACCGTCACGGTTCCGGTGTTGACGGCGCCCTGGCGGTCCACCACCTTGTAGCGGAACGTATCAGTCCCGGCGCCGTCGCCGGCAGCGGTGAAGTCGATGAAGTTGCTGCCCACGGTGGCGGTTCCCATGGCCGGGGTGCTGTCGATACCCGTCAGCTGAACGGAGTCGCCGTCGGGATCGATGCCGTCCAGCGGGACGGGAATGCGCACTGTTCCGGCGGCAACCACACGCGCGGTGAGATTCTGAGGCTGGGGCCTCGAATTCTCGGCCCCCTCCAGCGGAAGGATGTGGATGGTGACGGCGGCAGCGCTCTTCTGCCCCTGCGGGTCCACCGCGTTGTAGATGGCGCGCACCGTCTTGGGCTGCGGGCCGGCGATGAAGCGGAGGGTGTTTTCCGAGACGAAGCTCTTGCCGTCCAGTTCATCCACGGGCTGCGGGAGGACGGGGTCCACGCTCAGCTCCAGGCCCTGCGGGTGCGTGTCGTTGTCCAGCACCGGGATGGTGACGACGTCGTTGACCCTGACGTTCACTTCGTCGGGTTTGGGCTGGGGGGCCTCGACGACGGCGGGTGCCGGGACGGGGACCACGGAGACGCTGCCGGTGGCTGATTTCCTGCCGTTGGACATGGTGTACTCAAAAAGGAACGGGTCTTTGGTGCCCAGCACATCGGTGATGCGCAGGACGCTGTGGTCGATCACGCTGACCGAGGCCGTGGTGTTGTCCGGGAGTTTCACGGACTGCAGCACCAGCACGCCGCCGGAAGGATCCGAGTCATTGGCCAGCGGGTCCAGCAGCACGCTGCCTCCGGTGGGCATCAGCGCAACATCATGCACGGCCACGGGGTCACCGGCGTCCTTGCCGGATTCCACATCAACCCGGATCAGGCCCTGGCTGCTCTGCGGGCCGTTGCTGGCGATATAGGTCAGGTAGACGGGACCGGGAGTGGTGCTGCGGAACGTGAAGGTACCGCCGTCGGTGACGGGGCCCAGTTCGGCAGGACCGTTGGCCTCCACCTGCGCGAGGCGGAGGGCGCCGCCGTTGGGATCGACGTCGTTTTTCAGGGGCGCGATAACCAGGTCCTGGCCCACCACGGCAGTGACGTGATCGGCGTTGACCACCGGCGCCAGGGCGCCCGGGGGCTGGACGTTCACCACGACTTTTCCGGTGACCGTTGCCCGGCCGTCCCAGATGGTGACTTCCACGTTTTTCTTGCCGGCGGTGGCTCCGGAGTCCTGGAAGGTGAGCAGTCCGTCACGCCGGACCTTGACCTGGTCCTGGTCGTTGTCTGCCTTGGCGTCCATGAGGACGAGGTCGTCGCCGTCGGGATCCACCCAGTCGGTGAGGATGTTCTGGCTGACGGTTTTGCCTTGTTCCACCAGCATGGTGGTGGAGTCTCCGCCGCGCTTGAATGCGGGCGGCTTGTTTTCATCGGCTCCCACCACGTTGAGCGTGACCTGTCCGCCGGCTGAGAGTCCCCGGCCGTCCGCGGCGTTGTAGCTGAACGTCTCGGCACCGGGCCTGGCGTCCGCGGGAACGGAAATCTGGAACGCGGTGCCGCCGTAGATGCTTTCCAGCGTTCCGGCTTTGGGCCCGGAATCGCCGACGGCGGCGGTCAGGACGTCGCCGTCAGGATCGGAATCGTTGTCCAGGACGCTGAGGATGGTGGTCCGCCCGGGACGAACACCCAGGGTGTCCGGTTTGGTTTCCGGCGGCCGGTTCGGTTTGGTGCGGTCCGGCAGGACGTTGATGGTGTTGTTGTCCGCCGATTCCTGGTCCTGCTCATCGGATTCGTTCTTCGGAGGAACAACGTCGTCCCAGTTGTTCACGAGCTGCATGTTCTGGTTCACCAGCCACACATTCCCCGAATTCACATCGTTCAGGACCACCAGGTCCCGGTTCACCCGGAAAACGTACGACGGCGACGCACTCGCCTTGGGCACGTCAACGTTCTTATCATCAGCATCATTGACACAGTCCCGGACATACTTGTTCGCCCCGGACCAGGCAGCATGCACACAACCGGCCAACTGCACCGGAGCCGCCGGCACACCCTCGCCATCAAAGGTGACAGTCTTCGCCGTGGACCCGTCCAGCGGCTGCTTCAACAACGCCTTCTGCGTCGAAACCGCCACAAAATCACTCGCCGGACCGCCCTGCTGCAGCTTCGCGTCCCGCGCATTCTCCAACTGCAGACGCTTACCGCCCGGCAGGAACAGCTTCCCTGCAGCAGCATCCAGCACCACCGGCTTGTCCCCCACCACCGTGATCTGCAGGTCCCCTGCTCCCTTAAGCTCACCCCAGGTACTGGAAGCGGTGGACACCACTTCGCCGTTCGCGTCCACCTGCGTGACAGTCACCGCGCCCGACTTGGGATCGGCGCTGTAGATCCGGTCATCGGTACCGACCGCGGAGACCAGGCCTTCGGAGCCAACCATCACCGGTTCGGAGGCTTCCTGGTCAAAACCATTTACCGTGGACGGCGACACCGCCCAGACCTTCCCCGATGCGGCGTCCGTCACTGAGATCACGCTGGCACCGAAGCTCACGTCGGCCGAGCCCGGCAGCTGTTTGTCCCCGCCGAGTCGCATGTTCGCAGGAGAGACCTGGTTCAACGTCGAACCCGTCGCATCATCGACAAACACATCCCCGGCGTTCTGGAGAATATCGAAAGTGGTACTCGCCGGCGTCACCGCACCATCCAGCACACGCGAGGGATAATTCAGCCGACCCACGGCATTCTTGGACTTGGAGACCACCCACACGCCGCCGTCGTTCAACTCCACCTCGGTGGTCTTGAACCCCGGATAGATGATCGCACCGGCGACCAACACGGCGCCGGCCGCGGCAAAGGCCGAACCCGTGACGATCTTGTTGTGGCGCTTCTTGAGACCGGACTTCCCCAGCAGTGATGTCACAGCGTTACTAATCCCTCAATTGTGTCGCGGCCCCCAGTGCGGCCCCTCCAAAGACCCGATACCGGGCTCTCTGTTCCCCGCGTCAGCCTACCGAAGCATGGCGGTTGCCGCGATGGGGAGCGCTCCCCTAGCGTTGGGGATCAGGCCGCCCCCACGGTCGACTATAGCGTGATACGCCAACAACTGGATAAACCCGGAGGTCATGGCCGGCGACGGTAAGCGGTCAGTCGAGGACCAGGCCTTCGCCTTGACCGCGCGCCAGGAGCACGGGATGGATTTCGCCGAACCCGCGGACATTTTCAGCAGGCTGCGGGACGAGAATGAAGCGCTTGTCCTGGTCCAGCGCGGAAGCGGTCATGGAGTCGATCAGGACCGTTCCCGGATCCGCCAACGTGGTGAGCCGGGCGGCGAGGTTGACCGTGGGGCCGTAGATGTCCCCCAGCCGGGACAGGATCCTGCCCCAGACCATCGCCACCCGCGCTTCCGGCAGGATCTCGTCTTCGGTGAACGCCTGTGCAAGGGCCAGCGAGATCTCGGCTCCGGCAGCCGGAGTTTCCGCGATATACAGGACTTCGTCGCCTACCGTCTTGACCAGCCGTCCGCCGCCAACGGAAATGATCTCTGCGCATTTGTTCTCAAAGCGCTGGACCAGCCGGGCGAGGGTCTTTTCATTCATCCGGCGGGAGAGACTCGTATACGAAACGAGGTCAGCAAAGCCGACGGCGCGGGCCAGCGGCAGCGGGGCATCGTCTTCGTCGCCGTCGCGGCCTTCTTCGCTGGCCTGCAGGCCGGCTTCGGCGCGCACGGCCAGGCGTTGCACGCCGGCATTGAGCTGCCGCCGCCACGAATAGACCAGCATCTCCTCCAGCGCATCCAGCAGGGAGGGCAGTTCCTTCACCAGGCGCTTGCGGGCCACAGCGTCCGTGACGCCCTGCTCGTGGACCATGTCCTCCACCAGGGCCTCGATCTGCCAGACCACCATGCGGTCGGTCATCTGTCCGATGGACCGGGTCACGGAGATGGCGGCCTCTTCGGTCAGCACCCCGGTGCGGACCAGGTCAACCACGGTGGACAGCGCAGCCTGGTCCCGTTCGGTGAAGGCGACGTCGTCGTCGCCGAAGTTCGGGAAGCCGAGGGCACGCCACAGCTTCCGGGCCGAAAGGAGGGACAGCCCTGCCCCGGCGGCCACCTCACGGCGCCGCAGCTTCCGTTCGCCGCCCAACAGCCGAGTCTCGAGAGCCTTGGCGGCCACTCGTTCCGGGGAGAGTGTGCCTGTCGCCGGATGGGCGGTTTCGGGCACGGCGGGAGCCGGCAGGTCCGCTTCGTCCCGCTGGTCCTCATCGTTCATCGTCTCCACCTTCTCTCAACTCCCACGGCAACGCTTCGTCGGTGTCATCCGATATCTCATCAGTCCCCGGGTCCCCGCCCGCAGGCAGTTCGTCAATCGCATCCAGCACGAAGTCCCGGAACCGCACTGCTTCCGGAACGTCCTGGATGTTCACCACACCCTGGTACCCGGTTTCCAAGGATATATTCCCGGAGCGCAATATGCGCTGCAGCACCGACTGGTGGACTGTCACGTTGCGGATGGACGCGAGGTTGACCTGCTCGTCCCGGCGCCGCACCATGCCGTAGCGGGCAACAATCCGCCGGCTCGTGAGGATGTACCGGGTTGCCTGCCACCGCAGCAGCCGAGGCAGGCAATATGCCAACCATATCCACGCAGCGGCCAGGACGCATGCAAGGACGATCCATGGTGTCCAGCCAGCAGAAGCCACCGGCATCAGCCGGGTAGCCTCGCCCCGCACGGTCCAGGCACTGGCAAATGCTGCAGCGGCCGGTGCCGCAATGAAGGCTGCGGCCGGGCCGGCCAGCGTCCTCGGCTGCGGGCGGGTGACCGTAATGACCTGTTCGCCCGGCACGAGGCCTTTACGCATATCCGCTTTCAGCGCCCTGGCCCGGCGGGGTCCACGGGCGCAGGTGGACAACATCGCCGGCGGTGACCACATGCTCGCGGCGGTCCTTGTCCACCACCAGCAGTGAGCCGTACTCATCCAGCCTCGAAGCATGCCCGATGATCTCGTGGTCACCGGGCAGCTGCGCGCGTACTTGCTTGCCCAGCGTCACCATGGCGGACTCCACCCGTTTGTGGAGCGAAGGGCCGCCGGCAATCCCGGCGGCGGGGTCGCCGTCGGCATTGCAGAAGCTGCGGTAGAGCACGGCGAAATGGGCGAGGTAGCTCTTGAGCAGCACGGTCCGATCAACGGTCAGCGGTTCCTCCAGGGCAACCGACGTCGCTGTGGGTACCGGGAGTTCGGACGCGGTCAAAGTCACGTTCAGGCCGGTCCCCAAAATAACGGGAGGAACAGAACCGTCCCCCATGGGCCCCAGCTGGGCCAGGATCCCGGCGATCTTGCGGCCACGGACCAGGACGTCATTGGGCCACTTGAGCTCGGCCGGAAGGCCCGCGGTCTCAAGAAGCGTCTGCCGCAGCGCCAGCGCGCCCAGCAGTGACAGCCACGAATACGTGTGCGTGGGCAGGGGCCTGCCCTCGGCATTGGCGGGCCGCAGGACCAGGGACACCGACACGGAGCTCAGCGGCGGCGCTTCCCACCGCCGGTCCAGGCGTCCGCGGGCAGCGGTCTGGTACTCGGCCGTCAGCACCGACAGGTCCGGCCACTCCCTTGGCTCAACCGTTACCGAGCGCAGGAGGTCCGCGTTGGTGGAACCGGTGGAGTCCACCACCACCAGCTTGGCGATGCCGGTGGCCGCCAGGAAATCCTGGTCCGCCAAGGCTCCACGATCCAACGGATTTCCTGGGGTGTGTGAGTCATCCATGGTTGAATCCTATCGACTCAGGCGCCGCCGCTGGCTGTTCCCCCAGCCACATGACTGGAACCCGCGGGTCAGAGGAATATGTCCGGAACCAGGCGATCCTCCGCGGCCCCGAGGCTGTACGGACGGAAGTCGGTGACACCCGCCGCGCGGAGCACCTGTTCGTCCGTATAGAAGTTGCCGCTGGGTGCCCCGGCGCCGGCCAGGTTGCTGCCGGTCAGGACGGCGTGGGCTGCGTCCGCCATGATCTGTGGTCCGCGCGCGGCCTGGACGATCTCCTGGCCGCCGGGCATGTTCCGGATGGCCGCTGTATCGATGAGAGTGCAGGGCCAGAGCGAGTTGACGTTGATTCCGTCGGGCTTGAGTTCTTCGGCAAGGCCGAGCGTGGTGAGGCTCATCCCGTATTTGGCCATGGTGTAGGCCAGGTGCCTGCCTGCCCAGTGGGGGTCCAGGTTCAGGGGCGGCGACAGCGTCAGGATGTGGGCGTGGGCCGATTTGCGGAGGGCGGGCAGAGACAGCTTGGACAGCAGGAACGTGCCGCGGACATTGATGTCCTGCATCAGGTCGTAGCGTTTCATGTCCACGTCGTCGGTGGTGGAGAGATCGATCGCGGATGCATTGTTGAGCACGATGTCGATCCCGCCGAAGCGTCCGACGGCGGCCGCCACGGCTCCTGCGACGTCTTCGTCGCTGCGCACGTCACCGACGATTGCCAGTGCGTGGCCCCCTGCGGCCTCCACCTGCTCGGCGGCGCTGAAGACGGTACCTGCCAGCTTGGCGTGGGGCTGGCCGGTCTTGGCCATCAGGACAATATTGGCGCCGTCCTGTGCCGCCCGGGTGGCAATGGCCAGCCCGATGCCGCGGCTGCCGCCGGACATCAGAATGGTGCGGCCCCGAAGGGACCCGGTGGCCTGGTAGGGCCCTGCGGCAATGGGCCGTGCGTCGTTGCTGGAAGTCATGGCTCCACTGTAGCGGAGGTATGTTACTGGCGAGTAACATAGGACTGGCCGCTGGAAAGTGCGGAAAATTGTAGGTTTTCTACAGTCGTCCCACGCAGATGCGTCATTAGACTAGCCAGCAGGGTTCGTCTTTTGTGTGGAATCTACTTAAATCCCGCACCTGACCTGCCAGATACCACCGCACGCAGCACCACATTGTTACAGCACCAATCTGCTACAGAGCCGGAGACACTTGATGAGCCACGATCTGACAACGACAGCGGGAAAGATCGCCGACTTCCGCGACCGCCAGGCCCGTGCAGAACAACCCTCCGGCCCCGAAGCCATCGAGAAGCAGCACGCCCGGGGCAAGAACACCGCCCGCGAGCGCGTGGACCTGCTGCTGGACGAAGGCTCGTTTGTGGAGCTTGACGCGCTGGCCGTGCACCGCTCCACCGCCTTCGGCATGGAAAAGAAGAAGCCGCTCGGCGACGGGCTGGTCTCGGGCTACGGCACCGTGGACGGGCGCCCCGTTGCCGTCTACAGCCAGGACTTCTCGGTCTACGGCGGATCGTTGAGCCAGGTCAACGGCGAGAAGATCGTCAAGGTCCAGGAATTCGCCCTGCGCAACGGCTGCCCCGTGGTGGGCATCCTCGACGGCGGCGGTGCCCGCATCCAGGAAGGTGTGGCCTCCCTGGCCATGTTTGCCGACATCTTCCGGAATAACGTCCACGCTTCCGGCGTCGTCCCGCAGATCTCGCTCATCATGGGACCGTCCGCCGGCGGCGCGGCCTACTCCCCCGCCCTCACGGACTACGTGGTGATGGTGGACAAGACCTCGCACATGTTCATCACGGGACCGGACGTCATCAAAACGGTCACGGGCGAAGACGTGGACATGGAAACCCTCGGCGGCGCCCGCCAGCACAATGCCAACACGGGCACCGCCACGTACCTCGCCTCCGACGAAGCCGACGCCATCGAGTTCGTCCGCGAACTGCTGGACTTCCTGCCGTCCAACAACCTCTCCGAGGCCCCGGTGCTGGAGCACCAGCAGGAGCTGGAGATCAACGACGACGACCTCGCCCTGGACACACTCGTCCCCGATTCAGCCAACCAGCCGTACGACATGCGCACAGTCATCGAGCAGATAGTTGACGACGCACACTTCCTGGAGATGCAGTCCCTGTATGCCCCCAACGTCATCATCGGCTACGGCCGGGTGGAGGGACACACCGTGGGGATCGTGGCCAACCAGCCGCTGCAGTTCGCCGGCACGCTGGACATTGCAGCCTCTGAGAAGGCTGCCCGCTTCGTCCGGAACTGTGACGCCTTCAACGTCCCCATCATCACCCTGGTGGATGTGCCCGGGTTCCTGCCCGGCAAGGACCAGGAGTTCCAGGGCATCATCCGCCGCGGCGCCAAGCTGCTGTACGCTTACGCCGAGGCCACCGTCCCCAAGCTGACGGTCATCACCCGCAAGGCTTACGGCGGCGCGTACATCGTGATGGGCTCCAAGAAGCTCGGCGCGGATCTGAACCTGGCGTGGCCCACGGCGCAGATCGGCGTGATGGGTGCCCAGGGCGCCGTCAACATCCTGTACCGCCGCGACCTGGCCGCCGTTGCCGAGGCCGGCGGGGACGTTGAGGCCCGGCGCGCCGAGGTCATCCGCCAGTACGAAGAAGAGTTGCTGAACCCCTACCAGGCCGCCCAGCTGGGCTATGTGGACGCGGTCATCGTACCGTCCGATACCCGGGGCCAGATCATCAGGGGCCTCCGCGCCCTCCGCGACAAGCGGGCGAGCCTGCCCACCAAGAAGCACGGGAACATCCCGCTGTGATCGCGAAAGATTCGCCGGTCGGAGCCCCGTTGGTTGAGCCTGGGGCCACGGCCGCCGGGTTCCCTGACCGAGCTCGCGAGGTTAGGGAGCGGCTGGGGAGCGAAACCAATGCGCCCGCCGACGCCCCCGTGCTTTCTGTGGTCAAAGGGCAACCGTCAGCCGAGGAGCTCGCGGCGCTGACGGCCGTCGTGCTTTCCCTGGGCAGCGCAGACGCCGCGGCCGACGGGAAGCCCACCACCCGCGAATGGGTGCGCCGCCAGCAGCTGCGGCTCGCCCCGACGCCGGGTCCCGGCGCGTGGAGGCGGAGCCGGGGTTAGGCTCGTGGGGTGACTACCGAAGCCGCCCCCGCCGCCCGTCCGCACTCCGCCATCGATGCCGTGGCGGACGACTACACCGACACACTTATCCGCCTGAACCCGGCGCTTGCCACCACGCTGGGGCTGCCGGGGCACGAGACCGAGTACCCGGATTACTCCCCGGCCGGCATCGCCGGCTTTGCAGCGGAAGCCCGAAAGACCCTTGCTGCGCTGGACGGCCTGATGCCGCAGGACGACGTTGACGCCGTCACCCTCGACGCCATGCGGGAACGACTGGGCCTCCAGCTGGAAATCCATGAATCAGGCTGGGACGAGGCGGAGCTGAACAACATCGCCTCGCCCGCGCAGGACATCCGGGCCATTTTTGATCTGATGCCCACCGAAACCGCTGAGCACTGGGAACACATCGCCGGCCGCGCCCTGAACGTCCCCGGCGCTCTCCACGGCTACACCGAATCCCTGCGCCACGCCCGGGACGCGGGCAAGGTCGCGGCAGAACGCCAAGTCTCCATCGTCATCGAGCAGACCACCAAATACGCCGCCGAAGACGGCTTCTTCGCCAGGCTCGCCGCCGGCGCCCGGACTGCCGACGGTTCCCTGCCGGGCGAAACGCAGGGAAAGCTCGACGCCGGCGCTGCCGCCGCCCGGGGTGCCTACCGGGAGCTCGGGGAGTTCCTCCGCACCGAACTGCTGCCTGCCGCCCCGCAGCAGGACGCCGTCGGCCGGGAACGCTACGCACTGGCCTCGCGCTCCTTCCTGGGCGCCGCCGTCGACCTCGAAGAGACCTACGCATGGGGAGTCCAGGAACTGGACCGGCTCATCGCCGAGCAGGAAAAAGTCGCGTCCGCCATCAAGCCCGGGGCGAGCATCGAGGAGGCCAAGGACGTCCTCAACAACGATCCCGCACGCCAACTCAAGGGCACCGACGCGCTAAAGGCGTGGATGCAGGAACTCTCGGACAAGGCCGTTGCCGAGCTTGCCGGCGTGCACTTCGACATCCCTGACGTGATGAAGAGGCTGGAATGCCTGATCGCCCCGACCGACGAGGGCGGCATCTACTACACCGGCCCGTCTGATGACTTCTCACGCCCGGGCCGGATGTGGTGGTCGGTTCCGGCCGGCGAAGACACCTTCACCACGTGGGCCGAAACTACCACGGTCTTCCACGAAGGCGTCCCCGGCCACCACCTGCAGGTGGCCACCGCCACCTACCGGCGGGAACTCCTGAACAAGTGGCGGCGGAACATCTGCTGGACCTCCGGCCACGGCGAGGGCTGGGCCCTATACGCCGAAAAGCTGATGCAGGAACTCGGCTACCTGGCCGATCCCGGCGACCACATGGGCATGCTGGACATGCAGCGGATGCGGGCGGCCCGCGTGGTGTTCGACATCGGCGTCCACCTGGAACTCGAGATTCCCGAACGCTGGGGCAGCGGAACATGGACCCCGGAGGCGGGCTACGACTTCCTCAAGGCAAACCTGCCCATCAGCGAAGGCCAGCTCAACTTCGAATTCACCCGCTACCTCGGCTGGCCCGGCCAGGCCCCGTCCTACAAAGTGGGACAGCGCCTCTGGGAACAGATCCGGGCCGACCTCGAAACCCGGCCCGGCTTCGACCTCAAGGCCTTCCACACACGAGCGCTGAACATCGGCTCCGTAGGCCTCGACGCCCTCCGGCGGGCGCTACTCTCCTAGGTCCCCCGGGTGCGGCCCTGAGGGGCCACATCCTCGGCGCCTCTTAGGGGGTGACTTTTGGCACATGGCCGCTGGGAATAACTTCACAATTGCCTTGATTGGCGCCGGATTTGCGGGGATTGTGCGCCGCCAGGGCCCGGGTGGCGGCGTAATATTTCTCAACATCTGTTCGCCGTGATATGAAACCCGGGCCTAGCGTGTTCTGGTGAGCACTCAAACCCGCACCCCCGAATCCGCAGGAAAGACCGGCTTCCAGCTGCCCAAGTGGGCCGGCTCGTTCGGTTTCCAGATCATTGCCGCCCTCATTGTGGGCCTGGGCCTCGGCCTGCTGGCCAAGTACACGGGCAGCACCAAGGCGGCCCCCAACGGCCTCGGCGCCACGTTGCAGACCATCGGCTCCAGCTACGTTTCACTGCTGCAGACCGCGGTGGTTCCGCTGATCTTCACGGCCGTGGTGAGCTCCATCTCGAACCTGCGCCAGGTCTCCAACGCCGCCAAGCTGGCCTGGAACACCCTGCTGTGGTTCGCCATCACGTCCCTGATCGCCGTGGTGATCGGCATCGGCCTCGGCGTGCTCCTGCAGCCCGGCGCCAACACCGGCATCACCCAGGAGGCCAAGTACGCCGGCAAGTCCGGTGACTGGTGGTCCTTCCTGATCGGGCTGTTCCCCAAGAACTTCCTCGGCATCGGCGCCAGCTCCACCGTGACTGAAAGCGCCAACGCCGCCACCACGGTCAGCACCTCCGTCAGCTTCAACGTGCTCCAGATCCTGGTGATTGCCATCGCCGTCGGCGTCGCCGCCCTCAAGGTCGGCAAGGCTGCCGAGCCGTTCCTGAACCTCAACGCTTCGGCGCTGGCCGTCATCCAGAAGGTCCTGTGGTGGATCATCCGCATCGCCCCGCTCGGCACTGTGGGCCTGATCGGCAACGCCGCGGCCGTGTACGGCTGGGACACCATCGGTGCGCTCGGCAAGTTCACGTTCGCCATCTATGTGGGCCTGGCCCTGGTGCTGTTTGTTGTTTACCCGACGCTGATCCGCTCGCACGGCCTGTCCGTGAAGCAGTACTTCTCCGGGGTATGGCCCGCCGTGCAGCTCGCGTTTGTGTCCCGGTCCTCGATCGGAACCCTGCCGCTGACCCAGCGCGTCACCGAGCGCAGCCTGGGTGTTCCCCGCGCCTACGCTTCCTTCGCCGTGCCCCTGGGCGCCACCACGAAAATGGACGGCTGCGCGGCGATCTACCCCGCGATCTCCGCCATCTTTGTGGCCCAGTTCTTCGGCGTCCAGCTGGACGCCAGCCAGTACCTGCTCATCGCCCTCGTCTCGGTCCTCGGTTCCGCCGCAACGGCCGGCACCACCGGCGCAGTCGTAATGCTCACCCTGACGCTCTCCACGCTGGGGCTGCCCCTGGCCGGCGTCGGACTCCTGCTGGCGATCGATCCCATCCTGGACATGGGCCGCACCGCGGTTAACGTCGCGGGCCAGTCGCTGGTCCCCACCATCGTGGCCAAGCGGCAAGGCATTCTCGACGAGGCGCTCTACAACGCGCCCCGCAACGGCACACCGTTTGTGGACGACGACGCCGACTCCTCCGCTGCGGATCCTTCCGCCGTCGCCGGAGGTACTGACTCTCCGGAAGTCGGACGCGAACTGGCCGACGCGAAGGCCTGACGCACAGCTCGAACAGCAAACAGGAGAAGTCCCCGGGAAATGCTCCCGGGGGCTTCTCCTGTTCTGTGCTGCGTGTCGCTCAGCCCAGCCTTTCGCTAGCGGCCGCCACCTCCGATGACTCCGTTCTGAACGGCCTTTGTCACGGCGTCGGCCTCGGCCTGGGTCAGCTTGCCGTCTGTGACGGCCTGGTCCAGGCGCGTCTTCAGAGCCGCGGCGCGATCTGCCTGTTCGGCGGCGCGCAGCTCTTCAAGCGCCGCGGTGACCTTGGCCTCGTCGATGCCGAGCGTGGCCGCGAGGGACTTCGCGAGCTCGGCCTGCTTCGCTGCGGGGTCCGGCCTGGTTCCTTCAGCCGGCGGGGTGGTGGGCTTATTGGCGTCACGGAATGCCTTCAGCGCATCCGTCACCTTGGCCTCGTCCACCCCGAGCTTGGTAGCGAGTGCGGCTGCGTCCACGCCGCGGAAGCCGCCGTGGCCATGGCCGCCCCGCATGCCCTTCCCTTCAGCTGGGGCAGTGCCGGTGCTCCCGTCGGCTGACGCGCTTGAGCTGGCGCTGGGGGTGGGCGTCGGCGTCGTGGTTGCGGACGCCATGCCGGCGACGCCGATCCCGGCGCCAAGGGCCAGCGCGGTGGCCGTGAGGCCAAGGGCAATTCTCTTTGTGCTTACCATTCTTGTCTCCTGGATCTGCCGTCCGGTGACGGCTGGTGAAGATGTCCCAGACGGGACTCTTCCAGTCTTCGGCGGCAGGTTCAGGCTCAGCTGTCGGGAACCTTTCATCTTCCTGTGAATCAACTTGCGCGGTGTGCAAACTTGCACGTAGTGTAACTTCATGCCGGAATTTCTCTCGCGCCGTGAGCTGAACAAAGCCGCCACGCGCCAGGCCATCACCGATGCCGCATTGACCCTGCTGCGCGCCCACGGACCCGGGAATTTCACGGTGGAGGACATCGCCGAATCTGCCGGGATCTCGCGCCGCACCTTCTTCAACTACTTCAGCAGCACCGAGGCCGCGCTGGCCTCCATGACGCACGGGTTCCTGGACAACGCCCTTCAGCAGTTCCGGCAGAGGCCCGCCGACGAGCCCATCCTCGAATCGGCGCGTGCGGCCCTGATGCAGCTGGCCGACCCCATGACGGTGGCGCCGCTGGCTGAGCTCTTCACCCTCACCCAGGACAACGCGGTCCTCTCCCGGTCCGAACTTGAGGCGTGGGACCACTGCACCGAAGAGATCATCACCGCGGCCCGGGAGCGCTTCGCCGGAACCCCGGGCGCCGTCGTCGACGAACTGTACCTTCGCGCCCTCGCAGGCTCCGTCATCTCCTGCGGGAAGGCGGCCATGGACGTATGGTTCGCCCGATGCGGCGCCGATCTCTCCCCCGCATCACTTGCTGTCCTGCGGCAACTGCTCATTGACGCCATGGGCCACCTCGGCTCCGGTTTCGGCAGCCCGGTTCCGGCAGCCGGCCCCTCCTCGACGTCCACAACCGCCACTACCCACCTCAACAAAGAACGGCTCTGACATGGCCCTGCTGCTCTACCGCCTCGGCAAGTTCTCCTACCGCCACCGCTGGCTGGTCATATCGCTCTGGCTAGCTGCGCTGGTGGCCGTCGGCGGCTCTGCAGCCGCCTTCCACGGCACGCTGTCCAACAACTTCCAGATTCCGGGCACCGAGACGCAGCGGATCGCGGACAAGCTGAAGCAGGAACTGCCGGCAGCATCGGGCGGCTCTGCGACCATCGTCTTTGAAGCCCCGGAAGGCGGCTTTACAGACGGGAGCCGCGCCGCCGTCACGTCTGCCCTGACCAAGCTTGGTGACCTGCCTGACGTCAAGGCCACGGTGGATCCCTTCGCCACGCAGGCCCGGCTGGACCAGGCCGGGCAGGCCATCGCCGCCGGCGAGCAGCAGCTTGCCGCGGGCCAGGCCCGCCTGGATGCCTCACGCGCCGAGCTCGACGCCGGCACCGCGCAGCTGAACGCAGCGGAGCAGCAGATGGCCGCCGGCGGCGCCACCGCAGCCATGATCGAGGCCCGGCTCGGAGCACAGAAGGCCGCCCTGGCCAAGGGCCAGGCGCAGCTCGAGGCCGGAACCCAGGAATGGGAGGCCGCAAAGGCCAAGCTCGACCTGGGCAAGCGGCAGGCGGAAGCTTCGGGCGGGATCCGGTTTGTCTCGGCGGACGGCCAGGCTGCCGTGGCACAGGTGCAGTTCAACACCTCCATCAACGCCCTCACCCCGGCGGTGCGCCAGCAGGTCCAGGACATCGCGCATGAGACTTCGTCCGTGGGCGTGACGGCACTGGCGAGCAAGGAAATCACGGAAGACATTTCGGAACTCTTCGGCACGGCCGAAATCATCGGCATCGGTGTGGCGGCCCTGGTCCTGATCCTGATGCTGGGGACGCTCATTGCCGCGGGCCTGCCGCTGCTGATGGCCGTCATCGGGGTCGGTGTCGGGGTGGGCATCACGTTCGCCCTGTCCGGCGCCTTCGAGATGAGCTCCATCTCCCCGATGCTCGCGCTGATGCTTGGCCTCGCCGTGGGGATTGACTACTCCCTGTTCATCGTCAACCGGCACCGGACCCAGCTGCTGGCAGGCATGGACCCCGAGGAATCCGTGGCACGCGCCACCGGAACTTCGGGCAATGCCGTGCTTTTTGCCGGCCTGACGGTCATCATTGCCCTGGCCGCCCTGGTGGTGCCCGGGCTGCCGTTCCTGAGCGTGATGGGCCTCGCAGCTGCCGGCACCGTCGCAGTGGCCGTCCTGGTGGCGCTCACCCTGACCCCCGCCCTGCTGTCCCTGATCGGCCGGCGCATCATCTCCCGGCGGTCCTGGGCGAAGGCCAAGGCCCACAATGCCGCGGCCGGCCACGAGGTTGCCGACCAGGCCAGGGATGAGGAAAAGAGCACCCGGGGCTGGGGCGGCCTCGTCACCAGGCACCCCGTCGTGGCACTCGTCGCCGGCGTACTCCTGCTCGGGACGCTCGCCCTGCCTGCTGCGCAGCTCCAGCTCGCGCTGCCCGACGGAGGCTCCGAACCGGTGGACTCCGAGGCCTACCAGGCCTATGACGTCACCGCCCGCAGCTTCGGCCAAGGCGTCACCGGCCCCATCGTGGTGGTGGGCGAGTTCCCGGCCGGCCTGGACGAAGCCCGGGCCCAGGAACTGCAGTATGACGTCGCGGACCTGATCCGGGGCGTGGACAACGTGGTGGCAACAGTGCCGGTGGCACTGAGTGAAGACCGCCGCACCGCCGTGTTCCAGGTCATCCCGGAAGAGGGGCCCGCCAAGGCCGGCACGGTGCAGGTGGTGAGCGAACTCCGCGAACGCGGCACCCAGATCCAGGCCGAGACGGGCGTCACTATCGGCCTGACCGGGCAGACCGCCGGCAACATCGACGTCTCCACAAAACTCGGTGACGCCCTGCCGCCGTACCTGGCGATCGTCGTCGGACTCTCCCTCATCCTGCTGCTGCTGGTGTTCCGCTCCATTGTGGTTCCCCTCCTGGCAACCGGCGGTTTCCTGCTGTCCCTGGCCGCCGCATTCGGCCTGGTGGTGGCCGTCTACCAGTGGGGCTGGCTGGGCGGCGTGTTCGACGTGGCCAACCCCGGCGCGGTGCTGAGCTTCCTGCCGATCATCCTGATCGGTGTGCTGTTCGGCCTGGCGATGGACTACCAGGTATTCATCGCGTTCGGCATGCGTGAGTCCTATATGCATGGCGCCCCGGCCAAAAAGGCCGTACGCATCGGCTTCAGCCATGCAGGTGCCGTGGTGACCGCCGCCGCGATCATCATGGTCAGTGTGTTCGCCGGCTTCATCTTCAGCCACCTGACCATGGTCCGCCCGCTGGGCTTCGCCATGGCGTTCGGTGTGCTGCTGGATGCGTTTGTGGTCCGCATGACCATCGTGCCGGCCGTCATGTACCTGCTGGGCGAAAAGACCTGGTGGCTGCCCAAGTGGCTGGACCGGATCCTGCCGGACGTGGACGTGGAGGGCGCCCGGCTGGAACGCCGCGAAAACGAGCCGCAGAAGCTGACCGAGCCCGTCCACTAGGCTGGAACGGTGACCCGCCTCATCCTCGCCTCCCAGTCCCCCGCCCGTACCAAGCTCCTGGCCGACGCCGGTATCCGGCACTCGGTGCTGGTCTCCGACGTGGACGAGGACGCGGTCCAGGCCCGCTACGGCGTCACGGATCCTCACGATACCGCGCTGCTGCTGGCCCGCGCCAAGGCCGAGGCAGTGGCCGCATTGCCGGAAGCGGAGGGCGCGCTGGTCATCGGCTGCGACTCCGTTTTCGAGTTCGACGGCGAGGCGCACGGCAAACCGTACACGGCCGCCGTCGCCCGCGAACGGATGCTGCGGATGAGCGGCAACAGCGGTGTCCTGCACACCGGGCACTGGCTGGTGGATTGCCGCGCGACGGCAGCCGATGACGAACCCGCCGAAATAGGCACCGACGCAGCGTCCGACGGCGGCATGACGGCACCGGGATCCGGCGCCACGCTCGGGGCTGTCGCCTCCGCCGAGGTCCACTTCACGGAGATGGATCCGGAAGAGATCGACGCGTACATCGCCACGGGCGAACCGCTGCACTGCGCCGGCTCGTTTACGATCGACGGCCTGGGCGGGGCATTCATCCGGAAGGTGGATGGGGACCCGCACGCCGTCGTCGGGCTGTCAGTCTCCACGCTGCGCGGTCTCCTCGGGCACGCCAATGTACGCATCACCGACCTGTGGTCCGCCGAATAATTGCGGCGATTTTCCGAACAATTGTAGGTTCCCTACAAAGCCGCGCCGGTTTACACGCGGAAACCGCAAGTAATATCGGCGGAACCCACAAAATCGCGCTAGGCTCCCTGAAGGAAAGAAGGAGACGCCTTGTCAGCAAATTTGGAGCAGTCCGCTAGTCCCGTGCAGTCGAACCTCACCAAGGTGCTGATCGCAAACCGAGGCGAAATCGCAGTGCGCATCATCCGCGCGGCACGCGACGAGGGCATTGCCTCCGTGGCTGTCTATGCCGATCCGGACCGCGACGCGCTCCATGCCAGGCTGGCCGACGAAGCCTACTCCCTCGGCGGCAACACCGCCGCGGAGTCCTACCTGGTGATGGACAAGATCATTGACGTGGCCCGCCAGTCCGGTGCCGACGGCATCCACCCCGGGTACGGCTTCCTCGCTGAAAACGCCGAGTTCGCCGCCAAGGTCATCGCGGCCGGCATCACCTGGATCGGCCCGTCCCCCGAGGCCATCTCGGCCCTCGGCGACAAGGTGCAGGCCCGCCACATCGCGGAGAAAGTGGGCGCACCCCAGGTCCCCGGCACCGCCGATCCTGTGCAGTCCGCCGAGGAAATCCTCGAGTTCGTGGACAAGTTCGGCCTGCCCGTGGCCATTAAGGCAGCCTTCGGCGGCGGCGGCCGCGGCATCAAGGTGGCCCGCACCCGCGAAGAAATCCCGGAGCTCTTCGAGTCTGCCGTCCGTGAGGCCACTGCAGCCTTCGGCCGCGGCGAGTGCTTCATCGAACGCTTCCTGGACGCCCCACGCCACGTCGAAACGCAGTGCCTCGCGGACGCCCACGGCAACGTCGTGGTCATCTCCACGCGTGACTGCTCGCTGCAGCGCCGCAACCAGAAGCTCGTTGAAGAAGCACCTGCCCCGTTCCTCACCGAAGAGCAGAACCGCCGCCTCTACGAATCCTCCAAGGCGATCCTGAAGGAAGCCGGTTACCTCGGCGCCGGGACCTGCGAGTTCCTGGTGGGCCAGGACGGCACCATCTCCTTCCTCGAGGTCAACACCCGCCTCCAGGTGGAGCACTGCGTCTCCGAAGAGGTCACTGGTATCGACCTGGTCCGCGAACAGTTCCGGCTGGCGCGCGGCGAGGAGCTCGGCTACGGCGACCCCGAGGTCCGTGGCCACTCGTTCGAATTCCGCATCACCGGCGAGGACCCGGGCCGCAACTTCATGCCCGCCCCCGGCACCATCACCACCCTGAAGAACCCCACAGGCCCCGGCATCCGGATTGATTCCGGCGTGGAGGAGGGCGATGTCATCAGCGGCAACTTCGACTCGATGCTCTCCAAGCTGATCGTCACCGGCGCCACCCGTGCCCAGGCCCTGCAGCGTTCGCGGCGCGCCCTGGAGGAAATGGTAGTCGGGGGCATCCCCACTGTTATCCCGTTCGACCTCGCCGTTGTTTCGGACCCCGCTTTTGCGCCCGCGGAAGGGCCTTTCAGCATCCACACCCGCTGGATTGAAACCGAATTCGTCAACAACATTCCCGCCTGGACGCCGGACGGAACCGCTGAAGCCGGTGGCGACGCCGGTGAACGCCAGCGCGTGGTGGTTGAAGTGGGGGGCAAGCGCCTCGAGGTTGTCCTGCCGGCCTCACTTGGTGCGATCGGGGCGGGTTCGGCCGCCGGCGCGAAGTCCAAGTCCAAGAAACGCCTCCGTTCGGGCGGAGCGGCTGCGGCCGCCGGCGGCGACGCGCTGACCTCCCCAATGCAGGGCACCATCGTCAAGGTTGCCGTGGCCAACGGCGACGTTGTGTCCGAGGGTGACCTGGTGGTGGTTCTCGAAGCGATGAAGATGGAACAGCCCCTGACCGCGCACCGTTCCGGCATCATCATCGGACTCAGCGCAGTGGCCGGTGAGACGGTTTCGGCCGGCGCCGTCATCGCCACGATCGAAGACTAGACCCTGCCGGAGGCACCCCATGCTCGCACCCAGTTTTGAAGAAGAAGTAGACCGCTACCACCTGGCGGTTCCGGAAATCACCCGCGGGAATCCCGGTGCCGTCAAGGACCTGTATTCGAGGCTCGACGACGTCACGCTGGCCAACCCGTTCGGCGGCATCGCACGTGGCTGGGCCCAGGTGGAGGCCCGGCTGGACCAGGCGTCCCGGCAGTTCCAGGACGGCGAGATGCTGGGGTTCGACACCATCACGTCCTACACCGCACGCGACACGGCCTACCTGGTGGAAACGGAACACTTCCGTGCCCGGCTGGAGAGCGCCGCAGCGCCAGAGGAATTCGCGCTCCGTGTGACCAGCATCTTCCGGCGCGAAGAAGGCTACTGGAAGCTGGTCCACCGCCACGCAGACCCGGCCGCGCAGCCGCAGTCCCGGCGATCCTTCGCGCAGCCTGCCAGCCACTGACGTCGCTCCGGCGCCGGGGCTGTGTTCCCGCGCCAACCCGCAGTTTCGCTGCGTCCTCTGGCGTTGAGCTGGGGCGGAAGGCACACTTAGCGTGTGAAGCCTTTCCTCCTCCTCGCCTCCCGGGCTGAAGACGCCGCCGCAGAGGAAGAGTATGAGGCGTACCTGAGATATGGCGGGCTGGCCCCTTCGCAGTTGAGGCGTGTCCGGCTTGAGGCCGCTCCCCTGCCGCAACTGGACCTGGCCGATTACTCGGCGGTGATTGTGGGCGGCAGTCCCTTCACGTCCAGCGACCCGGCAGACCACAAGAGCGAAACCCAGCACCGGGTGGAGCGGGAACTGGCCGGGCTGCTGGACCGGATCGTGGCCCAGGATTTTCCGTTCCTGGGCGCGTGCTACGGGGTGGGGACGCTGGGCCGGCATCAGGGCGCCGTGATCGACAGGACCTTCGGAGAACAGCTGGGCGGGGTGGAAATCGAGCTGACGGAGGCGGGGCTCGCGGATCCGCTCCTGCACGGGATGCCACGGCGTTTCATTGCCTTCACCGGGCACAAGGAAGCTTGCACCAGACTGCCCTCCCACGCGGTGCTGCTGGCATCCTCCCGGGCCTGCCCCGTCCACATGTTCCGCATCAAGCAGAACCTGTACGCCACACAGTTTCACCCGGAACTGGACGCGGAGGGGCTGGTCACACGGATCGATATCTACCGGCATGCCGGATACTTCCCGCCGGAGTCCGCCGAGGAACTCATGGCGGACGCGCGGACGTACACCGCCACAGAGCCCATGAAGATCCTCCGCAACTTCGTGGACCGCTACGCCAACTGAGCCTGCGGACGGGTGGCGAGCGCCGCCGTCGTTCGTTCCTGTTAGTCCCGCCAGGACACAGCAATGCCCGCCGCGCTCCCCGCAATAACGGGGAACACGCCGGGCATTTCTGTCAGCAACCGGGCTGGAACGCCCGACGGCGGGGCGTCAGGCTACGTTGTTCTCGTAGTCCAGGTCGCGGGTTTCCTTGCTCACGAACAGCGCAATCAGCGTCAGTACCGACATCGCGGTCAGGTAGACACCCACCAGGACCGGGCTGCCGTCGGCCAGCTCCCAGAGCGCGACGGCGATGAACGGAGCCACGGCAGCACCCAGGATGCTGGACACGTTGTAGCTGACGGCGGACCCCGTGTACCGCACATTGGTGGGGAACAGTTCCGGCAGCAGCGCACCCATGGGGCCGAATGTGAGGCCCATCAGGGAGAAGCCGATGACCAGCAGGGCCATGGTGCCCACGAAGCCGCCGCTGAACAGCGGGACGAACAGGAGGCCGAAGACGAAGATGCCGCCGGTGACGGCCAGCAGCATCTTGCGGCGGCCGTACTTCTCCGCCAGCGGTCCGGAAACCAGGGTGAAGATGCCGAAGAAGACAACGCCGGCAATCAGCATCCAGAGGAAGTCGTTGCGGGTGAAGCCCAGACCGGGAACAAACGCTGCCGCGGCGGCCTCGGACATCGGCTTGCCGGCCTTCTCGGCGGCAGCCCGGGCGGCATCCAGGGTGGACGGACGGGTGCCGTAGGTCAGCGTGAACGTGGTCATCAGGTAGAAGAGCACGTAGGTGGCGAGCATGATGAACGTGCCCAGGATGAGCGGACGCCAGCTGGTCTTGAAGACCCGGGCCAGGGGCAGCTTCGCCACCTCATTGGATTCGAGGACCTTGGTGAAGGCAGGCGTTTCGATCAGCTTGAGGCGGACGTACAGGCCGATGATCACCATGACGGCGCTGAGCAGGAACGGCACGCGCCAGCCCCAGGCCAGGAAGTCGGCCGGGGTCAGCGCGTAACTGGCCACCAGGAAGATCACATTGGCGATGATGAAGCCGATGGGCGCGCCCAGCTGCGGGAACGTGCCGTAGATGGCGCGCTTGTTGGCCGGAGCGTTCTCGGTGGCCAGCAGGGCCGCGCCGCTCCATTCGCCGCCGAGGGCGAGGCCCTGTGCGAAGCGCATGACAACGAGCAGTGCCGGGGCCCAGAATTGCCAGCCCGGGACAAGCGCCGTGGGCAGGCAGCCGATCAGGAACGTGGCGATGCCCATGGTCAGCAGCGAGGCCACCAGGGTGCCCTTGCGGCCGAACTTGTCGCCGAAGTGGCCAAAGACGATGGATCCCAGCGGGCGGGCCACGAAGGCCACCCCGAAGACAGCGAAGGAGCTGAGCAGCTGGGTGGTCTCGTTCTGGTTGGGGAAGAACAGTGACGGGAAGACCAGTACGGCGGCGGTGGCGTAGACGTAGAAATCGTAGAACTCAACGGTGGTGCCGATCAGGCTGGCCACAATCACGCGGCCGCGTGAGTTCACCGCCTTGGGGGATCCTGGCTCCACGGTGGTTTGTATGGATGACATAGGAACTCTTTCCTGAGAACCGGCCGGGCCTGGTAAGACCCGGCGCACAGTAGTTAGAGTTCGATACTAGTTCCAGCCGTCCAGTCAATGGACGAAAGGTCCATCATCTGGACTAGTGGCACATGTCTCATCCTTCGGTCCGTTAACTCTCCTCACGTCGCCCCGTCGGTTGCCGATAGGCAAATGTCACAGCCCGTTAACAAACGGCGACTGTCCGTGAAACGCGCGTTCTCTACCGTGGAAGAACAACATCCCCCATGAGGAGGTCCACCGTGACTGTTGACCGCAATGCAGATGCCGGCACCGGCAATTCCGTAGACATAGACACCGACCCGCTGCACGGAGGCGTGTCCTCATCCGCCAGCGCGCAGCCCTCCACGCGTACAACCGACGCCCCCGCCCTTGAATTCCGCCCTGGCCGCTGGATCGCCAACTGGAACGCCGAGAACAAGGAGCAGTGGGAGTCCGCCGGCCGGGCCATCGCCCGCCGCAACCTGAACTGGTCCATCTTCGCCGAGTTCCTCGGCTTTGTGGTCTGGCAGCTCTGGTCCATCGTGGTGGTCCAGCTCCCGGCGGCCGGCTTCACGTTCACCACCTCGGAAATCTTCTGGCTGATCTCCATGCCCAGCCTGGTAGGCGCCACCCTCCGGATCCCCTACACGTTTATGGTTCCCCGCTTCGGCGGCCGGAACTGGACCATCGTATCCGCGCTCCTGCTCCTGATTCCCGCCGTCGGACTGGGACTCTGCGTCTCCAATCCGGAAACCCCGTTCGGTGTCATGCTGCTCGTGGCAGCACTTGCTGGCTTCGGCGGCGGCAACTTCGCCAGCTCCATGGCGAACATCACCTTCTTCTACCCCGCACGGGAGAAGGGCTGGGCCCTCGGCCTGAACGCCGCCGGCGGCAACATGGGTGCCGCCGTCGCACAGCTCGCCGTCCCGATTGCGATCACCCTTCTCGCCGTCGGCAGCGTCAACCTGCCGATGGCCGGCTGGATGTGGATCCCGTTCATTCTGATCGCCGCCTTCGGTGCCTGGAAGTACAT
This sequence comes from Pseudarthrobacter humi, assembly GCF_024294965.1. Taxonomy (NCBI): domain Bacteria; kingdom Bacillati; phylum Actinomycetota; class Actinomycetes; order Micrococcales; family Micrococcaceae; genus Pseudarthrobacter; species Pseudarthrobacter humi. The sequence goes on from NZ_JANCLV010000002.1 coordinate 236,376, forward strand.
GGACAACCTCACCAGTGCCAAGGGTGACGTGGCCGGCTCGGTCGCGGCACTGAAGGAACCGCACCTGTGGATCATGGCGCTGCTGTACATCGGCACCTTCGGTTCGTTCATCGGCTTCGCCGGCGTGTTCCCCAAGCTCATCAAGGACTACTTCCCGGCGTTCTCCTCCATCGGAGTCGGCACCGTGGCACTCTCGCTGGCCTTCCTCGGCCCCCTGGTCGGTTCACTGGCCCGCCCCTACGGCGGACGCATGGCTGACCGCATGGGCGGCGCCCGGATGACCGTGGCAGCATTCACCGCCATGGCCGTCATCACCCTGACCATGATCTGGACCCTGCCGCTGAAGAACTTCTGGCTGTTCCTGGTCCTGTTCCTGATGCTCTTCACGGCCAGCGGCTTCGGCAACGGCGCAACCTACCGGATGATCCCCATCATCTTCGCCACGTCCAGCCGGGCGGCTAAGTCCGGTGCCAGCACGGTGGAAACCCAGCGGCTAGCGTCATCGGCCCTCGGCCTGATCTCGGCCATCGGCGCCTACGGCGGCTTCGTTATCCCGCAGGTGCTGAACGCCTCCAACACGGCCAGCGGGTCCTATACCCCGGCCTTCTACGGTTTCGTCGGAGCCTACGTAGTAATGCTGGCGGTCTGCTGGTTCTTCTACATCCGCAACGCCAACCGAAACGCGATGGGACACGTCTAACATGACCAAAAGCGCCGACACGCACTGCCCTTACTGCGCCCTGCAGTGCGCCATGACGCTCACAACCCCTGCGGTACTGACCCCGGCTTCCGAGCCGGGGTCAGTCCCCGTGCCGGCTGAATCCGCTGCGCTGGCCGCTGCGGACGCCACCCTGAAGGCCCCCCTCCTCGAAGCGCCCCTCGACGTCCAAGGACGGGACTTCCCCACCAACCGCGGCGGACTCTGCCGCAAAGGCTGGACCTCAGCCACCCTCCTCAACCACCCTGGACGGGTCACCGAACCCCTGCTCAAGGGGGCCGACGGCGTCCACCGCCCCATCGGCTGGGACCAGGCCCTGGCGCTGGTCACCACCGCCGTGAAGGACACGCAGGCACGCTACGGCAAGGACGCCGTCGGTGTTTTCGGCGGCGGTGGCCTCACCAACGAGAAGGCCTACATGCTGGGCAAGTTCGCCCGCCTGGCCCTGGGCACCTCACGCATCGACTACAACGGCCGCTTCTGCATGTCCTCCGCAGCGGCCGCCGGGATGCGCGCCTTCGGCCTGGACCGCGGCCTCCCGTTTCCGCTGGCAGACCTGGACGCCGCCAGCACCATCATGATGCTCGGCTCCAACGTGGCAGAAACCATGCCGCCGTTTGTGCAACACCTCCAGGGCGCCCGCGACGCCGGCGGACTGATCGTGGTGGATCCCCGCCGTTCTGCCACGGCAAAGTTCACGGCCGACGGCGGCGGCCTCCACCTCCAGCCCCTTCCGGGCACGGACCTCACCCTCCTGCTGGGGCTCTCGCACGTGATCATCCACGAGGGCCTGGCAGACGAAGAATTCATTGCGGCACGCACCACCGGCTACGCGGCAGTGGTACGCAGCGTCAACGCGTTCTGGCCCGAACGGGTCCAGTCCCTCACCGGCGTCCCCGCGGAGCTCATCCGCGAAACCGCCCGCAGGCTCGCCGACGGCGCGGGCAAGGGCGGCAGCTACATCCTCACCGGACGCGGTGTGGAACAGCACGTGGACGGCACGGACACCGCTACCGCCGCGATCAACCTCAGCCTCCTGCTGGGCCTGCCCGGCTCGCGCCGCAGCGGCTACGGCACCCTCACCGGCCAGGGCAACGGCCAGGGCGGGCGCGAGCACGGCCAGAAGGCCGACCAGCTCCCCGGCTACCGTAAGATCACTGACCCCGCCGCCCGCGCCCACATGGCCGGCGTCTGGGGCGTCCCGGAGGAAACCATTCCCGGGCCGGGACTGCCCGCGGTCCAGTTGCTGAAGTCGCTGGGACAGCCCGGCGGCGTCCGGTGCCTTTTTGTGCACGCCTCCAACATCGCGGTGGCCTCCCCCGATGCAAATGCCGTCATCGCCGGGCTCCGCAGCCTGGACTTCCTGGTGGTCTGCGACTTCTTTATGTCCGAGACGGCCGCCGAAGCCGACCTCATCCTCCCGGTCCTGCAGTGGGCCGAAGAGGAAGGCACGCTCACCAACCTGGAGGGACGCGTCCTCCGCCGCCGCCGGGCCCTGCAGCCGCCCGCGGGCGCACGCAGCGAACTGTGGATCATGGCCCGGCTCGCAGAAGCGCTCGGGGCCCCGTCCACGTACAGCGAAGATCCGGAAACAGTCTTTGAAGAACTGCGCCTGGCCTCGGCCGGCGGGCACGCCGACTACTCCGGCATTGACTACGCCATGCTTGACCGCGGCGAAGCCGCCTACTGGCCCTACCCCGTGGGGAGCACCGGCACGCCCCGGCTGTTCCTGGACGCGTTCGCCCACGCCGGCGGCAAGGCGGTCATGACCCCGGTGACACCCCGCCGTCGTCGTACGCCGGCCGGACCCCCCGTTGGGGACGCCACAGCCCCGGCCGCAAAAACCATGACCCTCATTACCGGCCGCCTCCTGGAGCACTACCAGTCCGGAGCGCAGACCCGGCGGGTGTCCGAGCTGTTGGCCAGCCAGCCCGAGGCGAGATTGCAGATCCACCCCGCCGCCGCGGCTGTCATGGGCATCACCGAAGGTGCGTTTGTCTCGGTGGCCAATGAACGCGGCGAGGTGTTCTGCCGGGCGGAGCTCAGCACGGCGATCCGGCCCGAGACCGTCTTCCTGCCGTTCCATTTTCCGGAACTCGAAAGCGCCAACCGCCTCACCGAGGCGGCAACGGATCCCATTTCCGGGATGCCCGAATTCAAGTTCAACAAGGTGTGGGTCCGTGCGGTCGCAACCGGACTTCAGAACAGTGTTCTTCAGACATCGGAGGCCTCATGAGTGAGCAGATTGTCATTGTTGGTTTCGGCCCCGTGGCTGCCCGCCTGATCGATGAACTGCTGCCCGCGGTCCGCGACGGGCACGTCAGCCTCACCGTCGTGGGCGAGGAAGCCGAGGCCGCGTACAACCGTGTGCTGGTGGCCGACCTCGGCGTTGGACGCACCACTGCCGATGCCCTGGCCCTCTCCGACGCCGCAGCCCTGGCCGCGGATGGCGTGGACGTCCGGCTCGGCGTGCGGGTCCGCCGCGTGGACCGGGCCCGCCAGCAGGTGATCCTCACCGACGGCACCACAGCCCACTACGAGCGGCTGGTCTTCGCCACCGGTTCCCGGCCCGTCATCCCCAACCTGACCGGCATCAACCCGGATCCCGCCTCCCCCGTCCTCCCTTCGGGCGTTACGGCGCTCCGGGATCTCCGCGACGCTTCGGTATTGCGCGCAGCGGTCGACGGCGGCAAGCGTGTTGTGGTGCTGGGCGGCGGCGTCCTGGGCCTCGAGACAGCCCTTGCGGCTGCCGAGGAAGGCGCCACCGTCACGGTGGTGCACAACGGGCCGCACCCGCTGGGGCGCAACATCGACCGGGGCGGCGGCGCGGTCCTCGCGGCCAGCCTGCGCCGGTGCGGCGTCCGGATGGCCGGCAACGCCCGGTCCACCGGGGTGGAGCACAATGCGCCCGACGGCGGATTCTCGGCACTGCTGCTCAATGACGGTTCGGCGATCGACGGCGATCTCCTGGTCCTTTCCTGCGGCGTCCGTCCCCGGACCGAGCTGGCCGAAGGCTGCGGCCTGTCGGTTGGCGCTGGGATCCTGGTGGACCACCGGCTACGGGCCCACCATGAGCCGCACATCTTCGCGATCGGCGACTGCGCCGAGGTCCGTTGCCCGGATCCGGCCTGCGGCGAATGCCGCACGGCGAAGGGCCCGTCCGGCCTGGTGGGTCCCGGGTGGCGGCAGGCCGAATGGCTGGCCGAATACCTGACCATGCTGGCCACCAGCACGCAGGAAGAGGCCGACACGCTGCAGGAGCTGCCCCAGGAACAGGCCGGCGTGATTGTGCTGAAGGCCCGTGGCATGAACATGGCTGTGGCCGGCGACAACGGTGCCGAGCCGTGGGATGAAGACGTGCTCACCGCCGGCGCCGTGAACGGCCGGGCGCGCCTTCAGATCGCCCAGTGGGCCGATCCCGAACACGGCCGCTACGTGAAGATGACCACCCGCGGCGGAGTGCTGGAAGGCCTGGTGGCCGTGGGCATGCCGCGGACCGCCGCCGAGCTGGTGGGACTGTTTGAACGCGGCGCGGAACTGCCGGCCGACAGGTCCCTGCTGCTCCGGCTCGACGGCCCGGACCAGCTGGCCGCATCCGGTCCCGCCGATCCGGCCGGCACCGTATGCCGCTGCGCCGGAGTCAGCGGCGCCAAGATCCAGGGTGCCGTGGCGGAAGGCTGCTCCACGGTGGCCGAGGTGTCCAAGGCAACCCGCGCCGGCACCGGCTGCGGCGGCTGCCACGAGGACATCAAGGGGCTCATCGAAAAACACTTCCAGGCGGCTCCCGCCGCCTGAAAATACCGGTGGTTGAGCCCGCCCTCCCGCCCAAGCAACTCGCGTTTAACGTCGTCATGAGCGCTCATAACGACGTTAACTGCGACCTACATGGGTTAGGGCGAAGGAAGTCCCGGCTACGCGGGGGCCTTCGGGATCATGATCCACAGGGCAATGTAGACCAGCTCGCCGATCCCCACCAGGCCAAAGATCACAAAGCCGAGCCTGACCAGGAACTTCGGGATCCCGAATCGGGCTGACAGTGCGGCGCAGACGCCGCCGATGATTTTTCCGCGGCGTGGCCGCTCAAGTGCTGTAGTCATGCGGCCACGCTACCGCAACTCAATTACATGCGGACGTGCAGGCGCCGGGCGGCTTCCGAGATGGACCCGCTCAGTGACGGATAGACGGTAAAGGTGCTGGCGACGTCGTCGACGTGGAGCTTCTGCGTGACCGCAAGGGAGATGGCGAAGATCAGCTCGGAAGCGTTCGGCCCCACCACAACACCGCCAATCACGGTGCCCGAGCCCTTACGCGCGAAGATTTTGACGAAGCCGTCCTTGTGGTTGCGCATTTTGGCGCGGGCATTGCTTTTGAGCGAGAGCTTGACGATGTCGCCCTGGTATTTGCCGGACTGGATCTCGGCCTCGGAGACCCCCACATTCGCGATCTCGGGTGAGGTGAAGATGTTGGACGCCACCTGGTGAAGCTTGAGCGGCATAACGCTGTCGCCCAGGAAGTGGGCAATCGCGATCCTGCCCTGCATGGCGGCCACTGAGGCCAGGGCCAGCACCCCGGTGCAGTCGCCGGCGGCGTAGATGTTGGGCGCGGTGGTGCGGGAGACGCCGTCGACCTTGACATGGCCGCTCTCGGTGAGGGCCACGCCGGCAGCTTCGAGGCCTATGCCCGCGGTGTTCGGGATGGAGCCCACGCAGACCAGGCAGTGGCTGCCCGTGACTTTCGATCCGTCACCCAAGGTGACCACCACGCCGTCGTCGGTACGTTCAACGGTCTCAGCACGGGCACGGGACAGGACGCGGACGCCGCGGCGCTCGAAGACTTCCTCCAGCACCTCCGCGGCGTCGGTGTCCGAACCGGGGAGCACCCTGTCGCGGCTGGAAATGAGCGTGACCTTGGAGCCCAGGCCGTTGTAGGCGGAGGCGAACTCGGCACCGGTCACGCCGGACCCCACCACAATGAGTTCCTCGGGAAGCTCGTCGAGGTTGTAGATCTGCGCCCAGTTCAGGATGCGTTCGCCGTCCGGCCGCGCGGTGGGCAGCTCACGGGGGTGTGCGCCGACGGCCAGCAGGATGGTGTCAGCTTCCACGATTTCGGTGCCGTCAGCGGTCACGACTTCGATGGTGTGGCTGTCCAGGAGCTTGCCCGAACCCAGCAGGATGCGGACGTTCTGGTGTTCCAGACCGGTGGTGATGTCTCGGGACTGCTGGCGGGCAAGGCCCAGGAGACGGTCGTTGATGTGCTTGAGATCTGCCCGCATCACGGGCACAAAGTCGCCGCCGTCGACGTCGAACTTCACTCCCAGTTCCCCGGCCTCACCGACGCGGGTCATCAGGTCCGCGGTGGCGATCAGGGTTTTGGAAGGCACGACGTCGGTCAGCACGGCGGAGCCGCCCATGCCTGCGCGTTCGATGATGGTGACCTGCGCCCCCAGTGAGGCAGCGACCATGGCGGCTTCGTATCCGCCGGGGCCACCTCCGAGGATTGCGATCCGGGGTGAGCTGAAATCAGGGTGCGTAGTCACAAACAACCATTCTCGCGTATCTGCGCAGGGACCACCAACAAAGAGTGCTCCGTCACGGTGCCGTCCGCGGCCCGGCGCGACGCTGCTGCCACTGTGCACAGCGGCACCGGCACGATAACTTGTACCAGTGAGTAATACAGACTTCCAGAACTCGGACCCTTTCGCCGCCGCGCGCTCCGCCGCTGAGTACATCGCGCAGGAGACCGGGGTTGACAATCACGACGTCGCGCTCGTCCTGGGCTCAGGTTGGGCCGAAGCCGCCGACCTCATCGGCGAGACCACAGCCACCCTGACCGCCGACGCTGTCCCGGGCTTCCATGCCCCCGCGGTCGAAGGGCACGTGGGCACCATCCGCTCCGTCCTGACCAAAGAGGGCAAACGCGCACTGGTCCTGGGCGCACGGACGCACTACTACGAGGGCAAAGGCGTCCGCGCCGTGGTCCACGGCATCCGCACCGCTGCCGCTGCCGGCTGCAAAACCCTGGTCCTCACCAACGGCTGCGGCGGGCTGAACGAAAGCTGGACGCCGGGCACCCCGGTCCTCATCAAAGATCACATCAACCTCACCGCCACGTCCCCGCTGGAAGGCGCAACGTTCGTTGATCTGACGGATCTGTACAGCTCCCGCATCCGTGCCCTCGCCCGTGAAGTTGACTCCTCGCTGGAGGAAGGCGTCTATGCCCAGTTCAGCGGACCCCATTACGAAACGCCGGCCGAAGTCCAGTACGCCAAGCGGATCGGCGCGGACCTGGTGGGCATGTCCACCGCATTGGAAGCGATCGCCGGCCGGCACGCAGGCATGGAAGTGTTCGGAATTTCGCTGGTCACCAACCTCGCAGCCGGCATCAGTGCTATGCCCCTCAGTCACCAGGAAGTCATCGAATCCGGCCAGGCCGCCGGACCTCGGATTTCCAAACTGCTGGCTGGGATCATCGCCAAGCTTTAGGACAACGCGGGGTCACGTATCGCCCGTCAGAGGCTTTCCCATGGGCGTCTAGTGACCCCGCGTTGCTGTAGGGCGGGTCAGGTTCGCGGACCGACGAGGCGCAGGACGGTGGACTCCCGGGCATCGGGAAAGCGGCGCTCGATGGACTGGGCAATCCCGGCGATGCTCTGCCGGGACAGCTCAGTCCGCCAGGTGACTTCGGCATGGCGCATGGTCTGCGAAATAAGGCACGTGCGGGCGTAGTCGGCGTCCATGCTCCCGCCCGGGGCGTCCTTGGCGATGCCTTCGCACCGGAAGGCATGGTCATTTCCTTCGATGGCCAGGACCACATCAAGGACGGAAATCCGGTCCGGTCGCCTGGCCAGCGAGAAGCCGCCCCGCGGGCCTGATACGGAGGTCAGGATCCCGGCCCGCACCAGGGCCTGGAGCTGTTTGTTCAGGTACGCGGCGGGAAGCTTGTAGAACTCGGCCAGCCGTGCGCTGCTGACGGCCTCCCCCGGCGGGGTCCAGGACATGTTGACGCAGCTATGCAGCCCCCACTCAACGCCCTGCCCCAGTTTCATATTCGCGACATTACTTGTCCAGAAAATTTCCTGCAAGGATTTCGCTGCTTTCCGCTGTCACAGGCGAGTGTTCCGGCACCGTTCCTGAAGCAATGACGATAGCGTTGACCGCATGACGTCCTCCGATGCCGCCTCCTTGTTCAGCCGCGCCCGCGAATGGGCGGCCAAAGATCCGGATCCCGCCACAGCCGCAGAGCTCACCGAACTGCTGCAACTCGCGGAAGAGGGCTCACCTGCAGCGTCGCAGGAACTGGCCGACAGCTTCAGCGGCACGCTGCAGTTCGGCACCGCAGGCCTCCGCGCCGCCCTGGGCGCCGGGCCGAACCGGATGAACCGCGTGGTGGTGCGCCGCGCCGCCGCCGGCCTCGCCGACTTCCTCGTAGATGCGGTGGGCAAGGCTGCCCCCGGGACCCGGCCACGCGCCGTCGTCGGCTATGACGCCCGCCATAACTCGGACATCTTCGCCGAGGAAACGGCGGCCATCTTCACCGCCGCCGGGATTGAAACCTTCCTGATGCCGTCCGCACTGCCCACCCCGCTGCTCGCTTTCGCCGTCCGGGCCCTCGATTGCGACGGCGGTGTGATGGTGACGGCAAGCCACAATCCCCCGCAGGACAACGGATACAAGGTGTACCTGGGCCGCCATGCAGTGGAGGGCAGCGGCCGCGGAGCGCAGATCGTGGCGCCCCACGACGCCCGGATCGCCGCGCGGATCGATGCAGTGGGCGCACTGGAATCCATCACCCTTGCCGCGGACGGCTGGACGGTCCTGGAGCCGTCAGTTGCGGCGGAGTATGAACGCGCGACGGCGGCACTCGCCGATGCGGCCCGCTTCCCGTCCCGCGACCTGCGGATTGTCCTGACGCCCATGCACGGCGTCGGCGGCGAGACTGCGGTGGCGGTGCTGAATGCTGCCGGCTTTGCCGATGTCACGCTGGTGGCCGAACAGGCTGAGCCGGATCCCGACTTTCCCACGGTGAACTTTCCGAATCCGGAGGAGCCAGGGGCTCTGGACCTGGCCCTCGAGACTGCGGCCCGTGTGGACGCCGATATTGTCCTGGCCAACGATCCGGATGCGGACCGCGTTGCAGTGGCGGCGAAGGATCCTTACACCGGCGCGTGGCGGATGCTGCGCGGCGACGAGGTGGGCGCGCTGCTGGGGGCACACATCGTGGCCCGGCTGGAACCCGGCACTGACCAAGCGCCAGGCATTGCGGATGAAGCAGCCAGCGGTGAAGGGGCCGGCGTCTTCGCCAATTCGATTGTGTCCTCGCGCCTGCTCTCCCGCATCGCCGCCGCGGCCGGCTACGCGCATGAGGAAACGCTGACCGGATTTAAGTGGATTTCCCGGGTGCCCGGGCTGGTCTACGGCTACGAGGAAGCACTGGGCTACTGCGTTGCACCGGACCTGGTCCGGGACAAGGACGGGATCTCTGCCGCTGTCCTCATCGCGGAAATGGCTGCCGCCGCCAAGGCGGACGGGAAAACCGTCTTCGATACCCTGGACGAGCTCTACCTTCAGCACGGGCTGCACGCCGGCGACCAGCTGAGCATCCGGGTGGCGGATCTGGGCCTGCTGGACGCCATGATGAACCGGCTCCGGGTGAGCCCGCCCGATTCGTTCGGTTCGTCCGCCGTTGAGACTTTTGTAGACCTGGCCGAAGGGAGCGAGCACCTGCCGCCCACCGATGGCCTGCTGTATCTGACCCGGGACGAGACCCGGGTCATCATCCGGCCCAGCGGCACCGAGCCCAAGCTCAAGTGCTACCTGGAAGTCATCCTCCCGGTTGAGTCAGCGGCCGAGCTGCCGGAAGCCCGGCAGGCAGCCCGGACAGCCCTGGACACGGTGCTCGACGATGTCCGCGAGGCCCTCGGGCTCTGACTGGTCGTTAGACCGCGACCTCGATGAAACCGTCGGAAATGCGGGTGCTGAACGTTTCCAGGCGCACCGCGGCGGTTCCGAAGCATTCGCCGGTCTCCAGGTCGTAGACCTCTTTGTGCAGCGGCGAAGCGATGGTGGGTCGTGTGCCGCGTGAACCCAGAATGCCGCGGGCCATCACGTGGGCGCCGGTGGCCGGATCTTCGTGGGCCACGGCAAAAACCTCACTGGGGCCGGTCCGGAAAAGTGCCACCTGGCGGCCTTCAATGAGTGCTGCTTCGCCCCAGGCAAGCTCAAGCTCGTCCACGGCGCAGACCCGGTGCCAAGTCGCGGTGTCGGCGGCGAGCGCCCCAAGTTCCAGTGTTGCCGTCATGTCCGGCTCCTCTCCCCGTGCTTGATTGGCCACCTTTATGGCCGTACCAAACAACTTAGGCAACGGGTGTTTCAAAGGCGTGCAGTGAATGTGTCCGGCGCGTAAAAGAGACCTCACCCGATCGGAAACGCGTTCGTGATGCAGAAGTTAAGCCTACGAAACATAAGGGAAACTGAAGCGAAACTGCGACTACCTAGTCTGAATGCATACCTCGTCAGAGAAGGTCGCAGAATTCCGTCTGCGGCCCATGCGAAAGGCCCACAGTGACCGAACAGACTTCAAGCACAGAGAACACGCGCCGCATCGTCGTCGCCGGTGGCGGCCCCGCCGCCCACCGCTTCGCCGATGCCATGCATTCCCGTGGCCTCGAAGGCTGGCACGTCACGGTCCTCACGGAGGAAGCCCACCTGCCCTATGACCGGGTAGCGCTCTCCAAGGCCCTCACGGACACCGATGTCGACCTGACGCTGGGGTCCGCGTCGATGTGGGACCACGCTTCCCTTGAACTGAAGACCGGCGAGCGTGTGGTCAAGATCAATGCCGGGGCAAAAACGGTTGAGACCGCCGCCGGCAACACCTTCGAATACGACGACCTGGTGGTCGCAACCGGCTCGAATGCCGCCCGCCTGCCCATCCCCGGCAACGAGCTCACCCACGTCTACCGCACGCTCGAAGACGTCTGGGCCATCAACAAGTCCATCACCGAGCTCACGGAAAAGCTCGGACGCAAGGTCAATGCCGTCACCATCGGTGGCGGCCTCCTCGGGCTCGAATCGGCCGCCGGCACGGAGCAGCTCGGCGCCAACCCGATCGTTATCGACGGTTCGCAGTGGCTGATGGCCACCCAGCTGGATGAAGGCGCGGGCCAGGCAATGGGCCGGCTCATCAAGGCCAAGGGCTTTGCAGTCCACGGCGGCGTCTTCCCCTCGGAAGTCCTGTCCGACGACGAGGGCCAGGTGACGGGTGTCCTTATGGCCGACGGCCGCATCATCGATGCAGACATGGTGATCGTAGCCATCGGCGTCCGGCCCCGCGACGAACTCTTCCGCGCCGCCGAGGGCGACGAACAGGTGTTCAGCCTGGGCCAGCGTGGCGGTGTGGTCATCGACGACTCCTGCGCCACCGAGGTCGACGGAATCTGGGCCATCGGCGAGGTGGCCAACTTCGAAGGCATGTGCCTTGGCCTCGTTGCCCCTGCCAACACCATGGCAGAGATCGTGGCCGACCGCCTGCACGGCGGCGAGGCCACCTTCCCCGGTTTCGACACTGCCACCAAGCTGAAGCTCTCCGGTGTGGACGTAGCCAGCTTCGGCGACGGCTTCGCCAAGACAGAGCACTCGCTCGAAATCGTTTACGCCGACCCCGCCCGCGGTGTCTACCAAAAAATCGTCACGACCGACGATGCCAAGACCCTCCTGGGCGGCATCTTTGTGGGCGACGCCAGCCCCTACACCAGCCTCCGCCCGCTCCTGGGCCGCGAACTCAGCGCCGAGCCCGGCGCGTACCTCTCGGCAGCGGGCGGCGGTGAAGCGCCGGACACCGAACTCCCGGACGACGCCATCCTGTGCTCCTGCAACAACGTGTCCGCGGGCACCATCCGCGACACCGTCAACGGCTGCGGCGCCTGCGACGGCAACGCCCCCGTCCAGGAACTGGGCGAGCTCAAGGGCTGCACCCGCGCCGGCACCAGCTGCGGATCCTGCGTGCCAATGCTCAAGAAGCTGCTGGAAACCGAGCTCACCAAGTCCGGCGTCGAGGTCTCCAAGGCCCTCTGCGAGCACATCGAGCTCTCCCGCCAGGAACTCTTCGACGCCATCCGCGTCCTGGAACTGACCTCCTTCGAAGAGATCATGGCCAAGTACGGCACCGGCGCCGGCTGCGACATCTGCAAGCCCACCATCGCCAACATCCTGGCCAGCCAGAACAGCGCCTACGTGCTGGACGCCGGCCGCGGCACCCTGCAGGACACCAACGACCGTGCCCTCGCCAACATGCAGAAGGACGGCACCTACTCGGTGGTCCCCCGCATCGCCGGCGGCGAGATCACTCCGAAGAAGCTCGGCGTCATCGCCGCCGTGGCCGAAAAGTACAACCTGTACACCAAGATCACCGGCGGGCAGCGGATCGACATGTTCGGCGCCCGGCTCGAAGAGCTCCCGGAAATCTGGAAGGAACTGGTGGACGCCGGCTTCGAATCCGGCCAGGCGTACGGCAAGAGCCTGCGCACCGTGAAGTCCTGTGTTGGTTCCACCTGGTGCCGCTTCGGTGTCCAGGATTCGGTGGCCATGGCCATCCAGCTGGAGCTCCGCTACCGCGGCCTCCGCAGCCCGCACAAGCTCAAGATGGGCGTCTCCGGCTGCGCCCGCGAATGCGCCGAGGCCCGCGGCAAGGACGTCGGCGTGATCGCCACGGCCGACGGCTGGAACCTCTACGTCGGCGGCAACGGCGGTGCCACCCCGGCCCACGCCCAGCTGCTGGCCAAGGACCTCGACGACGAAACCCTGCTCAAGTACATCGACCGCTACTTTATGTACTACATCCGCACGGCGGACCGCCTGCAGCGCACCGCACGCTGGCAGGAAGAGCTCGACGGCGGCATCAAGCACGTCGAGGACGTGGTGGTCAAGGACACCCTGGGCATCGCCGAGGAACTTGAAGCCGCCATGGCCAAGCACGTTGACACCTACGTGGACGAGTGGGCAGACACGCTGAAGGACCCCGAGCGCCTGCGCCGGTTCCGTTCCTTCGTGAACGCCCCCGACCAGAAGGATGACTCCATCACCTTCGTCTCCGACGAGCGTGGCCAGATGCGCCCTGCCACTCCGGAAGAAAAAGGCAAGGTCCTGATCGGCGCCTCCATCCCCATGCGGCCCCGCGACGAGAACGAGGTATAGCCATGCAGCTCAGCATTGATCTCACCGGCCGCGAAGTCCTGGTCACCGGTTCCGACCACGCCGCCCGCCAGGCGGTTCGCCGCTACGAAGCCGCGGGCGCCGTCGTCTACCGCCTCAGCACCCCAGCGGGTGCACCGCAGGACGGCCCCCTCCCCGAGCGTCCGTTCCTGGTCGCAGCGGTCGACGACGGCCAGCCCGGCTGGGAGTCCCTCCTCGAGCGCTGCACCGCCACCGGCATTCCGGTGGCGGCCGAGCCGGCCGCCGGTCCCGTCGGCCACGTCACCCTGGTGGGCGGTGGACCCGGCACCACCGAACTGCTGACTGTGGCCGCCGTAAAGGCCCTCCGCGATGCGGACGTGGTGTTCTTCGACCGGCTGGCTCCCTGCCAGGACCTGCCGGACCTGACCTCGGCCGAACTGGTGGATGTGGGCAAGAAGCCCGGCCACCACAAGGTGGGCCAGGCCGACATCGAGAAGCTGATGGTCGCCGCTGCCCTGGACGGCAACAACGTGGTCCGGCTCAAGGGCGGCGACCCGTACGTCTTCGGCCGCGGCGGCGAGGAAGTCGCCGCCTGTGTGGCGGCGGGCGTACCCGTCCGTGTCATCTCGGGTGTCACCAGCGCGATCTCCGTGCCGGCGGCCGCCGGCATCCCCGTCACGCACCGCGAGGTCAGCCACATGTTCACCGTGGTCTCCGGCCACGCGCCGCTGACCGAAAAGGAACACACGCACCTGGTCGGGCTGGGCGGCACCATTGTGGTCCTGATGGGCATCGGCACCCTGCACCAGCTCGCGGCCGGACTCCGCAAAGCCGGCATGCGCCCCGACATGCCCATGGCCGTCGTCGAACGCGGTTACCGCCCCGGCCAGCGCACCACCATCGCGGACCTGGGCACCATCACCTCCGCCGCTGCCGGGTGCAGCAATCCCGCTGTGCTGGTCATCGGCGAGGTGGTTCGCGTGGCGGAAGCCAACCGCGGGCATGCTGAGGCCGCCGCCGACCTCGACCGGCTGGCGGCCTCGCTGCTCGGTTCATGAAAGGATTGACCCCCATGAACGCACTGGCACCAGCTGAACCCCCCCAGCTTGAAGCGACGTCCGGGCCGGAGGCTGCGGACTCCCCGCTGGAGGGCTTCCGCATCGGAGTCACCTCGCACCGGCGCTCCCGGGACCTCATCGAGGCACTGGAACGCCGCGGCGCGGAAGTACTGCACGCGCCGGCGCTCAAGATCGCCCCGGTGCAGGAGGACATCCGCCTCATCGAGGACACCAAGGCCATCATCGACGCACGCCCGGACCTGTGCATCGCCACCACGGCGTACGGCATGCGCCGCTGGTGCGAAGCCGCCGATTCCTTTGGGATCGGTGAGCAGCTGCTGGAAACCCTCGGGGCGTGCCGGATGTTTGTCCGGGGCCCCAAAGCCCGCGGCGCCGTCCGCGCGGCCGGACTCGCCGACGTCGGAATCAGCAGCGACGAAACCACCGCGACGCTGGTGGATATGCTGCTCGCCGAAGGCGTGCGCGGCAAGACCGTGGCCGTGCAGCTGCACGGCTACACGGACGTCCGGCAGCTGGAACGCCTGCGGATGTCCGGCGCCACGGTCCTGACGGTCACCCCCTACCGCTGGGTAAAGCCCGACGGCGAAGACCGGCTTCCGCGCCTCATCGAGGCTGTGTGCAGCGGCAACCTTGACGTGCTCACCTTCACCAGCGCCCCCGCCGTTGACGCCGTGTGGAGTACAGCCCACGAAATGGGCGTCTACAAGCAACTCATCGAAAGCCTCAAGACCAACGTCACCACGGCAGTGGTGGGGCCCGTCACGGCCCAGCCCCTGCTCGACGCCGGTATCTCGCCGCTCGTTCCGGAACGGTTCCGGATGGGCGCCCTCATCCGGCTGGTGTGCGAGCACCTCGCCCTGAACCATGTGCGGCGGCTGGACACCGCGTCCGGCAACCTTGAGCTGCGCGGCCGCAGCCTGCGGGTCGACGGGGCGCAGGTTGAGCTGGCGCCTGCGCCGCTGCTGCTGCTGCGTGCCCTCCTGGGGGCCGGTGGGGCCGTGCTTTCCCGCGAATCGCTGTCGGAGCTGCTCGAGCTGAAGGGCTCGGTCCACGCCCTGGACATGACCGTCAGCCGCTTGCGGTCATCACTGCCGGACGGCCGTCTGGTGGAGACGGTGGTCAAGCGGGGTTACCGGATCCGCGTCTAGGGACGCGGGCTCCGGCCGCCTTTGTGTCAGTCCGGAGCGCAGGGAGAGGTGCGTCACAGGCTTTGTTACCGGCCGGTAAACGCTGGCGAACAAAGGGTGTTTTCCCAGCAACAGCGGGGAAACACGCCTGAAAAGCCCGCCGCCTACGCTGGGATTCATCACGAAGTCCCGGCCGCTCCAGCGGCCGCCAGCGAAAGGGCCAGCACATGTCCGCTCCGGCACCGTCCACCTCAGTTTCCCCGGCCCCGCGCATCGTCATTGCCGGGGCAGGGCCCGCCGCGCAGGCGCTGGTCCGCCAGTTGGCCGGTGCACGCTTCCGCGGCACGGTCACGGTCCTCAGCAACCGGGACGACGCTCCCGCCGAACTCCTGGAGCTCGCGGAACTGCCTCAGGTATCAGTCCGCTTTGGCCAGCCAGCCAGCTTCATCGACGCGGAGAACCGCTCCGTCACCACCGCCGACGGCATGGAACTCAGCTATGACGAGCTTGTCATCGCCACCGGATCAGCGCCCGTCGCGTCCCCCGTGGCGGGCGCCGGCCGTTGCCTGACCTACTCCACAATCGACGACGCCGCCCGGATCGGCGACGCCGTCAGGGAAGTGACGCGTGAACTGGGCCGGCGGCCGCTGGGGATCCTCGTGGGAACCGGCGCGGCAGCGGGCCAGGCCGAAGCGGTGCTGCGGGCCCGCGGCGTCAGGCCCATCCGCACAACGGTCCGGCCGGCCGCCGTGGTGCACTCCATCGCCGGCTCGGGCCTGACCGCTTCCGGGGTTGTCTTCGAGGACGGCAGCAGCATGAACGGCGACCTGGTTGTCCTGGCCGAAGAGCGGGTTGCCCGCGATGGACTCGCCGCCAGCGCCGGACTCGCCACCGCCCCCCACGGCGGAATCGCCATCAGCAAGGACTTCAGGACATCGGCCTCCGGCATCTGGGCGATTGGTGACGCCGCAGCGTTCGACGGCGTCCGGCTGGGACTGCTGGTCGCCGCGGCCTCTGCCGCCGGAGCCTGCGCCGCGCAGCTGGTGACGGCTACATCAGCGGCCGAAGGTGTGGCGGCGGGTGCGGCGGAACAGCGCGTTGCCGTGGCTGCCTGACCTGCTGCTGAAGGCAACGCGGGGTCACATCCCGCCCAATGCGGAGCGTTCTTTGGGTCGGATGTGACCCCGCGTTGCTGTGGCAAGATGGTCACCAGAACAGCCATGGACGCCTAGGCGTTTGCGGCCCACAAGGCCCCTTGGAAAGGACCATCCTGATGAGCAACGAAGCCATTCCCGCGACCGGCAACATCGCTTCCTACATCGACCACACACTGCTCAAGCCTGAGGCCAGCGAAGCTGAGATCCTCAAAGTGTGTGCCGAGGCCGCCGAGTACCATTTCAAGTCAGTCTGCGTTAATCCCGTCTGGGTCAAGACCGTCAAGACCGCCCTCAAGGGGTCCGGGGTTCTGACCTGCTCGGTGGTCGGGTTCCCGCTGGGGGCGATTCCCACCGATGTCAAGACCTTTGAAGCCCGCGGAGCCGTCCTGGACGGCGCCGACGAGGTCGACATGGTCATCAACATCGCCGCTGCCCGTGCCGGCGACAAAGGCGCCCTGGTCGAGGACATCGCCTCAGTCGCGGAAGCGGTGCACGCCAGCGGCGCCATCCTGAAGGTCATCATCGAAACCTCATTGCTCAGCGATGACCAGAAGGTCCTTGCCTGCCAGGCATCCGTTGAAGCGGGCGCGGACTTCGTCAAGACGTCCACGGGGTTCAACGGCGGGGGTGCCACGGCCGAGGACATCGCCCTGATGCGGCGCACCGTCGGCCCCGATCTCGGCGTCAAGGCGTCCGGTGGCGTACGTTCCCTGGCCGACGCGCAGGCTATGATTGCTGCAGGTGCAACACGTATTGGTGCCAGCTCCGGCATTGCCATCGTCAAGGGTGAACAGGGTTCATCCGGCTACTGACGCCGGCCCGGAGCCGCCACAGTTTGAGCCCCGCGGGGCCGAGGAGGAAAAAATGTCCAGCAAGACCACCGAGTCCGGCAACGCCACGGTACAGACCCCCCAGAACGAGAACAGCCTCCTGGGCAGCATCCTTCTGTTTGTCCCCATGATGGCGCTGTTCCTGGGCTCCATCTACTCCCTGTCCTTCCTCACGCTCGGCAACCCGTGGCCGATGGCCGTCTGCCTGGGCCTGTTCTTCCTAGCGTTCTGGATCCCGCAGACCATCACGGGCCGCTCCGATTCAGCCGGCGGCAAGTAACACCCGCTACTAAGAGCAACGCGGGGTCACTTAATGCCCGTCCCTCGGGATGGTTTGGGCAGTAAGTGACCCCGCGTTGGTTTGTTTAAGGGTGGATGACGTTGCCGAGTGCCGTGAGGACGGCCGGCCATTGTGCCTTCGCCAAAGACCAGGCCGCTACGCACATGCCCACCATCGCGTAGGCGCTCACCGGGATCAGCACCAGCCACTCGCGCCGGGAACCTGCGCGGCCCAGCAGCGGCAGGGAAAAGGCGCCGTTGGCTTTCCAGACGTCGTTGAGCACCGGCAGCTTCCGGAGGAACTTCGGTGGCTTGATGACGATCGGCCAGAGCAACGGAACGCCCCCGGTGGTGATCATGTCCCCCACGATGTGGACCACCACCCCGGTCAGCATCGAAACGGGCAGCCAGGTCCACTGCTCCGGCGCGAACCAGGTCACCAGTCCGGCCATGGCCAGGGCAAAGATCCAGTTGCTGATAAATCCGGACTTGGGAAACAGCTTCAGCGCCTTGGCCGCAATGTTGATCATGAACATGCACAGCAGGCCGGCACCCACGGACAGCAGGCCCCAGTCCGTCTGCAGCTGGAACCGCCCGGCCATCATGGCCAGCAGCACAAAGAACGCCGCACCGAGCACCGAGTGGGTGCCTTGCCGGTGCCCACCGCTGGCGTTCTCAATACCCACGGCGATCACATTGGACAGCGGCGGCAGCGAGTTGGCTACGGTGCTGTGGCGGTGGTCCCAGTCGCACACGAGCGCCGTCCCCGCCGTCGCCATCCCGCCGATGAGGATTCCCGTGGCGTCCAGCGGATACCAGCCCAGTGTGTACGGCCCCGTTGAGGCAATAGCTACCCACGCCGCGGCCCCCGACGCGGCGTGATGTCCTCCCATCAAGCTCTAACCCCTTGCTGCCGGAGCGGCGAGTTGTGCGTCGGAGAAGATGTTGCGGATGACGCCGTTGGCCCATTCCAGGATTTCGGCGTCCTGCAGGTCGCGGCCGCCGATCCTCGCCGTCTTGGGCTTCGGAATCAGCACCGCGTCCAGGGCGGGCTTGGACTGGGACCCCGGGTACATCCGGGTCAGACGCATCAGTTTCGACTCCGGCAGCTGCGCCGGCGAGAACTTGATGAAGTTCCCCTGCAGCGCGACGTCGGACAGGCCGGCTTCTCGGGCACCCACCCGGAAGCGGGCCACGGCGATGAGGTTCTGGACCGGCAGCGGCGGCTCGCCGTAGCGGTCCACAAGCTCGGCCAGGACCTCCTCGATGGCCTCATACGTCAACGCGGAGGCCAGCTTGCGGTAGGCCTCCAGGCGGAGCCGCTCCCCCGGCACATAATCGTGCGGGAGGTGGGCGTTGACCGGCAGCTCGATCTTCATTTCAGCGGCCTTTTCCTCGGCGTCGCCGCGGAAGTCGGCAACCGCCTCACCCACGAGGCGGATGTAAAGGTCGAAGCCGACGCCCTGGATGTGGCCTGACTGCTCGCCGCCCAGCAGGTTGCCGGCGCCACGGATTTCGAGGTCCTTCATGGCCAGCTGCATTCCGGCGCCGAGCTCGTTGTGGGTGGCCACGGCCTTGAGCCGTTCCAGGGCCACCTCGCCCAGGGGCTTCTCGGACGGGTACAGGAAGTAGGCATAGGCGCGTTCACGGCCGCGGCCCACCCGCCCGCGTAGCTGGTGCAGCTGGGAGAGGCCGTACTTGTCCGCGCCGTCCACGATCAGGGTGTTGGCGTTGGAGATGTCCAGGCCGGTCTCGATGATGGTGGTGCATACCAGTACGTCAAAGCGCTTTTCCCAGAAGTCCACGATAATCTGCTCCAGCCGGCTCTCGGACATCTGCCCGTGCGCCACCTCAACACGTGCTTCCGGAACCAGTTCACGGATCTTCGCGGCCGTCCGGTCGATGGTGGAAACCCGGTTGTGCACAAAGAACATCTGGCCTTCGCGCATGAGCTCACGCCGGATGGCCGCCGAGGTCTGCTTGTCCGTGTACGGGCCCACGTAGGTGAGGACGGGGTGGCGTTCCTCCGGCGGGGTGGCCAGCGTGGACGTTTCCCGGATGCCGGTCAACGACATCTCCAGGGTGCGCGGAATCGGGGTGGCGCTCATGGCCAGCACGTCCACGTTGGTCCGCATTTTCTTCAGTGCTTCCTTGTGCTCCACACCGAAGCGCTGCTCCTCGTCCACGATCACCAGGCCGAGGTCCTTGAACGCGAAGTCCTTGGAGAGCAGGCGGTGCGTGCCGATGACGACGTCAACGGAGCCGCTCTTGACGCCCTCAACGGTCTCTTTGGTTTCCTTGGTCCCCTGGAACCGCGACAGGGCTTTGACCCGCAAGGGGAACCCGGAGAAGCGCTCGGTGAACGTTTCGAAGTGCTGCTGGGCGAGCAGGGTGGTGGGCACCAGGATCGCCACCTGCTTCCCGTCCTGGACCGCTTTGAAGGCGGCCCGGACGGCGATCTCGGTCTTGCCGTAGCCCACGTCGCCGGACACCAGGCGGTCCATGGGGATCTCCCGCTCCATGTCCGCCTTGACCTCGTTAATGGTGGTCAGCTGGTCCGGCGTCTCCACATACGGGAAGGCCTCCTCCAGCTCACGCTGCCACGGAGTGTCCGGCCCGAAGGCATGGCCCTTTGAGGCCATCCGCGCGGAGTACAGCCGGATGAGCTCGCCGGCGATCTCCTTGACGGCCTTGCGTGCCTTGGACTTGGTGCTGGCCCAGTCGGAGCCGCCCATCTTGCTGAGCACCGGGGTATCGCCGCCGACGTAGCGGGTCACCTGGTCCAGCTGGTCGGTGGGGACAAACAGCCGGTCCCCGGGGGCGCCGCGCTTGGACGGGGCGTATTCCAGGACCAGGTATTCGCGGACGCCGTCTCCGCCGCCGGCCACCTTGCGCTGGATGAGTTCGATGAAGCGGCCAATGCCGTGCTGTTCGTGGACCACGGAATCGCCGTTGACCAGCTGCAACGGGTCCACGGCGTTCCGCCGCTTGGACGGCATGCGCCGCATGTCCTTGGTGGAGCCCGCGGAGGTCCGTCCCAGAAGGTCCGCTTCGGTCAGCAGCCCCAGCTTGAGGCTGTCCAGGACAAAACCGCGTCCGACGGCGGCAGTGGTCACCTCGATGATGCCCGCCTGCGGCTCCTTCTCAAGGGTGTCCACCCGGGCGCAGGGGATGTCGGCGTCGTGGAACAGTTCCGCCAGGCGCTGCGCCGGGCCGGGACCCTCCGTGGCCACCACGATCCGCCACTGGTCCCGGACGTGGGAGCCGATGAAGGCCATCATCTCCGCCACATCACCCTGGTACCCGCGCGGTTCGCGGGCGCGGAGGTTCAGGACGTCAATCTCGGGCAGCAGCTCCTCGTCAGTGGCCAGCGACGTGATGGACCACCAGGACACCTCGTGCTCCAGCGAGAAGCTCCGCGTTTCGGCCAGGGAACGGAAGCTGGCTGAGTGCAACGCTGCCGACGCCTGAGAACTGAGGTCCAGCGGAGCCGTGCCGCCATCCGAGGCCGTGGACCAGGCTGCTTCCAGGAACTCCTCGTTGGTGGCCGCAAGATCATGTGCGCGCCGGCGGACCTTTTCCGGTTCAATGATCACCGAGATGGACCCGGCGGGCAGCTGCTCCACGAACGGGACCATGGCGTCCACCAGTACCGGGGCCAGGGATTCCATCCCTTCCACCGCGATGCCGCCGGCGATCTTCTCCAGCATGTCCGCGGCCGCGGGAAGCTGCGCCTTCAGGGTGGCCGCGCGGGACATCACCGACGGCGTGATGAGGATTTCGCGGCAGGGCGGGGCATGCAGCTCGGCGGGGTGGTGCACCCCGGGCGCCGACAGCGAGCGCTGGTCGGCCACCGCAAACCAGCGCATCTGGTCCACCTCGTCGCCGAAGAACTCCACACGGATGGGATGGTCCTCGGTGGGCGGGAAGACGTCGATGATGCCGCCGCGGACGGCAAACTCGCCCCGGCGGGTGACCATGTCCACGCGTGCGTAGGCGGCATCGGCAAGGCTCCGCACCACGCTGGAAAACGGCATGTCCTGTCCCACCTTCAGGGTGACCGGAAGCAGGTCACCCAGCCCGGCGACGATCGGCTGGACCACCGCGCGCACCGGCGCCACCACCACACGCAGCCGGCCCGCCGTCGAACTTTCCGGGTGCGCCAGGCGGCGCAGGACGGACAGCCGGCGGCCCACCGTGTCGGAGCGGGGCGAGAGCCGTTCGTGCGGCAGGGTTTCCCAGCTGGGGAACTCGGCCACTGAATCGGCCGGCAGGTAAGCGCGCAGGGCCGCTGTCAGATCCTCCGCTTCGCGTCCCGTAGCGGTGACCGCCAGCACCACAGGAGGGAGCCCGACGTCAGAAGTTCCTTCGTCGGCGCCGGCGTCCAGGCCATCTGCCATTTCGGCCAACAGGATGGCTCGGAGTCCGGCCGGCGCGCTGATCTGGTAGTCCTGGCCCCGGACGTCAAAACCCCTGGCCGCCTCCGCCTGGACCCGCGCGAACGTCTGGTCTTCTGCCAGGACACGGCGCAGTCCGGTCAGTGACGGACCACCGTTGGACGGGCCAGGATGGGACGGGCCAGTGGGGCTCATGGCGGAAACTCCTGTGGGTTCATGGGATCGCAGGCAACACGAAAGCCCGAAATTCACTTCGAATCCCGGGTCATCCCAGCCTACCCCTGCCCCGGGGCCCGCCGGGCACCCCGTTGCTAAGCTTGCTGAGGAAGCGCGCCTGTTGAGCGCCCCCTTTTGCCGGCCCGAGGAGGTCTCAGTGACCGATAGCAACAGCCCGAGCGACGCTCGCCCCACCCTCGCACCGGGGACGGTGCGGACCGTTCTGGTGACCGGCGCCACCGGCTACATCGGCGGCCGTCTGGTCCCCCGGCTGCTGGAGGCCGGGCACACCGTCAAGGTCCTGGTCAGGACCCCGGCAAAGATCGCTGGCGTGCCGTGGCTGGGCAAGGTTGAGGTCATCGAGAGCAGTCTCGACGACGGCGGAGCCCTGGAGCAGGCGCTGGCCGGCGTCGACGTGCTCTACTACCTGGTCCACTCCATGGCCTCCGGCGCCGGCTTCGAGTACAAGGAAAAGGCCATGGTGGAAACGGCCGCCACAGCTGCCGCCGCGGCCGGTGTAGGCCGGATCGTCTACCTGGGCGGCCTGCACCCGGCCAACGTGGAACTGTCCACCCACATGCGGTCCCGGGAAGCCGTGGGAAAGGTGTTCCTGGACAGCGCGGTGGATTCGGTGGTCTTCCAGGCCGGGGTGGTCATCGGCTCCGGGTCCGCGTCCTTCGAAATGATCCGCCACCTGTCCGAAACGCTTCCGCTGATGCCGGCCCCGAGCTGGGTGCGCAACAAGATCGAGGCGATCGCCGTCCGGGACGTGCTGCACTACCTTGTGGGCGCCGCATCCTTGGACGGGCCCGTCAACCGCACCTTCGACATCGGCTGCCGGCAGGTCCTGAGCTACGCAGGCATGATGAAGGAATACGCCGCCGAGGCCGGGCTGCCCTACCGGGTGGTGCTGGCTCTGCCCATTCCCGCCCCGAAGCTCGCCGGCATGTGGGTGGCCCTGACCACGCCCATCCCGCTGTCCATGTCACTCCCGCTCGTCGAGTCGCTGCAGCACGATGCCGTGTCCCGCGAGCACGACATCGACGCCCATATCCCGGTGCCAGCAGGCGGCCTGACCCCGTATCGGCGGGCCGTTGCCCTCGCCCTGGACAAGGAGCGTGACGGCCAGGTGGAAACCACCTGGTCAAATGCCGGGGCCGACGCCGATCCGCTGCCCAGCGACCCGGACTGGGCAGGCCACACGGTCTATGTCGATGAGCGGACCTTCCGCGGCAATGTTGATCCGGCCCATGTGTGGACCATCATCGAAGGAATCGGCGGCCGGAACGGCTGGTACTCCCTGCCGCTGGCATGGCGCGTACGTGGCTGGCTGGACAAGCTCACCGGCGGTGCGGGCCTGCTGCGGGGACGCCGGCACCCCGGCACACTGGCCTCGGGCGAAGTGGTGGACTGGTGGCGTGTGGAACGGATCGAGCGCGGAAAACTGTTGCGCCTCCGCGCGGAGATGCGCGCCCCCGGCCGCGCTTGGCTTGAACTGTCCGTGGAACCTGACGGGACGGGCAGCCGCTACCGGCAGCGGGCCATTTTCTTTCCCAAGGGCCTCAGTGGAAAGCTCTACTGGCTTGCCGTGTTGCCCTTCCACAGCCTCATATTTCCGGCGATGGCACGGAACATCACCACGGCGGCGCAGAAAATCGCCGACGCCGACAACGCGGAGGCCGGTTCCAACAACACGCAAGGCTCCCCGTAGGATGTGGGGAGCAAAAAGCGTTCTGACCTACACATCACCAATGGAGGACCCATGGCACTGAGTGCAACCACTACCCTTCCGCACGCCGTCGACAGCGTCGCTGCCGTCTTTATCAACGAGGACTTTCAGCGGCACACGAGCCAATTCGTTGGCGGCACACTTGAATCCTTCGAGGTGGCCGGAGACGTTGACGGAGTATTCAGCACCACCTCGGTCCGCACGCTGCCCACCACCCGGCTGCCGGAGATCGCCCGTAAGTTCGTGGGCGAAAAGCTCACGGTGACGCAGGTGGAGAACTGGGACGCCCCGGCGGCCGACGGTTCCCGCCAGAGCAACATCACGCTGAAGATCGCCGGCGCCCCCCTTGATGTGACGGCGGTCCAGCGGCTCGTCTCGGAGGGCGGCAGCACGCGCATTGAACTGGAAGGCAACGTGACCTCCTCCGTCCCGTTCCTGGGCGGCAAGATCGCCGAGGCAGCTGAGCCCATGGTGGCCAAGGCCCTGAACATCCAGTCACAGCAGGCCCAGGCCTGGCTCGAAAGCCACTAAGGCCGTGCAGCTCCCCCTGTTGGCGGGCGTGGTCCTGGTCATCGCCGGCCTCTGGTCCCTGGTGGTCTGGCCGCCGTTCCTGCGCCGCGTGATGAAGGATCCCAGGGCGCGGGACACCGACGGCAAGGCCACAAAGTTCCTTACTGTCCACGTGGTGCTGGTCAGCATCTCGATGGTGCTGGGAGCCGGCACTGCCGTGATCGGGGTTGTGGGCCTGCTCGGGTAGGCTGGACACAGGTGCGCCGGGAAGTCTGGTCGGCAACAGTTTTGCCGACCCTTAATTCCAGGAGCCACCCATGGCCAAGCGCCCATCCCGCCCCGCCTTCGCTGCCAGAGTCCTCAGCCGCTCAAGCTACGCCGAATTCCTGCGGATCTCAGAGATCCTCAGGCTGGAAACAGCCGGCGGTGCCCTCCTTTTGCTGGCCACTGCCGTGGCCCTCATCTGGGCCAACTCGCCGGCGGCTGAGGGCTACTTCGCGCTGCGTGACCTGAAAATCGGGTATGAACCCTGGCACCTCCGGCTCTCCCTGGGGCATTGGGCGTCAGACGGTCTCTTGGCTATCTTCTTCTTCCTGGCCGGCCTGGAACTCAAGCGGGAGTTTGTCTCCGGTGAACTCCGCAAAGTGTCCAAGGCGGTGGTTCCGGTGGCCGCGGCCGTGGGCGGCGTGGCAGTTCCAGCCCTGATCTACACGCTGGTGAACCTGGGCCAGGGCGCCGAGAGCCTGCGGGGCTGGGCCATTCCCACAGCCACCGATATCGCCTTTGCCCTGGCCGTGCTGGCCGTCATCAACACCCACCTGCCTGCGGCCCTCCGGACCTTCCTGCTGACCTTGGCCGTAGTGGATGACCTGCTGGCCATCGGCATCATCGCCTTCTTCTACTCGTCCGGTCTGCAGCCCCTTTTCCTGTTGGCGGCACTGCTTCCGCTGGGGCTGTTTACCCTGCTGGCCCAGAGGAGGGTTCGCAGCTGGTACCTGTTGCTGCCGCTGGCCGCCGCCACCTGGGGACTCGTGCACGCTTCCGGTATCCACTCCACGGTGGCCGGTGTGCTGCTCGCTTTTGCCGTCCCGGTGCTGGCGTCGCGGAAACGCGGTGAGGCGGGTCCCGGTATGGCTGAGTCCTTGGAACACCGGCTCCGCCCGCTTTCGGCAGGTTTCGCCGTCCCGGTCTTCGCCTTCTTTTCCGCCGGAGTTGCCGTGGGCGGCCTCGACGGCTTCCGGTCGGCCCTGGCGGATCCCGTGGCGGTGGGAATTGTGGCTGCTTTGGTGGCCGGCAAAACGATTGGTGTGTTCGGTACCACCTACCTGATTACTAAGACCACCAGGGCAAAGCTCGACGACGGCCTGGCCTGGATCGATGTCGCTGGCCTTGCGGTGTTGGCCGGAGTGGGCTTCACGGTGTCGCTGCTGATCGCCGAGCTGAGCTTCGGTGCTGGCTCGGCCTACGATGACCATGCGAAGGTGGCCATCCTCACCGGATCACTGGTTGCCGCCCTGCTCGCCACTGTGGTGCTCCGGCTGCGGAACCGGCATTACCGGACAGTGGAACTTGCGGAACGGCGTGATGCTGACGGCGACGGCATCCCGGACGTTTTCGAACACCGGGGCTGAGAGCCTCGGTGCGGCCTCGGACCTGCCCGGACCGTAAGGGCTAGGCGGCCTGGTTCAGGGCGTCCTCGGCGGCAACCCAGGAAATCATGGCGCACTTAACGCGCGCGGCGTAGCGGGCCACTCCTTCGAAAGCCGCGGCGTCGCCCAGGATCTCGGGATCGGCGGGGATCTTCCCACGCGAGCGGAGCACTTCGCGGAAGTTGCCAATGACGGCGTGGAGCTCGTCCACGGTCATCCCCTCCGCCAGTTCGCTGAGGACCGACGCCGATGCCATCGAGATGGAACACCCTTCGCCGTCCCAGGAAATCTGCGCCACCTTGCCGTCTTCCACGGCCACCCGCAGTGTGACTTCGTCGCCGCAGACCGGGTTGAGCTGGTGGGACTGGCCCGTGGACGCCCCCGCCGGCGCGGCGACGCCCGCCAGTCCGCTGCCGTGGCGGGCTTTGGAATGGTCAAGAATGATCTGCTGATACAGCTGGTCAAGGCTCATGGTGGTGTACCTTCGGTGATCGCGCTAGACGCGGAAGTAGGAGCGGACTCCGGCGACGGCTTCCAGGAAGGCATCGACGTCGTCGGTGGTGTTGTACAAGTAGGCGCTTGCCCTGGTGGTTGCGGTCAGGCCCAAGCGGCGGTGCAGCGGCTGGGCGCAATGGTGACCCACGCGGACGGCGATGCCCCGGGAATCCAGGAACTGCCCGACGTCGTGCGCGTGCACACCGTCGACGTCGAACGCGGCAAGGCCGATCCGTTCCTGTCCGGCGGCGGGCCCCAGCACGCGGATGCCGGGAATGGACTCCAGCCCCGCCACCATCCGCTGGCCGAGCTCCGCTTCCCAGCGGTGCACGCGGTCCAGGCCGGTTTCCGTGAGGTAGTTGGCTGCGGCGGCGAGGGCAACGGCCTGCGAGATGCGCTGGGTGCCGGCCTCGAAGCGCTGCGGCGCGGGCAGGTACTCGGCCCGTTCCATGGTCACCGTGGTGATCATGGAACCGCCTGTGAGGAACGGTGGCAGCACGTCCAGGAGGTCCTGCTTGCCGTAGAGGACCCCGATTCCGGTAGGCGCCAGCATCTTGTGGCCGGAGAACACGGCGAAGTCGACATCAAGCCCCTTGACGTTCAACGGCAGGTGTGGTGCCGACTGGCAGGCGTCCAGGACCACGAGGGCTCCGGCCTGCCGCCCCAGCGCCACCAGTTCCTGCACGGGATTAATGGTGCCCAGCACGTTGGAGGCGTGGGTGAACGCGAGGACCTTGGTTTTGCTTCCCAGGATCTCGGCCGCAATATCCAGCCGCAGGGCACCGGCGTCGTCGATGGGGATGTAACGCAGCGTGGCGCCGGTGCGGAACGCCAGTTCCTGCCAGGGGATCAGGTTGGCGTGGTGCTCCATTTCGGTCACCACGATCTGGTCACCCGGGCCCACTGCGAGGTCCTTCAGCCGGGCGTCGCCGCGCCCCTGCGCCGCCCACAGCGCGGCGTTGGACAGCGCGTAGCTGAGCAGGTTCAGGCCTTCGGTGGCGTTGGAGGTCCACACCGTTTCCTCATAGCCGGCACCGATGAAGTCCGCTATGGTCTCGCGGGCACCTTCGAACACCTCTGTTGCTTCCACGGCAAGGTAGTGGGCCCCGCGGTGCACGGCAGCGTTGCGCTGTTCGTAAAACTCCTGCTCAGCTTCGATGACACTGAGCGGGTTTTGCGAGGTGGCGCCCGAATCGAGGTACACCAGGCGCTGGCCGTTCACCAGCTGGCCAAGGACGGGGAAGTCGTTTCGAATCCTGAGGACTTCTGCGTTATCCATGGCCGGCACTGCGCGCTCCAGCGTGGCAGGCGTTGATACTAGGGCCAAAGCTAAACTCCTTGAGATGCCAATGGATTGACACTCAATTGTCCCACAACACCACTGTGGCGGCGGCCCGATGGGCAACCGCCACAGCAGCTCCGGGCTTCAGCCCGCGGAAGTGAGGGCCGGCGACGGCTGGGGGGAGAGTCTCGGTCTCAGAAGACTCTGACGTCGCCGGCCCCGCTTCGATCCAGCCCCAGGGGCCGGAAGTTTACGTCAAAATGAGGCCTGAAAGTCTGTTGGCCGGTCCGCGGTTTTGGTGGCTCCGTGTTTTCCTGCCGCACTAAGTCAATCGCATGCTGAAGCTCAGCACACGAGTAGGCAGTACTCTACTTTCTGGGGCCTGGGCTACGCGTTTCCGGACGTCCGTACACAGGGGTCACGGACGCATGGCGTCGGTACGCAGGCCTAGTGCGGAAGGGCCGACTCCAGTTCGTCGCGGCTCCGCACGCCGAGTTTGACGTACGTGCGGTAGAGGTGGCCCTCCACGGTGCGCACGGACACCATGAGCCTTTGTGCGATCTCCCGGTCAGTGAGACCTTTCACAGCGAGCTCTACGATGTCCTGTTCCCGGCGGGTGAGGTGCACGCTGGGTGCTGCGGCGATGAAGTGGCCTTCCCGGAACCGCTCGCCCAGTTCGTGGTCGCACTTCTCCCGCAGGGCCACCGCCTGGCGGGCCCGCCGGCGCTCCCCGGAGCTCTCAAGGACGGTGCTCGACCGCGCGTAGGCTTCCCGCGCAAGATTAACGAATCCCGCGCTTTCAAGCATGGCCGCCGTTTCCATGATGGAATCGGCGTCCTCGGACTCCCAATGCCCCGCCAGGGTGAGCATCGCCGCGGCCCAGCGGCCCTCAACGCTCCCCGCCAGTGAGTGGACCAACGGGATCACGGAATGGTCGCCCAGGTCCCAGCAGAGAGCCAAGAGTTCCAGGAGTGTCCCGGCCCGAGTGGTCACCTCGGGCGTGGTGGCCAGTGTGTGGAGGCGCGCCAGGCCTTTCCCGTCATGCGCCACATACTCCGATGCCGCTGCCGCGTACGCCCTCGCAAGGAGTCCGTAGCCGGGGGAACCCTGCGGTGAGTCCTTGTAATCCAGCTCAAGCCGGCCTGCCTGGGCGGCGTCGCCGAGCCTCGCCGCTACATAAAACGCCAGCCCGGAACCAAACCGGAACATCTGCAGCGGATCGTTGAGCCTCAGGGTCTCCACCGCCGGCAACAGCGTTTGGTAGGCGCGTTCCATCCGCCCCTGCCGCAGGAGCGAGTAGCCACGGAGCACCTCGAGGCTGCCGCCGAAATAGGCGACACCCCGCGGCTGCCCGGCAGCATAGTTCGCCAACTCCCGTTCCGCCGAGTCCCACTCCCCCATGGCCAGGTAATCTGCCACCAGGCGGCCAAGGACAAATTCGTTGAAGAAGAACACGCCACCCTGCAGTGAGGGAAGTTCCGAGACGGCCAGCAATGCGGCATCCAGCCCCTGGACGGCCCGTCCGGCCGGGGCGAGCGAATGGGCCAGCAGCGCGAGGCCCACCGCACGCAGGGCGTCGTCCGTGGCATCGCCGGCGCGGCTGCTCCGAAGTTCCTGGACCTCGGCCTCCAAGGCCTGGTGGTTGCCTGCCTCGCAAAGTTCCAGCAGGCGAAGCAAGCGCTCCTGCCAGGGCCCGGCCGGCGCACCGGCGGTCTCCTGGGAATCCAGCGGCACAGCATCCGGGCCAGCCGTCATGGCGCCTGCGCCCTGAAGCGCTTCACGGGAGTCGGCCGCGAATACTGACAGCGGCGTTCCCAGAGCCTGGTGTGCCATGGCCCTGAGCATCAGGACCGGAACAGCCCAGGCACCATTGCCCAGATGCAGCCAGCATCCGTCCAGCAGCTTGGCCGCACCCGCAAAGTCGCCTTCATTGAATAAGGCGCGTCCCTGGACGGCCTGTGCCTGCGGCAGGAGGTCCGGGTCCGCGACCTTCGCCGCCATCATCCTGCTGCTCCGGTTCCGGGAGTGGACCAAGGCGATGCCGGCCGCCTCAAGCAGCTCGGGATCGGATATTTTCAGTCCACATTCAAGGGCCCATTCCACGGCCCTCATCCTGCCTTCGGACCCTTCGGGGGCGGCTCCCAGCTGATCCCGGATCTTTTCAAGCAGCTGCAGGCTCCGGGACACCGAGATACTTGTGCGGAGCGACTCGCCGAACACGGAGTTCCAGATCCGGAGATCGGCTGGAATCCCGGTACTTTCCACCATCATCTGCTGGTCCAGCAGCGTCCGCACTACTTCAGCGCCAAAAATATCCTCGATCACCTTCCGGCTCACGGGCCCGGCGAGGGCGACAAGTTTCAGGACTTCCTGCTCTTCCGGGCTGCGGCGGAGCATGTCCTTCACCACCACCTCGGCGAGCCTGGGTCCGTCGGCAGGCAACGGGCCCAGCAGCATCCAGATCCCGTTCCGCTTTGCGAGTTCGCCCCGCTCTGCGGCATCATGCAGCAAGGCATCAAGAATCCGCGGATTTCCACCAGACGCGCTCCAGATTGTGTCAATGGTTCCGGAGGGGATTGTTCCATCCAGTGCGTGGGAGAGGACTTCCTCGACCTGCTCCCGATTCATGGGTCGCAGATCCACACGGTCAGCCAGGCCGTCATACCAGAGCTGAGCGAGCGGCTGGGGCAGCCCGGGCCGCGGCCTGCCGGCAGCAAGCACTGTGGCCCAGCCTGCGGAGATCATGTCGGCCACGATGCTGGCCGTTGCCTCGTCCAGGTGATGGGCGTCATCCATCATCAGAAGCAACGGAGTATCCCTGCCGGCTTTCAGCTTCTCGAAGTACCTCCACACGGACCGCAGCACAGCCACCGAAGACACGGAGTCTTCGGCCGTCAGCTCCGCCGTGTAGGGGGCCAGAACTCCAAAGGGAACGCCGGACAGCGACGAACTTCCATGGATCTGAACAATGATCATCTCCTGGGAAAGCCGCTCGGTGATGGCCTCGGTCAGCGTTGACTTTCCGATGCCGGGGCCCGCCATGAGGAACACGGCCTGGCTCGTGCGGCTGCGAATGATGTTGCAGATCCGGTCCAGCGGCTCACGCCGGCCCGTGAGCAGTCGATAATGCGTTCCCTGTTTGGCAGCGTGGCCGTTAGACGAGTCCAGTCAGATCACCCCTGGATGTAACTCCGAGCTTGGTAAACACCTGGTAAAGGTGGCCTTCCACAGTGCGCACGGACACGCCCATCTCCACGGCGATATCGCGGTTGGACGCGCCCCGGCCTGCCAGCCGCGCGATCTGCCTCTCCCTTGCGGTCAGCAGCGGGCTGCCGCTGCTTGGCACGATCGGCAGGCTTGCCACGGTGGCTGCGAGGATGTCCAGGCGGGCCTGTGCAGTCCTGGCGGAAACCGAGTCACCGGCCTGCCGGGCGTAGTCAACGGCCAGCGCCATGCACCGGGCTTCAACGGCATCCAGTTCCAGGGTGGCCGCCAGTTCCCCGCCGGCAAGCAACGTTTTGGCGTCGTGGGTGCGGCTGCCCACGGCGACAAGCCGCGAAATTTCAGCTAAGGGGCCCTGGCGTTGGCCGGCCACTTGTTCCATCAGCCGGAAGTCCGCTTCCGTGCCGTTGACCGTGGCTCCGAGCAGGCTGATCCCGGCCAGGGTGAACCTGCCTGCTGCGATGTCACGGCGGGCTGACTGCTTGAGGCGGGTGGCTGCGTCATTGTCCCCCAGCCATCTTGCGGCCATATCAGCGCAGAATTCAGTGCGGCTCCGGGTGGCATGGTCAGCGGCACCTGCCGTCCGCTGCAGCCGGTCAAGATACTGCCGGGACTGCCCGGCATTGCCGATCTGCGCATACGCGAAGGCGATGGCGGCGTAGGCGGCGCGGAGCAGGCTCTGGACGGGCCGCAGTTCCAGCTGTGCAGCGGCCGACAGCAGCGAATCAAGGGCAACGGCGCCGCGGCCCGAGTACACGTAGGCGATGCCGGCCGCTAGCTCCGCGGCGGCGCTCCGGTAAGGGAGCCGGTGGAACTCGCGCGCGGAGGGCGGATCCAGGAGGTCGATGCACCGGCGCCATTGCCCTGCCATCAGGAGCACGTTGTACGCCCGGCTGGCGAACCTCTCGCGCAGCCCCACGATCTCGGCGGCGTCCGAGATCTGCCCGCCCAGCTGCCTCATCAGGCTCAGGGCGTCCATTTCCCGCCCGGCCATGGACAGGGCGCTCATGAGGATCACCGCTGAGTTCATCCTGAACCAGGTGTCCGGATTCTGCCCGGGGTCCGCAGCGGCTTCCAGTGCCGGCAAGGCGGAGGCGTAGTCCCCCACAAAAGCCTGGTACTCGAATTCGCTGAGGCTGATCCGGTTGGCGGCAGCAGCCAGCGGGTCCGGCCAGCCCTTCGCGATTCCTGGCTCCACGCCCAGCCGCTCCCGTGCCGTCTGCAGCAGCGCCGGCACCCGGGCGGTGTGTTCGGGGAGCCAGACCATGACCCGGGCTTTGGCCTCGACCACCCGGGCGAACTCCTCAACGTCCAGGTTGTCCAGCTGCGGCTGGGAAATATCGTCCAGTGCCGCCATGGCCTGCACTGGGAGGTCCATGAGCAGGTAC
The DNA here is from genome assembly GCF_024294965.1 of Pseudarthrobacter humi. NCBI lineage: Bacteria > Bacillati > Actinomycetota > Actinomycetes > Micrococcales > Micrococcaceae > Pseudarthrobacter > Pseudarthrobacter humi. Next base: position 268,624 of record NZ_JANCLV010000002.1, read on the forward strand.
GCTGCGGCTTTCTGCCGCTGGGCAGGCACCCATTGAGGGTCATTCCGCTTTAGCGTGTCGGCATACTTGAGGGCAAAATGGGGGTCAAAGAGCTGCACTGCGGCTTCGGCAGCGGCAAGCGCCATGGCCGGACTCAGCTCGGCTTCGCATTCCTGGGTCCAGGCGCCGAACGCCATCAGTTCTTCCATCGTCATCGTGGCAGGGTCAGGTTCCTTGCCGCCCAGGAGCAGGCTCCGCAGTTCCCTTCGCCGAGTGATGCTGAGCCAGGAGCGGACAACGTCGCCGAGGTACTTTTCACGCAGCGAAACCCAGCGGTTGTCCGAGGAATCGATCTCCAGCAGGCCCGAATCTTCCATGTCCGCCACCACGCCGGCACCGTACACTTTGGTCAGCCTGGACAGTTCCACGCTGCGGGCGCACGAGAGCATCTCGATGACATCCCGTTCCTCCGGAGACTTCCGGGTCCACTGGGACCGGACGATGTCGTCGAGGCTGGCCGCGCCGTCGAGCACCACCTTGTCCCGAAGAGTCCAGACGGAGTCCGACAGAACCAGGTTCCCCGAATGCTGCTGCTCGGTTACAAGCGCTTTCAGGAGCAGGGGGTTGCCCCCAACCATGGTGTGGAAGGTGCTGACCAGAGAGGCCGAAACGCGGTGGCCCAGCAGGGATAGCAGCACCTGGCGGGTCTGCAGCTCATTGAGGTTGTCCAGCCTGACTTCGGTGAGCCGGCGGTCGTTGAGGAGCCAGTGGAAATCGGCCGGTAGATCACTGACCATGGGTGCCACGGCCACCATGCGGGCGGTCCCGGTCAGGAGGATGTTGAGCAGGACGCCGGCGCTCATATCATCAATGCTGCCGGCGGTGTCCAGGGTGATGACACACTGGCGCCCCGCGGCATCGCTTTTGATGAGGGACGTAATGCCGCGGAGGATGGCTGTGGGCGACCCCATGTACGCCTGGGGAAGACGCGCCAGCAGGAAAGCCAGGCAGCCGTAGGGTGTTGTGCCGGACGACGGTCCGCTGCGCAGCTGCAACGTCCAGATATCCGGGCCAAGGTCGGCGACGGCTGTCCTGGCCAAGGATGACTTACCTACACCTCGCCCGCCGGTGATGACGACTCCCAGGGAGTCGAGGCTGGTCAGGGCGGCGTGGACCGCTTCGAGGTTGGCGCTCCGTGCGGGCACGGACCAACGCTGCGGCTCTGACACGCCTGCGGTGTCGGTTCGCAGCTCAAGGTCGTTGAGCGGTGACCCACGTCCCCAGCTGAGTGGCTCGATTGACATGAACTTGTCCCCTACATCCCACTTTAGCGGGATAAGCCCCATCGCTCCCCCGCTTAGGAAGAAGACTACCCCTTGGCACACGCAGGTAAACAGGGACAGGCGGTTTTAAGTTTTATTCCTGAACGTCTGACTTGGCCGGATGGAACTTCTGCTGGGCCGCAGTCAGCCCTTCCCTGACCAGCATCTCCACGGCATCAGCCGCCTCATCGAGCAGGAACGGAAGGTCCTTGCGCTCTGTAGTGCCAAAATCGCGCAGGACATAGTCTGCAGTGTCCATCCGACCTGGAGGGCGGCCCACGCCCACCCGTACGCGGAGGTAATCCTTGGTGGCCAGCGCCTTGGACATGTCCCTGAGGCCATTGTGGCCGCCCTCACCGCCGCCACATTTCAGCTTTATGGTGTTGAACGGAATATCAATCTCATCGTGCACCGCGACAACGTGGTCAGGGTCAATGCCGTAGAAATTTGCCAGGCCCGATACCGGGCCGCCGGAAACATTCATGTAGCTCATCGGCTTCGACAGCACCACCCGGGGGCCGCCGATCCCCAGCCGTCCTTCGAGCACTTGGGCGCGTGCCTTGTGGGTCTTGAACTTTCCACCCATCCGGCCCGCGAGTTCGTCCAGGACCATCTGGCCGACATTGTGCCGGTTGCCCTTGTATTCGGCCCCGGGGTTTCCGAGGCCAACGATCAGCCAGGTGTCAGTCATTATTCAATCCTAAGGTGGTCCGGACATGGCTGTGGCCGGACCCCGACAGGGCCCGGCCACATATCAAACTGTGCCGTTATTACTCGCCGGCGACTGCGGCTGCGGAGTCAGCCTGTGCCTCTTCCTCAGAGACTTCAGTGGCCTCGGAGATGTGGACAACCAGGGCGTCGGCGTCGGCCAGCAGGACCGAACCCTTCGGCAGGACCAGGTCGGAAGCGTGGATGTGCTGTCCGGCGGAGCGGCCTTCGATGTCGACCTCGATGGCGGTGGGCAGGTGGGTTGCCTCAGCCTCAAGGGAGATGACGGTGAGTTCCTGGTTGAAGACGCTGCCCGGAGCCAGTTCGCCAACGATGTGAACCGGGATGTCCACGGTGACTTTTTCGCCCTTGATGACGGTCAGCAGGTCGATGTGCTCAATGATCTGCTTGATCGGGTCGCGCTGGACGTCCTTGACCAGGGCCAGGTGCTCTTCGCCGTTGACGTCCAGGGACAGCAGGGCGTTGGCTTTGCGGACTGCCAGCGTGGTGGCCTTGGCCGGAAGCGTGATGTGGATCGGCTCGGCGCCGTGGCCGTAGATGACGGCAGGGATCAGGTTGGCCATGCGCGCGCGGCGGGCGAAGCCCTTGCCGAATTCGGTGCGTACTTCTGCTGCGAGCTTCTGCTCAGACATGTGTATCTCCTCGGAAGACTAAAAGGTGTTCAGCAAGGGCGGAGGTCTGTTACGACCTTCAACGCCGGGCGGCCGTGAGGCGGCCCTTCCAGAAGGGAGATTCAGACCCAGTCGATAACGGAGACCTGCAGTCCGGTTTCCCGGATGCTCTCCCTCGCCAAGGTATCGTCAAAAAGCTTACCAGCGCCGGGCCAAATTACTGAAACGGGCCCGGCGCCGGCTGCGAAGGGTAGGAATCAGGCGTTGCCGTCGAACAGGCTGGTGACCGAACCGTCGTCGAACACTTCGCGGATGGCGCGGGCGATCAGCGGTGCGATGGACAGCACCGTCAGCTGCGGGAACTGCTGGTTCGCAGTGAGGGGCAACGTGTTGGTGACCACCACTTCGCGGGCACCGGACTCCGAGAGCCGCTGGGCCGCGGGCTCGGAGAAGACAGCGTGCGTCGCGGCGATGATGACGTCCTTCGCCCCGGCGTTCTTCAGGACCTGGACCGCTCCGGAAATCGTGCCGCCGGTGTCGATCATGTCATCGATCAGGACGCAGGTCCGGCCCTCGATCTGGCCCACAACAGTCTTGGAGACGGCCTGGTTGGGAACGGTGAGGTCACGGCTCTTGTGCACAAACGCCAGCGGCGCTCCGCCCAGGCGTTCGGCCCACTGCTCCGCGACGCGCACGCGGCCCGTGTCCGGGGACACCACGGTGACGTTGTCGGCGGCGACACGGGTACGGATGTAGTCGGCCAGGAGCGGGATGGCCATGAGGTGGTCCACAGGCCCGTCGAAGAAACCCTGGATCTGCGAGGTGTGCAGGTCAACGCTCATGATGCGGTCAGCGCCGGCGGTCTTGTACAGGTCCGCCACCAGGCGGGCGGAAATTGGCTCGCGTCCGCGGCCCTTCTTGTCCTGCCGCGCATACGGATAGAACGGGGACACCACGGTGATGCGCTTGGCGGAGGCCCGCTTCAGCGAATCGATCATGATCAGCTGTTCCATGAGGTGGTTGTTCAGCGGAGCGGGGTGGGCCTGGATGACGAACGCGTCGGTTCCCCGGACGCTTTCGCCGGCGCGGACGTAAATCTCCCCGTTGGCGAAGTCGTAGGCATCCACGGGCAGCAGCTCGGTACCCAACTCCTTGGCGATTTCCCGCGCCAGTTCGGGGTGCGCCCGCCCAGCGGCAAGTACCAGCTTCTTCTCGCCGCGTGCCGTGATTTCGCTCATTATCGCTGGTCCTCTTCTGTGGATGCTGGGGTATGTGAGGAATCTGGGGCGGCGGCCTGCGCCAGTTCCGCCGAGCGTGAGCCGGGGCGGTTGGCCACAACCCAGCCCTCGTTGTTCCGCTGCGCTGCAACGGACACGACGAGCGCCCCTGCCGGGACATCCTTGCGGATCACCGCGCCGGCGCCGCTGTAGGCACCGTCCCCCACGGTGACCGGTGCAACAAAGACCGTGTTGGATCCTGTGCGGACGCCCGAGCCGATCACCGTGCGGTGCTTCTTCTCGCCGTCGTAATTGGCCGTGATGTTGCCGCAGCCAATGTTGGTGTCCTCGCCGATTTCGGCGTCACCGGCGTAGCCGAGGTGGGAAAGTTTGGAGCCGCGGCCAATCGTGACGTTCTTGGTTTCGTAGAACGCACCGATCTTGCCGGTGTCGCCGAGCACTGTGCCGGGACGCAGGTAGGTGAAAGGGCCGACGGCGGCGTCCGCGCCGATCACGGCACCGGAACCGTGGGTGCGCGTCACCTTGGCGCCCTCGCCGATGCGGACATCGGTCAGGGTGGAGTCGGGGCCGACGACGGCGTCCCTCGCCACGGTGGTGGCGCCGTGCAGCTGCGTGTTCGGCAGGATGCGGACGTCCTCATCCAGGGCGACGGTGGAATCGATCCAGGTGGTGGCGGGGTCAACCACTGTGACGCCGGCGCGCATCCAGGCTTCAACGGTGCGGCGGTTCAGTTCCGCGCCGAGGGCTGCAAGCTGCACGCGGTCATTGGCGCCCTCCACCTGCCAGCGGTCTTCGGTGACCACGGCGGCAACCCGACCGCCCGACTGCCGCGCGAGGCCCAGCACGTCGGTGAGGTACTTTTCGCCCTGCGAATTGTCGGTGGTGATGTGGACCAGCGCGTCACGCAGGACATCGGCGTCGAAGGCGTAGATCCCGGAATTGACCTCACGGATGAGGCGTTCGGTTTCCGTTGCATCCTTGTGCTCGCGGATGCCGGTCACGGAGCTGTCATCACCGCGAAGAATGCGTCCGTAGCCTGTTGCATCATCCAGCAGCGCGGTGAGCACGGTGACGGCATTGGCCTCCCGCTCATGTGTGGCCACCAGGTCGGCCAACAGGCTGCCGGTCAGGAGCGGAACATCACCGTAAGTGACCACGACTGTGCCTGCGAGTTTTTCCTGGGCGTCCAGTGCCTGCACGGCCACCTCAACGGCGCGGCCGGTGCCGGGGACGTCGTCCTGGTCCACGATCAGGGCTTCGGGGTCCAGCTGGTTCAGGTGGCGGGCAACCAGGTCCCGCTCGTGGCGGACCACCAGGGCAAGCCGTGCGGGGTTAATGCTGCGGGCTGCCAGCAGGGCGTGGCCCACCATGGACCGGCCACCGATTTCGTGCAGGATCTTCGGGGTACGGGATTTCATCCGGGTACCGGCGCCTGCTGCCAGAACAATGACGGCGGCTGGGCCGGTATTCTCGGGGATCACGTACGGGTTCTCCTTGCTTGGTTGCGCGTTGCGCTGGGCGCGGTGCCTGTCCGGCCAAAATTCACGGCGGGGCACCGAGTTCATCCTACTGGACGGTCTTCGCACAGCAGTTCCGCCCATAGGATTCGAACCTATACTCCACGGCTCCAAAGGCCGGGGTGCTGCCATTACACCAGGGCGGACCATGCCACAGGCGCAAAGGCCAAGGCACAAGTATTTATTTTGCCATGGCTTCAGGGCCGCCCGCGACATTGGCAGGAATCACGGCAGCCAGGCCGGTGCACCGCCAGCGGTTCCAACTGTTTCAGCAGCGCTAAGGCATGATGGAAATGTGAGCAACAACCCACCCCGGACACGAATGACAGGCGCACAGCGGCGCGGCCAGTTGGTCGACGTCGGCCGTGGCCTTTTTGCCGCTCGCGGGCTCGACGGGACCACCATCGAGGAAATCGCGGCCTGCGCCGGCGTTTCCAAGCCCGTGATCTACGAACATTTCGGCTCCAAGGAGGGCCTGTACACGCAGGTGGTGGACTTCGAGTTCCGCATCCTGCTGGACTCGATCACCGCTGCCCTGACCGAAGAAGGCAAACCGCGCGTCCTGGTGGAACGCGCCGCCCTGGCCCTCCTCACCTACATCGAGGACCGGGCGGAGGGCTTCCGGATCCTCATGCGCGACGCACCGCCTTCGCAGCCCGAAGGCGCCTTCTCCACGTTGCTGTCCCAGGTCACAGCCCGCGTGGAACACATCCTGTCCGACGAATTCCACCGCCGCGGCTTCAGCGCCCAGGACGGCGCGATGTACGCCCAGATGCTCGTCGGCATGGTGGCCATGACCGGCCAATGGTGGCAGGACAGCCGCCAGCCCGACAAACACACCGTAGCCGCGCACCTGGTCAACCTCGCCTGGAACGGCCTCACCGGCCTCCAAAAAGACCCCGAGCTGAAGTCCGACGGTTAGGCCTTGCGGTCGCCTTCGCAGGCTGCTGTGGCCACCTGCGCAGCGCAGAGGCCCTTCGCCGTCGCTTAGACACAGCGCAAAGGGGCCCCTCCGGTCGCTGAGCGACCTCCGGAGCCCGATGCGCCGCGATGCGCGACTACGCGAAGGTCCCCCGCCCCGCTATTGCCGACAGTTCCGTTCGGGCGCCCTCCACCTAAACCCCCTGCCGAACGTTCCGCGCGGGTACTGTTCCACAGCGGGAGGTGACGTGCGTTGTCGTGAGGCGATCCTTCGGGAAGGTGACCTACCTCGCCGGAGCTGGTCCTTCCGAAAGGAGCGCATCGCGGCGCATCGGGGCATGGAGGTCGTCCAGCGACCGGAATGCCCCCTTTGCGTCGTGTCTAAGCGACGCGGAAGGGCCAGCTGCGGCACCCAAGCCGCCGCCGCACCAACGGAGGGTTATTCGCCGAGGACTTCCAGGGCTTCCATCCATTCGAGTTCGAGGGCTTCGCGGTCGGTGGCGAGGTCCTTGAGTTTTTTGTTCTGGTCGGCGAGGGCGTCGAAGTCGGCTTCTGCGGTGCTTTTGACCATCTGGTCGTGAATCTTCTTTTCCTGCTGCTCCAGTTTGCCCAGCTGGCGCTCGATCCGGTTTTTGGCCTTCCGGGCGTCGCGCTTTTCGGCTTCAGAGGAGCCGGAGGCTGCGGGGGCGGAGGTGCCGCTCGGACCGGTGACGGGGTTGCCGCCGCCCGTGATCGTGGAGCCGGCCAGCGCGGATTCTCGCAGTTCCAGATACTGATCCACGCCGCGCGGCAGGGCGCGGATCTTGCCGTCACCAAGCAGCGCCATCTGGTGGTCCGTCACGCGTTCCAGAAGGTAGCGGTCGTGGCTGACCACAACGAGCGTGCCAGGCCAGCCGTCAAGGACGTCTTCGACGGCGGCGAGGGTGTCGGTGTCGAGGTCGTTGGTGGGCTCATCGAGCATCAGCACGTTCGGCTCCCCCACCAGAAGGCGCAGGAGCTGGAGGCGCCGGCGCTCACCACCGGAGAGGTCCCTGACCGGGGTCCACTGCTTTTCGTTGGTGAAGCCGAGCTGCTCCACGAGCTGGCCCGCCGTGAATTCCTTGCCGCCAACGTTAAAGGACCGCTTTTCGCGCTCGATGACTTCGATCACGCGCAGGTCCGAGACGTCGTCGAGCTCTTTGACCTCCTGGGTCAGCACGGCGGTGACCACGGTCTTGCCGCGCTTGACCTTGCCGGATGACGGCTCAATCTCGCCGTTGAGGAGTTTCAGCAGGGTGGTCTTGCCGGCGCCGTTGACGCCCACGAGGCCAAGCCGCTCACCGGGGGCAAGCCGCAGCGTGATGTTGTCGAAGAGTTTCTGTCCGGGGTCGCCGCCGAGGAAGTCCAGCGAGACGTTCTCAAGGTCCAGGACGTCCTTGCCGAGCCGGGCGGTGGCCATCTTGCTCAGGGCTGTGGAGTCACGCGGCTCGGGGACGTCGGCGATGAGGGCGTTGGCGGCCTCGATGCGGAATTTCGGCTTGGCCGTGCGGGCCGGAGCGCCGCGGCGCAGCCAGGCGAGCTCCTTTTTCACGAGCATCTGGCGCTTGCCTTCCATAACGTTCGCCGCGCGGTCACGCTCGGCACGGGCCAGCACGTAGGCCGCGTAGCCGCCGTCGAACGGGTCCATGATGCCGTCGTGGATTTCCCAGGTCTTGGTGCAGACTTCGTCCAGGAACCAGCGGTCGTGCGTGACCACCAGGAAGGCGCCCTGGTTGACCCGCCACCGGGTCTTCAGGTGCCGGGACAGCCAGGCGACTCCTTCGACGTCGAGGTGGTTGGTCGGTTCGTCGAGCATGATGACGTCATGGTCCTCTATCAGCAGCTTGGCCAGCGCCACCCGCCGCTTCTGCCCGCCGGAGAGGGCGTGGACGTTCGCATGCCAGTCGACGTCGGACACCAGGCCGCCCATGACTTCGCGGATCTGCGGGTTGCGGGCCCACTCATAGTCGGCCTGGTCGCCAACGATCGCAGCGCCCACTGTGAGGTCGCCGTCGAGCACGTCGCTCTGGTCCAGGTAGCCGATGTTGACTTCGCTGCGCTTTGTCACCCGGCCCGAGTCCGGGGTGGAGCGCATGGCCAGGAGGCGCATCAGCGTGGACTTGCCGTCGCCGTTCCGGCCCACCATGCCGATCCTGTCACCTTCCTCGAGTCCGAGGGTGATGCCGTCCAGGACGGTGCGCGTTGCGTACGAAACCGTAAGGTTTTCGCCGCCAAGAAGGTGTGCCAAGAGGGACTGCTTTCTGCTGCTCGGTAAGGAAGGGGGCTCTTAAAGGAGAGTATCGGAGATGATGCGCGCGCCATGCACGGGCCCGTGGACAGGGAATGCCGTCAGCCCGTAGTGCCGCAGGTCCTCCGCCAGGTTTTCGGCGGCGGCGGGATTGTGGGTCAACAGCGCCACGGTGGGTCCGGAACCGGAGACGATTCCGGCCAGGGCGCCGAGCGCTTCACCTCGCCCCAGCGTATCGCGGAGCGCGGGGGAAAGTTCAATGGAGGCCCGCTGCAGATCGTTCACCAGGACCCGGCTCAGGGCATTGGCGTCCCCGCTCCGCAGCGCCTGCAGGATCTTGGGATCCACGGCCGTGGGCTCGGCAACGTCCAGTCCTTCTGCCTCCCGGAGCCGGTCCAGGGTGCGGAAGACCTCAGGCGTGGGTAGCCCATAGTCTGCCGCCACGAGGACCCAGTCCGTTTTGGCCTTGGCCAGTGCCGGCGAAAGGTCGTCGCCAACGCCAAGCCCGACGGCGGTTCCACCGAGGAGGGAGAACGGGACGTCAGCACCCAACTCGGCGGCCAGATGTGCCAACTCATCCCGCGACAGCCCGCTGTTCCAGAGCGCGTCGCAGGCCAGCAGGGTGGCTGCGGCATCGGCCGAGCCGCCGCCCATGCCCCCGGCCACGGGGACCCGCTTGGTGATTTCAAGGTGCACGCCGGTGGAATGCTCGGAGACATCGGCCATGATGGCTGCGGCCTTGTAGGCCAGGTTCTTCTCGTCCAGCGGAATATCCACGCCGTCCAGGTCCAAGGTGCTGTCAGGACTGATGCTGACGGTGATCCCCGGCGCCTCCGTGCTGGTGGCGGCCACCTCCTCATAGAGGGAAACGGCCAAGTACACGCTGGCAACTGAATGGTAGCCGTCAGGGCGCAAGGGTCCCACGTCAAGGGAAACATTGACCTTGCCGGGCGCCTTCACGCGGACCGTCCGTGCGGGAAACTTCCCGGCGGCTGCCTTCACGACCCGGCCTCGCGGGCTTCGGCAATCCGGGCGAAGGCGTGGATGTCGATGACTTCGCCCCGGGCCGATGGGGCCACTCCTGCGGCGATGAGGCAGCGCTCGGCCTCGGCTGCGCCGCCGGCCCAGCCAGCCAGGGCGGCCCTCAGCGTCTTACGGCGCTGGGCGAAGGCGGCGTCGATCACGGCGAACACCTGCTCACGGGTGGCGGTTGTTTCAGGCGGTTCCCGCCGGGTGAAGGCCACGAGCCCGGATTGGATCTTCGGCGCGGGCCAGAAGACGTTCATGCCGATGACACCGGCCTTGCGCATGCTGCTGTACCAGGCCGCCTTAACCGAGGGCACCCCGTAGGTCTTTGATCCTGGCCCCGCGGCCAGGCGGTCAGCCACCTCGTCCTGGACCATCACCAGACCGTGCTGCAGGCTGGGGAAATGCTGGAGCAGGTGCAGGACCACCGGCACCGCCACGTTGTACGGCAGGTTCGCCACAATGGCGGTGGGCTCAACGGGAAGCGATGTGACCTTCATGGCGTCCGCCTGGACCAGGTGGAAAGCGCCCGCCGCGTCCGGCCGCCATGCTTTCACGGTTTCCGGCAGCTTTGCCGCCAGGACCGGATCAATTTCGACGGCGACGACCGTCTGCGCGGCATCCAGCAGGCCCAGCGTGAGGGAGCCGAGGCCGGGCCCGACTTCCAGCACCGTCTCGGTTGGCCCGATGTTGGCAACGGAGACGATCCGGCGGATGGTGTTGCCATCGATGACGAAGTTCTGTCCCAGTGTCTTCGTGGGCCGGATACCGATTTCTTCCGCCAGCCGGCGTATGTCGGAAGCACCGAAGAGGGGTGCGGGCGCGGCGGCAGTCGGTTCAGTCACCTAGGCATCCTATCCCGGCCGCAGTGACCGGCCATCCGCTTTCCGCGCGGATCATGCGTGTTACGCGGTGTGTGTTTCCGCTTAACGGCAGCGGCCGGCCCCGGGACAATCCGGGGCCGGCCGCTGTCTTCTGCTTTCCTGGCGGCTGTGGTCAGCTGCCGCCAGCGCAGGTGCTCATTCGTGCCTAGCTCGTAGCGGCCCAGCCACAGCCCCACGGCTGCAGGCCACGCTGTGCGTACACGCGGTTGGCGATGTCGATCTGCTGTGCCTTGGTGGCGAGGCTGGCGTTGGGGGCGTACGCGCCGCCGCCGGAGCCGATCCAGGTCCGGATGTCGAACTGGAGGCCGCCGTAGTAGCCGTTGCCCGAGTTGATGGACCAGTTTCCGGTGGACTCACACTGGGCGATCTTGTCCCACATGGCCTCGTTCATCATGGCCGGGGCCGCGGCGCCGGTGTTCGTTCCGGCGGCTGCGGGCTTTGCCTTGGTGCCTACCGTGACCTTTTCCGTCACGGGCTGGACGGAAACAGTTTCGGAGACGAGCGTCCGCGAGGCTTCACGGCCGTCAACCATTACCAGTTTGAAGCTCTTATCCACCTTGCCGGCCACGCCGGCCTGGGTGACCTCTTTCTCGCCCTTGAGAAGCTCAGCGCTCTCAGTGGTCATGCTGTCGAAAGCAACATCTTCAGTAGTGGCCGCGGTCTGGCTGGTATCCACGCGGGAGACCTTAACCACCATGTTGTTTACCACGTGCGCGTTGCCCGGCTGGGAAGTACGGTCGTCGACGCCGAGGGTGATGCCGGCGTCCTCCAGGACCTGGGCGACGGTCCCCGCGGTGGTGGTGGCCGTGGAGGCCTTGCCGTCGGCAACGATGCTGACGGTCTTGGGGGTGGAGATGGAGACAAATGATCCGGCCACGGCGAGCTGGGCGTCCTTCGGGACGGAAACGGAGGAGGAGCTGGCCACTCCCAGTTCGGTGACGAGGCCCGCAACATCCGGCGCCGTGGTGTTGATGGTCTTTTCAGAGCCGTCCAGGCTGACCTTCACGGCCTTGGCCATGTTGACGTTGATCACGGTGCCGTTCTCCACTTTGGCGTCGGCCGAGGGCGAGACGCGGTCAGCCGGCTTCAGTTCTACGTTGGCGCTTTTTACGACCTGGCCCACGGTGCCGCCGAAGGACTGGACCGAAGTCACTTTTCCGTCGACGTTGAGGGTAACGGTTTTGTTATTTCCGACGAAGGCCACGAGGCCCAACACCAGCGCACACAGCACCACCAGTTGGGTGCCCACCTTGATAGAACTGAACTTGCCGTCCGTTGTGAAGAGCTTGACCACGATTGCCCGTAACTTTAGATCCATCCGGGCACGGGGAAAAACGCAGTGAAATAGCCGGCGCATGACCCTGGGGACAAGCTCCGGGCACCGTTGCGCCGCCACACTCCGCGCGGCAGGCAGAGAGCATCAAAGCACTGCCCGGTCCTGCTGCGAATGAAGTGAAATTATCCGAAGGCCTTCCCCGACCCCGGCTAATAGTTCTCCACTGTAACCGTAGCGTTATAAAGCGGCCAAGAAATTTACATACGAGGTATGCGAACCAGGCGATGTGACGAGACCCGGATCAGTCCCACGATCCGTACGCCCGCACGGTATTTTCACTGATCCGGGTGCAGAGCTCCGCGAGGTCAGTTCCTGTCAATTCGGCCATGGCGCGGACGGTGTACGGCACCATATAACTGGCGTTGGGACGGCCGCGGTGCGGATGCGGAGTCAGGAACGGGGCGTCCGTTTCCACCAGCACCAGGTCCGGGTCTGCCACCGACAGCGCGGCGCGGAGGTTAGCCGCATTCTTGAAGGTCAGAGTGCCGGCAAACGACATGTTCCAGCCCGCGGCATTGCAGATCCTGGCGAGCGCCTCATCACCCGAGAAGCAATGAAACACCACCCGCTCCGGAGCGCCCTCCTCGCGCAGGACCTGCACGACGTCGTCGTGCGCGTCGCGGTCATGGATCTGCAGCGTCAGGTCCAGGCGCTTGGCAATATCGATATGCCGCCGGAACGAATAGCGCTGGTGGGCGAGGCCCTCCCCTTCGGTCCGGAAGAAATCAAGGCCGGTCTCGCCGATGGCCCGGATACGGGGGTGGGCGGCCAGTTGCTCAATCTCCGCCAGCGCATCCTCCAGCTCGCCGCGCTTGGCATAGCCCGGGGCGTCGTTGGGGTGCAATGCCACTGCCCCCAGCAACCTGCTGTCCCGGTCAACGGCGCGGACCGTGAACCGGGAGGACTCCAGGTCGCAGCCCACCTGGACGGCCCCCTGCACTCCGACGGCCTGGGCCGCATCCAACGCCGCGGTGATGCCCACCGGGCTCTCGCCATCGGGGAAATCCAGGTGCGTATGGTTGTCCATCACGGGGACCGGCAGCGGCTCCGGCGCCGGCGGATAGTCCTGCCGCGCCTTCCGGCCGGCGTCTGCAGGATCCGCCCCGGCGGCACGGTAAGCGGCGGGAATCAGCGAATTGCACATCCCTCAAGCCTAGCGGCGGCGGATCGCGGCAGAATTCCCGGAACTCTCTGTCAGCCAGGGCAGTTGTGTTAGTAGGCTGGTACGAACAGATGCGAACGCCCACCGCCGGGCGAAGGCAGGCCTGCTGTCCCGTTCCGGGTGATCCCGGACTGAAAGGTTGCAGATGGACTCCCACCGCCGCACCGCCGTCAACGAGGTAACCCCTGCCAGCCGGAACTTCACCCCCGTGACGGAGCAGGTGGGCCATCTCAACGGTTACAAGACAGCAGCCATGGACGCGGACTCATTCCACGCGGCCAGCCAGCGGATCCTGGCCTCGATCAACACCGTCATTGACGGAAAGTCGGATGCGGCCAGGCTTGCCCTGACGGTGTTGCTGGCCCAGGGCCATCTGCTCCTGGAGGACGTGCCAGGTGTGGGCAAGACCCTCCTGGCCAAAACCCTAGCCCGGAGCATTGACTGCACGGTCAGCCGCATTCAGTTCACTCCTGATCTGCTGCCTTCGGACGTGACGGGCGTGTCCATCTATAACCAGGCGTCGCGGCTGTTCGAGTTCCGCCCGGGTGCCGTCTTCGCCAACATTGTTATTGGCGATGAAATCAACCGCGCGTCCGCCAAGACCCAATCCGCCCTCCTGGAGTGTATGGAGGAACACCAGGTGACTGTGGACGGAGACTCGTACAAACTCGACGAACCGTTCATGGTGGTGGCCACCCAGAACCCGATCGAGATGGAAGGCACCTATCCACTCCCCGAGGCCCAGCGCGACCGCTTCATGGCGCGGATTTCCATGGGCTATCCGGACAAGGACTCCGAAATCGAAATGCTGGAGACCCATCAGGCAACCTCCCCGTTGGCCAAGGTCTCCGCTGTGGTCACCGCGGCGGACGTCGCAGCAATGATCGCCACGGTGCAACAGGTTTACGTCTCCCAGGCCGTGAAGGAATACACCGTCTCAGTAGGCCGGGCAACGCGCGAAAGCCCCCTGCTCCGGCTGGGCGCCAGCCCACGCTCCATGCTCCAGCTGCTCCGGGCCGCGAAGGCAACGGCGGCGCTGGACGGCCGTGATTTTGTACTGCCGGACGACGTTGTCAGCGTGGCGGAATCCGTGCTGGCCCACCGGATCATCCTGGACCGCAAGGCGGCAGGTGCCGGCGAGACCCCGCACAGCGTCATCCGGGGCATCCTCTCCCGCCTCCCGGTGAACCAGGACCCGGTGAACAGCCCGGCCCGGTCATCGGCCCCGCCGGCCGGACTGCGCGGGAACCACTAGGCAGGGCCGTCACATGGCGCTGCGTGACCGACTGCCCCGGCACCTGTTCAGCCAGCGTGGCTGGGGGCTCCTGGCCGCCGGCGCCGTCTGCCTTTTGTCTGCGCAGGTCATGGGGCGGCGCGACCTGCTGAGCCTGAGTGTCCTGCTCATCGTCCTTCCCCTGGTTTCGCTGGCCGGGATCAGGCTCCTCAAGCCCCGGTTCCAGGTTTACCGCGAGTTCAACCCGTCCCCGGTGGAGACCTCCGCCGCCACCACAGTGCGGCTCGCCGTAGCGCGGACCGGTTACGCGGGCGGCCGGGCGATCATGGAGGAACGGCTGCCGCCACGGTTCGGAGAGTCCCCGGCCTTCCATTTCCCCGCCCGCTCAGCCAAGGGCGGGACCAGCAGGTACGAATACCACTTGCGCTCCACCAAACGCGGACAGTACCTGATCGGCCCGGTAACAGCCGAGTTCACGGATCCGTTCGGGTTGTCCCTGCACCGGCGGTCAATTGACGACGGCGACACACTCACCGTGACGCCCGCCGCCGTCGAGCTTCCCGTGACGGGCCTCGCGGGAGCCCGCGGCAACGACGGCATCACAGCAACCCGTACCCGTGCCAACCCCAGCGACGATGACGTCATGACCCGAGAATACCGCCCGGGCGATCCGATGCGCCGGGTGCACTGGGCGGCCACCGCGCACCACGGCGCCCTGATGGTGCGCCAGGAAGAATCCGTCACGACGCCGGAGGCCACCATCATCCTGGACCAACGGTTCGCGGCATTTTCCGGCGGGCACGGCTCCGGTTTCGGGGGCACTGCGGCCGTGGACGGCCACGAGATGATCACCAGTGGCACGTTCGAGTGGGCCGTGGTGGCTGCGATCTCCATCTGCACGCACCTGTCTGAGCGGAACTATGCCCTCCGCCTCTTGGACCACCGCGGCGAGCCCGCGTTCCTCCGCTCCCCGTCCGCACCGGAACCGGAAGCGGAAGAGTTCAGCGGAGCGTCCGGGCTCCAGTCGATCGCCGAAAGCCTCGCCGCCATCCAGCTGTCCGGTCCGCACCACGCTGCCCGGGACCACGGTGGCCAGGATGCGGGACCGGCCGTTTTCGACGATCACCTGATGGACAAGCTCTCCGCCCACCGGATGCGGGGGCCCCTTATTGCCGTGCTCGGCAGGATCTCTCCGAGCGAGGCCAGAGCCCTCGCCCCGGCGGCGGGTTATGGCGCGAATGCCTTCGCCATCATCGTTTCCGAGAGGCCCGCGGATTCCGAGGACTCCTTGGAGGCCCTCCGCCGGGGCGGCTGGCGGGCAGTGGCGGTGCCAACCTCGGTTCCGGTCCCGGACGCCTGGACGCACTTCGACCAGGGTGGTGCTGCGCCGGCCACGGCAGCGGCAGACGTACGCCGCGGAGCGGGGGTGGGACGGTGACGCTGGCACCGGAACGCAACGCGTCACGCGGGCAGTCAGCCACGGGTGCCCCGGGCAAGGTTCCGGCGCGGACGCGGGTCGGGGCGTACCCCTGGGCCATGGCCGGCGCCGTCGCCCTGTCCGTGGCCGGCGCCGCGATTTCCCTCAATGGTGTGCTGCGGGGTTGGGCCTGGTACTTGCCCATCTTGACCACGGTTGCGGTGGTCTGCCTGACCATCGCCACGCTCCGCGCCCTGCGGGCCCATCCTCTCGTGGTGGCTGCCGGCGGCTTTGCCTCCCTGATCGCGATCCTCACCCTGACGTTCTTCCGGCGCACGGGCATTGCCGGTTTCATCCCGTCCGGGGCAACCCTGGCTGAAGTGGACAGGTTCGTCCGCCGGGCGAGCGAGACGGTACTTGCGGAAAGTGCCCCGGTGGCTCCGAACGCCGGAATCGTTATGGTCAGCTGCGCAGCCCTGGGCCTGACAGTCATCCTCATCGATGCGCTGGCCGTGCCGCTTGGCATGCCGGCAACAACCGGGCTGGGCCTGCTGGCCATCCTGGTAGTCCCCGCCACCGTGAAGCCCCAGAGCGTGGGGGTATGGGGCTTCACTGCCACGGCGGCCGGGTACCTCCTGATCCTCGCGTGCAGCCAATGGTTTGCACCGGATTCGCGCACTGCTGCCGACAGCGGCCGGAATCCCGGCCAGTTCCGGCGGGCCCTGCTGACCGGAACCGTGGCACTGGTGGCAACACTGGCAGTGCCGGCGGCCATACCCGGATTCGACCACGGCACGTTTCCGCAGGGTTCCCGGCTGAACCCGTGGGGCGCCGGGACCGGCTTGAACCCCATGATTACCTTGGGAAACAGCCTGCGGGCACCGGCCGGAAGCGGGCGGATCACCTATGCCACCACCGCGGCCGGGCCACTGTATCTGCGGTCCGTCACTGTTGACAATTTCGACGGCGAGTCGTGGGGACCTGATGACCGCGACGCAGAACGCCGCCCCGTGGCCGGACAGCTTGAGACGGGCCACGAGATCATCGCCGAGGAGCAGCTCCGCCAGGTGACTGCCGTGGATACGGGCGCGTTCACCAGCCCGTATCTGCCCTTGCCGTACGCGCCGGAAACAATCCGCGGGCTCAATGGAGCCTGGACATGGGACCCGGCCACCCTGGCCGTCAAGGGTTCCAACACCAACACGCGGACACAGCAATACATTGTGGTGTCCACGGCGCCTAAGCTCACGGCCGCCCTCCTTCAACAGTCATCGCAGGCCGTGCAGGGAATCCCCGCCGACTTCACCAGGGTTCCCGGCAACGTCCCGGACATCGTCCGCCGCACGGCCGACTCGGTGACAGCTTCGAGTGACACACCCTTCGCCAAGGCCATGGCCATCCAGAAATACCTTCGCTCAGGGGAGTTCACCTACTCGCTCCAGTCACCTGTCCAGGGCGGCTACGACGGTAACGGGCTCTCGGTGCTGGCCGATTTCCTGACCCAGAAGAGCGGATACTGCATCCATTACTCGTCCGCGATGGCCGTGATGGCCCGGCTGGAAGGCATCCCCAGCCGGATCGCGGTTGGCTACGCGCCGGGCCGCAGCACTGGTTCCACGGTTTCAGTGGCCGGGCAAGGTGCGCTGCCGGAGTATGAGGTGGACGCCCGGGACGCCCACGCCTGGCCCGAGCTCTACTTCCAGGGATTGGGGTGGGTGCCCTTCGAACCCACGCCGTCGCGTGGTGTTATACCCGCGTACGCCACCGAAACCAGCACACCCGGCGTCCCCGGTTCGTTGGGCAGTAACGAGGACCTGCTTCCCGGCGCAACTGCCCCGACGCCCACGCCAAGCGCCACGGCCGTGCCCCTCCCCGGTGCAGGTGGCGGCGCAGGGGACCTCGGGCAGCTGCTCCTGCCATGGCTGCTGGGGACAGCCGCCGCTCTGGGCCTCGTCCTGCTGGCAGCCTCGCCGCGGCTGGTGAGGATGGGGCGGCGTGCCCGGCGGCTCCGCACCGAGGGACGGACGCGGGAGGACGTGGTTCCGCTGGCGTGGGCCGAAATCCGTGATCTCGGAACCGACTACGGACTGTCCCCGGACTCCAGCGAAACAGCCCGGACGTATTCCGCACGGCTCCGCCATTCATCGCTGCTCGGCGAACATGGCGGCATGGACGACGCCGCGCACCAAGCCATCCGCAGCCTCACCTCCGACTTCGAGCGCCGACACTACGGCCCGCCCGTCCAGGACACAGCCGGCCGCGGCAGGACAGCGGCAATTGCCCCACGCATCGCGGCGGTGCAGCATTCCCTGCGTGCCAATGCCTCCCTCCCTCGACGCCTCCGTGCCGACTGGCTCCCGCCGTCGGTTCTGGGCCGGTGGGCCTGGCTCCTGGCTGCCCCGTTCAGGGGGCTCAGCCGGCTGGCACACCGAACGGCAAAAGCCGCCGCACGCTCCTGGTCGAGGGCGCGCGACGGCTTGTTCCGGCCGCGTGGTAGCCAATAGCGGCTCGCCGCAGCGGCTACCTACTGGCGGTGGAGGCAGCGGCTGACCGGAGGATAATCCTGTCAGCCGGAGGACGATGTGTTCAGCCGGCGTAGGGGTCCGCGATGCCGATGTACTGCGTGTAGAGGTATTCCTCGATGCCTTCAAGGCCGCCTTCACGTCCCAGCCCGGACTGCTTGACGCCGCCGAACGGTGCGGCCGCATTGGAGATGACACCGGCGTTCAGGCCGAGCATGCCGGTTTCCAGCCGTTCGCCCATCCGGATGCCGCGGTTCAGGTCGCGCGTGAAGACGTACGCCACCAGGCCGTACTCGGTGTTGTTGGCCAGGCGGACGGCTTCATCCTCGGTGCCGAAAGTGATGATCGGGGCGACGGGGCCGAAGATTTCCTCGGACAGGATCCGGGTACCCTCGGTGACGCCGGTGAGGATGGTGGGCGGGTAGAAGTAGCCAGGGCCCTCGGCCGGGGCGCCGCCCAAGACAGCCTTGGCGCCGGAGGCCACGGCATCGGACACCAGCTCATGAACCTTGTCCCGGCTCTTGGCATCGATCAGCGGACCCACTTTGGACTCCGGGTCGGTGCCCCGGGCGGTGGTCATCCCGCCCATTTTCGCGGCGAACTTCTGCGCGAATTCGTCGGCGACGGTCTCGTGGACGATGAACCGGTTCGCCGCGGTGCAGGCCTCGCCCATGTTCCGCAGCTTCGCCAGCATGGCACCGGCGACGGCGGCGTCCAGGTCCGCGTCCTCGAACACCACAAACGGGGCGTTGCCACCGAGTTCCATGGAGGTCCGCAGGACGGTCTCGGACGCGTCGGCGAGCAGGCGCCGGCCCACCTCCGTCGAGCCCGTAAACGAGAGTTTGCGCAGGCGCTGGTCCTTGATCAGCGGGCCGGTGGTGGCCCCTGCCGTGGACGTGGGGATGACGTTCAGGACTCCGGCCGGCAGGCCGGCCTCCTGCATGACGGCCGCGAACAGCTGCGAGGTCAGCGGCGTGAGGTTGGCCGACTTCAGCACCATGGTGCAGCCGGCCGCGACGGCAGGGGCGATCTTGCGGGTGGCCATGGCCAGCGGGAAGTTCCACGGCGTGATCAGCAGGCACGGGCCCACCGGCTTCTTGGTGACCAGCAGGCGGGACTTGCCATCGGGCGAGACCGAGTAGCGGCCAAACGCACGGACGGCTTCCTCGGAGAACCAGCGCAGGAACTCGGCGCCATAGGTGACTTCGCCGCGGGCCTCGGCCAACGGCTTGCCCATTTCCATGGTCATCAGCAGCGCGAAGTCCTCGGCACGTGCCGTAACCATCTCAAAGGCACGGCGGAGGATTTCGCCACGTTCACGGGCGGGAACCTTCGCCCACGATTCCTGCGCTGCGGCGGCCGCGTCCAAAGCAGCCTTGCCGTCTTCGGCGCCGGCGTCAGCGATGCTGAGGAGCACCTTGCCCGTAGCGGGGTCCTCGACGTCGAACGTCTTGCCTGACGCCGCCGGGCGCCATTCGCCGTTGATCAGCAATCCGGTGGGAACAGAGGCCAGCAATGCGATTTCGCGCTCCGCGGTAACAGCTGGCTGTGCGGTGACAGTCACGGTGACTCCCTCGTCAGTAAGGTTTGGTCCAGCCTTGACGCAGGGCCTGGGCGGCCTGCCGTATTGGCTGATTTACTGTCAGACTACTGCCGCGGCCGCCGAAGGGTCTACGCCTGGACGCACTGCTGAAGCGGGATTTCGTTGTGCAGCTGCACAGCTGGCCTTTTCATACGCTCAGCGTGCCGCCAGGACCGCCGAGTACAGCTCCCGTTTGCTGACGCGGACGTCCTCGGCCACGGCGGCCACGGCTTCCTTGAGTCGGATTCCCTGGGCCACCAGCTCGTTGACGGCCGCCACGTGGTCCTCGGGGGTGCCCGGCGCCTGCGCAGGGGCGCCGCCCAGCACCACGGCAATCTCGCCGCGGACCTCGTTGCCTTCGGCCCACAGCAACAGTTCCCCGACCGTCCCGCGGATGACTTCCTCGTAGGTCTTGGTCAGTTCCCGGCAGACAGCGATCCGCCGCTCGGCACCGAAACGCTCGCGCAGGGCCCGCAGCATCGATTCCAGCCGGTGCGGGGCCTCAAAAAACACCATGGTCCGGCGTTCGGCCGAAAGGTCCGCCAACCGCGACGCCCGTTCGCCGGCTTTCCGGGGGAGGAACCCCTCAAAACAGAAGCGGTCGGTGGGCAGTCCGGAGAGAGCCAGCGCAGTCAGCACGGCTGAGGGGCCCGGGACGGCGGTTACGGTCAGTCCGGCGGCCACGGCGCCTTCCACCAGCCGGAACCCCGGGTCCGAGACCGAAGGCATGCCGGCGTCGGTGACCATCACCAGGGTTTTGCCGGACCGGACGTGCTCCAGCAGCTCCGCGGTCTTGGTGGCCTCGTTGTGCTCGTGGTAACTGATGACCCGCCCGGCGACGGTGACTCCGAGGTTCTGGACAAGGCGGTGCAGGCGCCTGGTGTCTTCGGCGGCCACGATGTCCGCCGTGCCCAGGAGTTCGATCAGGCGGGCCGACGCGTCGCCGGCATTGCCGATGGGCGTCGCCGCCAGCACAATCCGGCCTGGCCCCGTGGCGACCGGTGCCGCTGCAGCCGGGTCCGCTGTCACGTGAACCTCGGTCTCTGGCTCCTCTCCGGCGGCAACGGAAGGTTCTGCAGGGCGGGAATCGGCGAAGGTGCTGGGGTTAGGGTCCACTCCCCCAGCGTACTGCTGGCCGGCGGCCCAAGCTGCAAAAGGTAGCATGGGGCTCGTGACGCAGACCTCCATGCGGCCTGCCGAGGCCGGCCAGACCATCCCGCCGGCACGAGGCCCGTGGA
Source organism: Pseudarthrobacter humi (assembly GCF_024294965.1). Classification (NCBI taxonomy): domain Bacteria; kingdom Bacillati; phylum Actinomycetota; class Actinomycetes; order Micrococcales; family Micrococcaceae; genus Pseudarthrobacter; species Pseudarthrobacter humi. Next base: position 289,608 of record NZ_JANCLV010000002.1, read on the forward strand.
TCGCCCGTCCGGCGGAGGCATTCTCTGCCGCAGCCCTCCGCGAGCGCCTGATCGGCGGCACCCGCAGCTGGCGCGATTACCCGCCGTCGCTGCGTCTCTGGTTCTGGCTGGTGCCTGCCCTGACCTCCGTGATCGGGGGCGTCCTCCGCTTTGTCCGGCTTGATACGCCGCACAGCCTGGTCTTCGACGAAACGTATTACGTGAAGGACGCCTACTCCTACCTGGTCAGCGGCTACGAACGGGGCTGGCCGGACAAGGCCAACGACTCCTTCAACGCCGGCAACCCGGCCATCCTCCTGGACACTCCCGAGTACGTGGTCCATCCGCCCGTGGGCAAGTGGATGATCGCCGGGGGCATGTGGCTGTTCGGGGCCGATAATCCGTTCGGCTGGCGGTTCGCGGCCGCACTGACCGGAACCCTGTCCATCCTGCTGCTCACGCTGATTGCGCTGAAATTGTTCCGCTCCGTGCCGCTGGCTGCCGCCGCGGGCCTGCTGCTCGCCGTCGACGGCCACCACCTGGTGATGTCGCGGACATCACTCCTGGATATCTTCCTGATGTTCTGGCTCCTGGCGGCCTTCGAAGCTTTGCTGCTGGACCGCGATGACGGTCGACGGCGGCTGGCCGTACGGCTCGGAAGGCTCGCGGCTGCGTCCCGGAGCGCTCGGCCCGCTGCCAGCCAGCTGCTGGCGGGACCGTGGCTGGGGATCCGCTGGTGGCGTCTCGCCGCGGGCGTCTGCATGGGACTGGCCATCGGCACCAAATGGTCGGGCCTGTTTTTCCTCGCCGGCTTCGGCGTGCTGACGGTCCTGTGGGACCTCAACGCACGGCGCGTCGCGGGAATCCGCGGCTGGGTCAGCGGCGGAATCATCAAGGATGGACTGCCAGCCTTTGTCAGCATGGTTCCGGTTGCGGCAGTGGTCTACACCGCCAGCTGGACGGGCTGGTTCCGTTCCGAGGGCGCCTACTTCCGGCGGTGGGCCCAAAGCAACCCGTCAGCGGAGTGGGGCTGGCTGCCGGACTCCCTGCGTTCGCTGGCGCACTACCATCTGGAGGCCTACAAGTTCCACCAGGGACTGGGCTCTGAACACCCTTACGAGGCAAGCGCCTGGAGCTGGCTGGTGATGGGCCGGCCGACGTCGTTCTTCTACCAGAAGCCGGAGCAGGGCGTCCCGGGATGCGACGTGCCCAACTGCGCCTCAGCCATTCTCTCGGTGGGGAACCCGATGATCTGGTGGGGAGCGGCCATCTCGCTGGTGGTCCTGCTGTTCTGGTGGGCCGGGCGCCGGGACTGGCGCGCGGGGGCGATCCTTGCGGGCGTGGGCGCCGGCTATCTGCCGTGGTTCCTGTACCCGGAGCGGACCATGTTTTTCTTTTACGCTGTCTCCTTTGAGCCCTTCCTGGTGCTCGCGCTCGTGTATTGCCTGGGCCTCGTCCTGGGCCGGGACACCGACCCGCTCTGGCGCCGGCGGTCCGGTGTCTACCTGGTGGCACTCTTCGTCGCCGGGGCAGTCCTGTTGTCCGCATTTTTCTACCCGGTGTGGACGGCGGAGACCATCCCCTACCAGGAATGGCGCTACCGGATGTGGATGCCGTCCTGGATCTAAGGCAGGATTGCATGGAACCCTGACCAGCCGCGAACTGCGTTGAGGCAGCGGAACGGAGACGCCCCCGTGCGAGAAGCAAGCACAAAACTCCTGGTGGAGCTGGAGCCCGGCAGCAATGTCACGGATCTCCTGCGGCAGCGGGAGGCCGCCAACCCGGCCCACGCGCTCTACGCGCGCAAAGGCCCCAACGGCTGGACAGACGTTCCGGCGCAAAAATTCCTGCACGATGTCTGCGCCCTCGCCAAAGGACTGATCGCCGGCGGCCTGGAGCCGGGCGACACCGTGGCCGTTATGTCCGCCGCGCGCTATGAGTGGGCCCTGGTGGACTTCGCCATCTGGTTTGCCGGCGGCGTGAGCGTCCCCATCGGCGAGACCTCGACACCCGGCCAGGTGGAGTGGATCCTGCACGACTCCGGCGCGCGCCGCGTGTTCGCCCAGGACCGCGGCAAGGTGTCGCTTATTACCGGCATCCTGGAGACCTCCACCCTGCTCAAGGACCGGCTGGTCACCGTGGTGAGGATGGATGACGACGGCGACGCCCCGAACCTCGCCAGCCTCTCGGCTGCCGGAATGGGCGTCACGGACGCCGAGCTGGAACGCCACCGTTCCGCCGCGGGCCTGGACGACGTCGCGTCCCTGGCCTACACGTCCGGCACCACCGGACGGCCCAAAGGCTGCGTGATCACCCACGGCAACTTTTCGCTCGTGGCCGTAAACGTCGTCGCCTTTCTCCCGGAGATCCTCAAGGGGCAGAATGCGCGCACCCTGATGTTCCTGCCGCTGGCCAATGTGCTCGCCCGCGCCGCCCAGGTGGCGTGCCTCCATGCGGGCGCCACCCTGGGACACGTCAGCCGTCAGGCTGATCTGCGGGCGGATCTGGTCACGTTCAGACCAACGTTCCTCCTGGCGGTGCCCCGGATCTTCGAGAAGGTCCGGGCGGACGCCGCGCACCAGGCTGACGGGTCCGGGAAAGCGGGGATCTTCAGGGCTGCGTCAGCCGCCGCCATCCGTTTCTCCACGGCACAGGACACCGTGGCCCGCGGCGGGGGCAGCGGACCCGGGCTGGCGTTGCGGGCGCGGCACGCCGTCTTTGACCGGCTGGTGTACCCGAAGCTCCGCCAAATCCTTGGCGGCCGGGTCCGTTACGCGGTATCGGCGGCCGGCCCCCTGGCACCTGAGGACGCGCACTTCTTCCGCGGCGCCGGGATCCCGGTCCTTGAGGGCTACGGGCTGAGCGAGACAACCGCCCCCTGTACGGCCAGCACGCCCTCGCGGACCAGGGTGGGCAGCGTGGGCGTCCCCCTGCCGGGCACCACTATCCGCGTGGCCGAGGACGGCGAAGTGCTGGTCAAGGGGATCGGCGTGTTCAAGGGTTACCACGCCAACGAAGCGGCCACAGCTGAGGCCTTTGTGGACGGGTTCTTCCGTACCGGGGACCTCGGCGAGCTGGACCGGGAGGGCTTCCTGTCCATCACCGGCCGCAAGAAGCAGCCCGCCAAACTTACGGGCTGAGCAGGTGCAGGTGCTTGGGGCTACGCCTCAGCGCCGATCGGCTCTTCCTTGGCCAGGCCGCGGCGGCGGCGGGTGGGCCAGGTGAGGATGAGCGTCACCAGGGACGCCAGGAGGACCAGCGCGGCGATGACAATACCGGCATCGATCCAGAACTGGCCCGGGAACAGCCTGATCAGGGTGTCTTCAAGGGCAAACGTCCAGGAACCGCTGGCGAAGAAGATCCGATGGAATTCGGTGAAGAACTGCTGCCAGCCGAGTACGGCCAATGCGCCAAGGCCCAGGATGATCGCCAGCGCAACAATGGATCCCGCGAAGAGTCCGCGGCGCACACCGCCGGTGCTGCGGCGGCGCAGGTAGGCGATGGCCACAAGGCTGAGGACGATCAGGAGTGCTCCCCCGCCGAACGCGGAAAGGATGACAACTTTTACGTCGGCCATGTGGCCGACTTCGCCGTCCTTGAAAAGGTCCCCGCCGCTGCGATTGACCAGATCACCCAGGTACCGCGGCCCCGCCCAGTTGCTGAGGTAGTCAACCGCGTAGGAACCGTAAGTCATCCGGTCGTCGGTGCTGAATCCGTATCCGTCGCCCGGGAATCCGGGCCTGTTGTACTCGGCCCACAGGAACAGCGGGCTGGTGACCGCGCGGACGGCCAGCACCAGCAGGATCACCGGGTAGAAAAGGGCCAGCAGGACTTGCCAGATGCGCGGGGCCACGGGCTTGGCGTTGGCTGCGCTTTCGCGCTCCGCGTTGCGGCGCTCCACTTCCTCCTGCGGCGGACGGACCTGCAGCGCTGACGTGGGCAGCGGCTCGCTGAAGTGGGCCCCGTTTCGGGTGGCGCCCTGGGCGGACGGTTCTTTGCGGAGCGACTCTTCTACGGAAGGTATTGCGGCGGGAGGTTCGGCGGCGGCCTCCGCGGCTTTCCGGCCGGCGCGGCTTTCGGGCTGGGTGGCACCGCCCTGCCCGGCAGCGGTGCTAGGTGCTGGGGACGCGTCGGGAGTGCTGGAGCCGGAATCGTGCAGCCAGGCAAAAGCCGGTTCGTCCGAGTCCGACGAAGTATCCAGGTCCGGATCCGGCTGCGGCTCCGTGCGTTTGGCAGGGGTCGGCGAATTGTCGTTCACAGCAGCGTCACTTCCGTTGGGTTCCACGCCGCCGGCTCTGATCCGGGCAGCGCCGTGTATCTGATATCGAGCCTACCGCCCGCTCCTCCACGAGGGCGAGGAGCCACCCCGTCGCTCGCGGATTCATGCGGCGATTTCGCTGTATCCAGCGTCGCCGGCCACCAAGTCGCCGCGTTCGCCGGCGTCATAGGCCCGCCGTCCCCATACCAGGACGTAGCCCCAGTAGGCAGCCAGCACCGCCAGGCCGATGCCGATCTTGGCCCATACCGGAAGCGGGCTCGGCGTGACAAAACCCTCCACTAATCCGGAAACGAACAGCACCAGCACCAACCCCAGGGCCGCGGTGATCAGCGACCTGCCTTCGACAGCCACGGCCCGTCCTCGAGTCCGTGGCCCCGGAGACACCATGGCCCAGAAGATCCTCAAGCCCGCCGCGCAGGCAATAAAGACAGCCGTCAGTTCCATCAGGCCATGCGGCAGGATGTAGCTGTAAAAGACATCCTGCCGGCCCACGGCGGCGAAGACTCCGGCGGCGATCCCGACGCCCTGGGCGTTCGTGAACAGGATCATGGGTACCCAGAAGCCGGTGATGCCCAGGGCCACCGCCTGCGCGCTGATCCAGGCGTTGTTGGTCCAGACGGCCCCAGCAAACGAGGCAGCAGGATTCTTCGAATAGTAGCCAATGAAGTCTTCCTCGACGTACTGCCGGACCGCAGCCTCGGAGGCAACGGACCGCAGGGCCTCGGGGGACGTCCCGATCCAGAGCGCGTAGGCGCCCGCGACCAGGACAAACGCGGCGCCACACACCACCGTCAGCCACCGCAGGCGGTACAAAGCCGCCGGCAGGGCAGCCACGAAGAACCGGGCAAGGTCCGCCATCACGTTGGACCGTGCGCCTGTGAAACGGGTCCGGGCCTGGGCTAAGGTGGCGGACAAGGACGCCGACAGGCCGCTCTCCGGGGCAATCGACCGGATGAAGGAAAGGTGGGCCGACGTCGACTGGTATAGGCGCAGCAGTTCATCTGCCTCATCGCCGCTGAGTCGCCGCTTATGGGCAAGCTGGTGCAGCCTTGACCACTTGTCCCCGTTGGCGGCGGAGAAGGCATCCATATCCACGGCAACAGCCTAGCCGCCATAGACTGTGAAGGTCCGCAGGATGGTTGACAAGGGATTGGGGTACCCGCTTGAGTTCGATAATCACCGGCGAGGCCGTTGTCCTGGAACTGCGCCCCGCATCCTTCGCCGCCCGCGCCCTTGGCCTGCTGCTGGATGTCATGTTCAACATCATCCTGCTGGTGGTTATCCTGCTGGGCGTCGCAGCCGCCGGCCAGGACCTTGACGAGGCAGCAATGCGGGCGCTGACGCTGGTGAGCGTGCTCTTTTGCTTCGTGATTGTCCCTGTAGCCGTGGAGACCCTCACCCGGGGGCTCTCGCTCGGGAAACTGGCGGCCGGCCTGCGTGTGGTCAGGGACGATGGCGGCGCCATCCGGTTCCGCCACGCCGTGATCCGGGGGCTGACTGGATTCCTGGAAATCTACCTCACCCTGGGTGGCCTCGCCATCGGCGTCGCCCTCTTCAACAGCCGCTCCAAGCGGCTGGGTGACATCCTTGCCGGCACGTATGCGCTGCGCCGGCGCGTGCCGGCGGAGATACCGGTCCGCGTCTTTGTTCCCCCACAGCTTCAGGGCTGGGCCACAGCTGCGGACATCGGCCGGATCCCGGATGCGACCGCACGGCAGGCCGCCCAGTTCATCCGGCAGGCCGGACGCATGTCACCGCTGTCCGCCGCCGGAATGGCAGCATCGATCGCCACGGAACTGGCCGGGCACGTGGCCCCTCCGCCGCCCCCCGGAACCAGCCCGGACCAGTACCTGGCGGCCGTCACCGCCGAACGCCGTCACCGTGAACTCGTGCGGCTGCAGCAGGCCCGGCGCCGGAACTCGGCCACGGCGGAGCGGTTGGACCGCCTGCCTTTCGGGCCATAGGCCTCAACCTCGTCCTGGTCCTGGTCCAAAACCGTTCCTAGTTGTTGTACTCCGCCCAGGGAATGTTCCAGTCGCCATAGCCGTCGTCGACGGCGGCGTAGTCGCCTTCGGTGTTGATGATCTGAACCACATCGCCGGTGGTCATGTTGTCAAAAACCCAGGCGGCGCCGTCGGGAGCGAACCCGATGCAGCCGTGCGAGACGTTCGTGTTGCCGATGAAGGGGTAGGCGGACTCCAGCGCCTGGTGGATGTACGCGCCGCTCAGGGTGAGGCGGATGGCATACTCCACGTCCACTTCGCCGTAGTAGGCGGGATCGCCGGGCTTGAGCCCGATGCTGGCCGCCCGGAAGTGGTCAAAGCGGTTCTTTTCCATCAGGACCGCGTAGCCTCGCGCTGACGGGAAGCGTTTGTCACCCATGCTGACCGGGAGGGTTTTCACTACCTGGTCATTAACGCTGAGCGTGAAAGTGTGTGCGGCGGCATCGGCGATAGCCACCCGCTTGTCACCGAAATTCACGGTGACCTTTTTGTTGAAGTTGGCAATCTGGCCATTGCCGAGGTCCACGCCGAAAAGCTGCATGTCCATGGTGACTGTGGAGTTGGCCACCCAGAAGGCTTCCGGGCGGTACCGGACCATGGTGTCGCTGAACCAGTGGAAGGCCCCGGCCTGCCCTGCGCTGGAGGTGATTTTGATGGCCTTTTCCACGGCATCCCGGTTGACCACCGGTTCGCTGAAGATGACCTGCAGCGGCTGGCCCACGCCAACCTTCATCCCATCCAGCGGGTAGATGGCGGCATCCGCCTCGTGCGTGCTCGAAACCGTACTGAACGAGCTTGTGGTGTTGGTATCCCGTCCTGCTCCGTCAGTGACCACATACGTGAAGCTGTACTCGGTGTTGAATTTCAGCGGGTCTGTCGCTGTCCAGCTGCTGCCGTCCCCTGCAAAGGTGCCGTGGACGACTTCGCCGGCGGTGCTGGTCAGCGTGACGCTCTCGATCCTGCCGTTGCCCACCTTGAGTGACACCGGTGTTGCCGGGTTCACCTGCTTTGCGGCGTTGGCCGGCGTGACGTCCACCTTGACCGGGGCCACCACAGGCGATGCGACGCCCGGCGCGGACCGGACTGCCGAGCTGGCTTCGGACTCCAGGCCACCGCGTGCAAAACCCGGCGCGACGGCGGCGAAGACGCCGCCCGTTGCGGCAAGGACACACACGGCTGCCACCAGGAGAATTTTCCTGGCGGTCCCCCGCCGGCGTGGCTTAACAACAGGTTCCATAGTCCGATCTTAATGCTTGGACATAACAGCCCCGGGCGCGGTCTGCACCCGGGGCATCACACGTCAGTAACGATAGTGCTCGGGCTTGTACGGTCCGGCGATGTCCAGGTCCAGATAGTCGGCCTGTTCCTTGGAGAGTTCCGTAAGCTCAACGTCGAGGGCGTCGAGGTGCAGGCGGGCTACCTTTTCGTCAAGGATCTTAGGCAGGACATAGACCTGGTTGCTGTATTCGCGTTCGCCTTCGGGCTGGTCCCGCTTGGTCCACAGCTCGATCTGGGCGATGGTCTGGTTGGCGAATGAGTTGCTCATCACAAAGGACGGGTGGCCGGTGGCGTTGCCCAGGTTCAACAGGCGTCCCTCGGACAGGACGATGATGGAGCGCTCTTCGGCGGTTCCGGCGTCGAGCACCCACTCATGCACCTGCGGCTTGATTTCCACCTTCTTGATGCCGGGGATCCGCGCCAGGCCGGCCATGTCGATCTCGTTGTCGAAGTGGCCGATGTTGCCCACGATGGCCTTGTCACGCATGCCGGCCATGTGTTCGGCCAGGATGACGTCCTTGTTCCCGGTGGTGGTGATGAAGATGTGGCCTTGGCTCAGCACCGACTCCAGCTTGGCCACCTGGTAGCCGTCCATCGCAGCCTGGAGGGCGCAGATGGGGTCGATCTCGGTGACGATGACGCGGGAACCCTGGCCGCGGAATGCCTCTGCGGCTCCCTTGCCGACGTCGCCATAACCGCAGACGACGGCCACCTTGCCGCCCATCAGGACGTCGGTGGCGCGGTTGATGCCGTCAGGCAGCGAGTGGCGGATGCCGTACTTGTTGTCGAACTTGCTCTTGGTGACCGAGTCGTTGACGTTGATGGCCGGGAACAGCAGCTTGCCCTGTTCAGCCAACTGGTAGAGGCGGTGCACGCCGGTGGTGGTTTCCTCGGTGACGCCGCGCAGGCTGGCCCCGATCCGGGTCCACCGCTGCGGGTCTTCCTGCAGCGAGGCGCGAAGCACGTCCAGGAAGATCCGGCCTTCCTCGGACTCGTCTTCGCCCGCCGCCGGTACAGCGCCGGCAGCTTCGAACTCAACGCCCTTGTGGACCAGCATGGTGGCGTCGCCGCCGTCGTCCAGGATCATGTTCGGGCCGAGCTCCGGATCGGTGTCCGCGCCGGGCCAGGCCAGGATCTGCTGTGCAGTCCACCAGTATTCCTCCAGCGTCTCGCCCTTCCAGGCGAACACCGGGACACCCTGCGGGTCCTGGACCGTTCCCGCGCCTACCACGACGGCTGCGGCGGCATCGTCCTGGGTGGAAAAGATGTTGCAGGAGGCCCAGCGGACCTCGGCACCGAGGGCAGTGAGGGTTTCGATCAGGACGGCGGTCTGGACCGTCATGTGAAGGGATCCGGCGATCCGGGCGCCCTTCAGCGGCTGGGTGGGTCCGAATTCCTTGCGGAGTGACATCAGGCCTGGCATCTCGTGCTCGGCCAGTCGGATCTGGTGGCGGCCGGCTTCGGCCAGCGAGATGTCGGCTACTTTGTAGTCAAATGTCATGGGGTTCCTTTGCTTTTGTCCGATGGCGGCGACGGCCTTGAAGCCTCTGCGCGAGAGTCGGCCGCTGGTGGTGGTGCGGGTTGTCCAGGCGTCGCCTAGGCAGTAGTTGCGGTTTTGTCCGTGGCGGGGCTTGGGTCCGTGGCCGGCCGGACGGCGTGATCGTGCTGGTCCGAGCCAGCAGCCGTGGCGGCCTGGAGAAGTTCCGGCGGCAGCAGCAGCGGGATACCGTCCTCGATCGGGTAGCGCAGCTTCACGCCCGAATCTCCCGCCGCCGTCGACACAAGCTCTTCGCCTTCCTGGACCAGGGGCGATCCGGTCACGGGACAGCGGAGGACGGACAACAGTTCAGGACTGATCTTTGGCATGATTGGTGCTCCCGACAGGGGCGCGTTCGCGCCGTTGGCTGACTGATTAGCAGGTTCCAGCCTACCGCCAGATCCGCCTCAGGAAGGTTCGCGCAAGACGCGCAGATGCCCCCGGCGGACGCCTTCGGTGCCGGCCGGGGCCTCCAGCGCTGAATGCAAGCCACGCTGACCCGGCGTGGTCTGCGACTTGGGCGGCTGGGCCGCTGCTTCGCGGACCGCGTTGGCGAGGGCCAGAAGGTCGTCCGGTCCGGGCTGCTGCGGGCTTGTGGGCATCGCCAGGCGAAGCACTTCCCAGCCGCGGGGCACCGTCAGTGACCCGGCATGCTGCTCGCACAAATCGTAACAATGCGGCTCGGCGTAGGTGGCCAGCGGACCCAGGACGGCGGTGGAGTCGGCATAGACGTACGTCAAAGTTGCCACCGCCGACTGACGGCAGGCTGACCTTGAACATTGACGGATAGCTCCCACGACATCACAGACTACTCCGGATCCCAACCTGTTCGGAGTATTTGCCGATCGGCGCCGCGCCCTGGCACAAAAACCGGGGTTATGTCGCGTAATTCTGCGCCCGGGTTTACAGTCAAGGTATGCAGTCATCGAACCATGATTCAGCTTTTTCGGTCCGTTTGGCTGACCCGGATGACCGCGCGGCAGAAACGGGTTCGGGTTCGCCCGGCCGAAGCTTTGCGATGCGCCGCCGGAACCGCCACGGTCGCGGCCTGCGCGGGGAGCTGGTGTTGCCAACGCACCCCGGTTACAGGACACGGTCGGACCGCTTTGACGACATGGTGCTGGATTCCGCGCAGCGGCTCCACGACATCTGGGGTAAAACGCTCGACGGCGTCCGGTTTGCCGTCGACGAAATACCCCCGCAGCTGGAGCAACTGGTGGCCGACGCCGCCCCGCCTCCCATGGGCGCCTACACCCCCGCCACGGCAGAGGAAGGCCCGGTGATCACCCTGTACCGCCGGGTGGTTGAGCAGGGTTGCGCCAGCCGGGAGGAACTCCAGGACCTGGTGCACGACGTCGTCGTGGAACACACCGCCGAGATGCTCGGCGTAGCGCCGGAAACCCTGGATCCGGTCTACCGCCGCCGGTACTGACGCCGCCGGTACTGTCCTGTCAGTATCCCAGGGAGACCGGCACCTTTTCCTGACCTGAAGCCGCGGGCGTGAAGGCCACCGTGGAGATGTCGTCCCGGCCGTCCTGCTGCAGGAGCAGCGCGCCGTAGGCGGCGTCACCTGACGCGGAGACAACATACGCCACCACTACTGACTCGTCCACCTTCTCGGGGACCTTGATGGACGTTGTGGTGCCGCCGGCGACGTCGGCAGTGGCGGCCGCGCGGATCTTGCCATCCGCGGTGATGGCGGCGTAGGAGACCGTGGCCCGGTTCTCGAGGACGCCGAACACGAGGGTTCGGTCACCGCCCTGGGGCACGGGCACCACATGCTGGCTTCCCAGCCGGACACCGGAGGCAGCCCAGGCGACGTCCGAGGCCTTCCCGTTCGTGACGCCCCGGGTGATGCGGGTTGCGGCCACAAATGACACGTCCGAACTGGTGGACACCGTGTAGTGGCCGGCGGGGACGCCAGCCAGGGAAATCTCGGTGACGGCCCCGGCTTTTGCCGTGACAACGCCGCCGCCGGGGAGGGCTTTCTGGCCGTCCCGGCCGAAGAGCTTGACCTCCACTACCGCGTCCGACGGTCCCGGAACCGTGATGTCCAGCGCCGGGCCCGCGTCTTTGAAGCCACTGTTTCCCGTGAATGCGGAGATCGCGCCTGCGTCTTGGATGTCCACTCCGGTCATGACCTGGCGTGCAGCAGGTGCGGCGCCCGGAGCAATGAAGTCGACGCCGCCGGGCGTCAGTCCCCTCAGGACACTCTGCTGGATGGCCGCGGCCACCGGACCGCCGGCGCTCCGGACATGGACCGTGAGCTGGGCTTCACCAGGGGCCAGGCCAGCCAGGACGATTGAGCGCGTACCTCCCGGCGCGACCAGTAGCCCCCTGCTGCCCGGGGCCTGGATCTGACCCTTGCTGCCGAAGAGCTCCAGGCTGACGGTAGCGGGTGTGCTTGAGGCGTTACTGAGGACAAGAAGGGATGTGCGGCCCACGGTGGTGCTGGCACCGGACAGCCAGAGGTCGTTGGCGGGCGGCTGGCAATTGGCAGCCGCCGAGCCCTGCAGGTCACCGTCGGTGGCAGTGAATCTCATAAGCCCGGCGGCTGAGGGCTTCTGGCCTGCCTGCGCGTCGGCGCTCAGGAAGGTGGCATCATCCACGCTGTGCCCGGCGATGACGCCGGCGGTCAGGTCCTGGGGACCTGTCCCCTGGCCGGGCTGGCTGCCGTCCTTGGCGATCTCGACGGCGGGCGTCCCGTCAAGGGCGGCGAGCCTGCTGCCGGGGAGGACACCGCCGGGGACGCTCAGGACGGCGCCGGTGACAGCGCTCTTGGCGGTCGCGGATTCGGGGCTGAACTGGGGGTCGGTGCCCGCCTCCGTTCCTTCGAGGAGGCGGGCCGGGCCAGGACATACCCCCGTGCTGGCGCCTGCGGGAACTGCAGCCAGCACGGCCGGGATGCTGCGGCTCCCTACCGGCTGCGGAACGACCGAGGAGGCTGCGAGTCCTGCGCCGGCTGCGGCCACAATCGCCACGGCCGAGACCATGCCTGCCAGCATCTGCTTGCGAGGGGTCCTGCGGGCGGCGTCCTTATGCATTCTGGTGTTCCTTACGCAAAGATCCCTCGTCCCTCGAGAGCCCTGTGTTGGGCCGCCGCGCGGGCATGGGAATGGCGAGCATCACGGTGAGTCCTATCACCGTGATCTGTGCGATTCCTGACCAAAGGGCCCACGGGGTGTCGTAGCGGATGGTGAGCTGCCCGGCGGCGGCAGGCAAGGTAAAGGCCTGGGCCGGGCCGGACGTCGTGGCAGTGAGCTTCCGCCCGTCGAACCAGGCGCTCCAGCCCGGGTCCGCCCGTTCGGCGAGCACCACCAGCCGCCCTTCCGGCCCCTCGGCGACGGGGGTGTCGACGTCGTCGTACGTGGAGGGCACCAGGGCCACGGTGGCGCCGGTGCCATCCACGATCCTGACGCGATGCGCGACGTCGGCGGGCTGCAGTACCGGCTGGTTCAGCGGTGTAATCCGCCAGAGCCAGCCGACATCCGTCTGGCCGACGGCAACGAGTCCCGGAACTGCGTCCATCCTGCTGGCCGTGAGCTGGGCAGCGGTGTCTGCCGAGCGCAGCACCACAAAACCGGCACCAAGGCGCTCGAGCTCGGGACGGGGGTCCACGCCTTGGCCGGCCACCAGCGTGGCCACCACGCTGCGGATGGACGCCGTGACGTCGTCGTCCTCCCTGACCGTCTCCTGGCCTGGCTCGCCCAGGATGTTCCGGGCGGCGGCAATCGTTGACAGGCTGTCCAGAGTGGTCCCGGCACCGCGCATCAGGGCCGCGTCAAAGGCGCCGTTCTCCTGGGTGCTGATCAGCAGCGTGCGTGTCTGTTCCGGCCCGGTGCCACGGTCTATGGCGGTAGCGGGAAGCGTCCGGGCGCTGCCGGGCTGCACCAGCCGTGGCGTTCCCAGCGCGGGCCCTGCCGGCACGTCGGCCGGGAGGGCAACGGCTGGGGAACGTAGCAGGTTCTGGGCCGACCACACCGCCATGCCGGCCAGCGGACCGGCCAGCAGCACCACCATGGCAAGGGCCGTCGCGGAGCGAAGGGCCACATTGCGCCGAATGCTCGGCGAGGCTGCCCTGTCCGCGGCATCAAGCAAACGCTCGGCACCGATCAGGGCGGCTCCCAGCAGGGCGAACCCTGCGGCGGAAACGGCGGGACCGGTGAAAGGTGTCACGAGGGTGTCGGCAGTTGCGCCGGTGGCAACGTGTCCTGCGAGCCAGCCACCGGCGAAGATCACCAGAGCCGCCACCCAGAGAACACGTGCTGTCCTGCTGCGCTGACCCGGGAGGAACAGGGCGGCAACGGCAAGCAGCAGGACGGGAACGGCCAGCAGCAGTGCCAGCACGAGTGCCCAGGGGATCGCCTGGCCGCTGAAGAACGGAAGACCGGACAGGCCACCTTCGGCGGAGAACAGCAGCGGCTGGCCCAGGAACTGCTGCCACAGCGGGGCCGCTTCGAATCCCAGCGGAACACCCGGGTCCGCCAGCAATGCCCGCGGCCGGTCGATAACGGACAGCCCGAAGGGAAGAAAGAGCGCGGCGCTGGGCAATAGAGCCCACCACACGGTGCGGCCCCGACGGCCAAGCATCAGCCCGCAGAGGACAATAACCACAACGGCCGGGACGAGCAGGGAAGGTGCTGACGCGGTCACAACACCCAGCGTCAACCCTGCGGCGGCGGCGGCAGTCCAGGACGGCATGCCGTTGATCCCGGGCCGTGCGGGTGGTTTTTCGGTGAAACGCCGGTCATCCGGGGACGGCACAGTGAACCGTCCGTGGCCCACGGCGGACCCGGTGGCGCGCAGGAGTGCCAGGACGAGCAGCGGGATCATGATGTGGGCCACCAGGGCACCGGCCCGGCCCTGGTTCAGTGCTATCTGCAAGGCGGGAGCGGCCGCCCAGAAGAGTGCGGCAACGAGGCGGAAGCGGCGCCGGATGGTCAGGGCCCCGGCCGCCAACCATGCGGTCAGGCCGGAAAGCGGGGCGGCGAGCAGCAGGAGCCAGGCCATCGCCGCGTTGGCGTCTCCGCCGCCGAGCAGGCCAAGGATCCACAGCACATAGCCGAAGGGGTCGCCCTTGCCCGGAAGCCCTGCACCCAGGCTGATCCACCAGCTGGAGGCGTGGTGCCAGATTTCGCCAAGGGTGGAGGACACCGGAATGAGGCCTCCACCGGAAACAGCGTCGGCCCGGAACATCCCGGTGAGCGCCGTGAGGGAAGACGCGGACGCGATGATGATGGCGGCGATGGCGCCGGTCCCCACCCAACCCCGTTCGGTGGTGGTCAGGGCAGCGAAGTCATCTGATGAGTCCCCCGTGGGCTGGTCCGCCAGGGGGTCCTGAACCAGGCCATCGGCCGTGGAGTTGTCGGCGCCCAGGGCTTCCATCAGGGACCGGCGGTGGTTCCAGACTTCACGCCGGGGCGTCTGCAGCTTCTTGATGACGGACCGCCGGATCCGCCGGCTGTTTGCCGCGGTCCGGCGGGCCTTTGCCACAGCACCGGGCCGGGCCAGGGCAGCGAACGTGGCCACAAGCTGGGAGAAACCGTGCCCGGGATCCTTGACCGCAATGCTGAGTACGAGTTTGAAGATGCTGCCAAGCAGCGCGCCCACCGCATGGACAGGCACCTTCCACAGCGGGGCGTGCTTGAGGCGCAGATGGACCTGGGCTTTTCGCGCCGCGGAAGCGTTTCCCTGGGCATGCGGCCGGTGGGCGACGTGGAACATCCGCGCAGTGGGAACTACCACCACACGGTGCCCGGCGAGGCGGTTGCGCCAGCAGAAGTCGACGTCGTCGCCGGTGCCCGGCAGTGCGGGGTCGAAGCCCTTCAGGAGTTCCCAGATATCACGGCGGACCAGCATGCCGGCCGAGTTCACCGCAAACGCGTCCGTGCGGCCGTTGTACTGGCCCTGGTCCAGTTCGTCGGCATCGATCAGGGTAAGCCGCTCGGCCCAGCGGCTGGTGGAGAGTCCGACGTCGATCAGCCGGCGTTCCGAGTGCCAGTCCAGTTGCTTGCAGCCGGCCACTGTCACGGATGGTGCGCGCTCCACGGCACTGAGGAGTTCGGCCAGCGCCTCGGGGGCCGGGGCCGCGTCGTCGTGCAGCAGCCAGACCCACTCTGTGGCGGCGCGCTGGGACTGGCCTTCCCAGGGCGCGTGCTTGTTGAGCCCGGCGCGCACGGCGCCGCCCATGCCGCTCTTGCCGGGCGGAAAGGTGCTCACATTGGTTGCGCCGAAGGCCCGTTCCAGGAGGACAGCGGAGTCGTCGCGGGATCCGGTGTCCACTCCGATGAGGGAGTCCGCGGGCCGGGTCTGGTCCGCGAGGGCAGCCAGGGTTCTGGGGAGATAGGCACTGCCGTTGTGGGACACCACAACGGCAGTGACATGTACTTCCTGAAGAATTAGATTGCTCGCTTCCTTAGCCGCCGGCGCTCACGCTCGGAAAGGCCACCCCAAATGCCAAACCGTTCGTCGTTTGCCAGCGCGTATTCCAGGCACTGCGACCGAACATTGCATGCACCGCAGACCTTCTTGGCGTCGCGCGTGGATCCGCCCTTCTCCGGGAAGAAGGCTTCCGGATCCGTTTGCGCGCACAATGCATCAGTCTGCCAGCCGAGTTCACCTTCGTCGTCGAAGTCCTGCCTGAACGGCAGTCCGATCCACACCGGCTGGGAACTTGTTCCCTGTGCCGGCGTGCGCAGTTCCATAGGCGGATCCAGGTCGTCATCGTCCTGGTCGTGTCCGCCGTCAAGGAGTGCTTCGTGCGCCGCCAGGAAGGCTGTGGCCTGGTCCTGGAGGGGGTCTTTGGTATTTCGGTTGTAACGGTCCGCGGCCTCGGGATCCGCGGGATCGACGTACCAGTCGCTCGGAACCCCCCGTGCGCGGTATTTTGCCGTTGCCAGTCCGGCGACGACGGCATCTTCATGGATACGCTCTGCTTGCCCCACGGCGACCCTCCCCAAAATGTTGCAGCCCTTGCCTGAATACCGTGGACACTCGGTTGCGTGTCCGTATTTATGCAGTGACTTTCGATATCTAATTACACGCGTGTAACTACTGGGGAGTCAAGCCGTGGACGGATAATAATCAACTTTCCGGCCCAATCCCGGTCACGCCACGCCCGGGAGTTTTCCGAAGGTCCGGCGCGTCGGAGGCCCGGCGGTCCGCATCGGCGGCCAAAAGCTCCCGTTTCCGCTGAATAGCTGCCAAAAATACAGGCGAAGCCCGAATTAGACAAATAGGATGACAAACTTCTGTGAGTAACATCACAGCCGGGCCGGACCCGACCTGGACCCTTGCGGACTCGGTGCCGCCATCCCCGCCAAGGACACCCCACTGGGTCCGTGACAAGATAAAGCCATGAGCATCCCGGCGATAGATCTGATGACCACCCTGCGTTCCGGCCACGCCACTTCGCCCCGCCTGACCTGGTACGGCCCGGACTCGGAGCGCGTGGAACTCTCCGGTCGCGTGCTGGACAACTGGGTGGCAAAAACCAGCAATCTGCTGCAGGACGAACTCGACGCCGAGCCCGGCATGCGACTGACTCTTGACCTGCCGGCCCACTGGAAGTCCATGATCTGGGCACTGGCCGCTTGGCAGCTGGGCATGGAAACAGTCCTGGACGGCGGGGAGGCGGAGCTCCTGGTCACCGACAGGCCCGGAACAGTTGAGCGGAAGCACGACGCCGTTATCGCCGTCGCGCTGCCAGCCCTGGCGATGCGGTGGCCTGGTGACCTGCCTGCCGGGGTCATCGACTACGCCGCCGAGGTGCGCTCCCACGGCGACGTCTTTATGGCGCACACGGACCCTTCGGCGGCCGGTTGTGCCATTCGGGCTGGCGGAGGCCAACGGCACATCCACGAAAGCCTGATCACTGGTTTTGCGGCGCCGCATGAGGAAGGTGTCAGGCTTCTGGTTCCGGCCTCTGAAGGGCTGGAGCCGGCGCTGGCGAACTCACTCGGCGCGTGGCACAACGGTGGTTCAGTGGTGCTGGCCCACGCCGATGTGGAGCTGACGGACAAGCTGCTGGCCGCGGAACGCATCCACGGCAAGTAGCTTTCCCGGCACGGCCGGGTTAGGACTGCTGCCGGCGGCTTTCCGGTGAGTCTGCCTCCGGCTGTTCCCCGTGCTGGGCGACGGCAGCAGCGGCAGCTGCCTTCTCACGATGGTGCCGTTCGATAAGCTCGTGGTCGTGGGAGAACTCCGGCTCCTGATCCAGTTCTTCGTTGAAGACCCAGAACCGGTATGCGAAGAAGCGGAAGATGGTGCCCAGGACCAGGCCCACGACGCTGCCGGCAATAAAGAGCGAGGGCTTGTCGTTCAGGTCCAGGATGTACTTCGCGAACCAGACGCAGCCTGAGGCGATCAGCAGTCCCACCAGGTTCATGACGGCGAACAGCGCGGCCTCACGGGCCACATTGGCCTGCTTGCGGTGTCTGAACGTCCAGTAACGATTGGCCACCCACGAGAAGATGCTTGCCACGATGGTTGCCACCGCTTTGGCCCAGACCTCGCTGCTGTGCATCGGTCCGGTGAACAGCCAGATGAAGATGGCCGAGTCAATGACGAAGGCCACACCGCCCACGGCTCCGAACTTGGCCACTTCACGCCAAAATAGCGAGGCGAGCCCCCGGATACGATCTGCAAGTGCGCTAAACATGACCCTCCATGGCCGTCAGTTCATTGGGCCACACGGCCAGAGGTCTATTTTAGACCCGAAATCGGTGAACCCGCCCCACACGGAGCGAAGGGTTACCGCGAAAATACCCGAAAAGCGGGCCCTTCGACGTCCCAAAGCCCGGATCCGGTGAGCTTTTCTGTAGGCTGGCATATGTGACTTTTCCAGTAATCGGCGTAGTTGGCGGCGGCCAACTCGCGCGCATGATGGCCCCGGCCGCTACCGCCCTCGGCTTTGAACTCCGCGTCCTGGCTGAGGCTGAGGACGGTTCAGCCGTGTCGGCTGTGTCCACTTCACCGGTGGGTGACTACAAGGACCTCCAGACTCTCCTCGACTTCGCGGACGGCCTGGATGTTATGACGTTCGACCACGAACACGTCCCCACGGACCACCTCCGCGCGCTTTTGGCCGCTGGCGTGAATGTCCAGCCCGGTCCGGACGCGCTGGTTAATGCCCAGGACAAACTGGTGATGAGGGCTGCCATCGACAGCCTTGGGCTCCCAAACCCCATCTGGGCTGCTGTCGCTGACGTCGCCGCGCTCGTGGACTTCGGCGAAGAAACGGGTTGGCCGGTTGTCCTCAAGATGCCCCGCGGCGGCTACGACGGAAAGGGCGTGCGGATCATCGACTCCGCCGAGGCCGCCGAAGAGGCCGCTCCGTGGTTCGAGGCCATGAGCCCGCTCCTCGCCGAAGCCAAAGTTGAGTTCAGCCGCGAACTGTCCGCGCTGGTGGCGCGGACCCCGGGCGGCGAAGCAAGAGCCTGGCCGGTGGTGCACACGATCCAGGTCGACGGCGTCTGCGACGAAGTCATCGCCCCTGCCCTTGACATCCCCCTCGAGGTCGCCGCAGCTGCGGAAGACGCGGCACTGCGTGTCGCCACGGAACTGGGCGTCACCGGAGTCATGGCGGCGGAACTCTTTGAAACACCGGGCTCCGGCGTCGGCTTCCTGATCAACGAACTCGCGATGCGCCCCCACAACACCGGCCACTGGACCCAGGACGGTTCGGTTACGAGCCAGTTTGAGCAGCACCTGCGGGCGGTCCTGGACCTGCCGCTGGGTGCCACCGACATCCTGGGCCCGGTAGTGGTCATGAAAAACTTTCTGGGCGGCGACAACCAGGATCTGTTTTCCGCCTACCCGACAGCCCTCGCCAGCGAGCCGGCCGCCAAGGTCCACTGCTACGGAAAATCAGTGCGTCCGGGACGCAAGATTGGCCATGTCAACCTCGTAGGGACCTCCACGGATGATGTGGACTCGGTCCGGCAACGCGCAACCCGGGTGGCGGCCATCATCCGCGACGGCCGGGTTCCCACCGAAGAATCAGCACGGATTTCCGAGGAGAACGCATGACCACCGAAACCACCACCGGCACCACCCCCCGT
Source organism: Pseudarthrobacter humi (assembly GCF_024294965.1). NCBI lineage: Bacteria > Bacillati > Actinomycetota > Actinomycetes > Micrococcales > Micrococcaceae > Pseudarthrobacter > Pseudarthrobacter humi. The sequence goes on from NZ_JANCLV010000002.1 coordinate 308,745, forward strand.
CCCATCGTTGGGCTGGTCATGGGCTCAGACTCGGATTGGCCGGTCATGGAGGCCGCCGCGGATGCATTGGCTGAGTTCGGCATCCCCTTTGAAGCCGATGTGGTCTCCGCACACCGGATGCCCACCGAAATGATCCGGTACGGCCAGACCGCCCACGAACGCGGGCTGCGGGTCATCATCGCGGGCGCCGGCGGAGCTGCCCACCTTCCCGGCATGCTGGCAAGCGTGACTCCCTTGCCCGTTATTGGCGTCCCGGTCCCGCTGAAGACCCTGGACGGCATGGATTCCCTCCTCTCCATCGTGCAAATGCCGGCCGGCGTTCCCGTAGCCACCGTGTCCATTGCCGGTGCCCGAAACGCAGGCCTGCTGGCAGTCCGGATCCTCGCCTCGGGCACGGACGAACTGGCAGCTACGCTCCGCGCCGACCTCCTGGACTTCGCCCAGGAACTCAACGACGTCGCCACCCGCAAGGGAGCCAACCTCAGGCAGAAAGTCAGCGAAGTCTTCGCCGACGGCAATGGTGTTCTCCGGGGCAGCCGTTAAGGAACCGGTCATGTCCCGAAGCGAACCGCAGCAGCCAGCCACCGGCAAGGTCATGACTGATCCCGTCCGGTATCCGACCAGCGCCTCAGGCCCTGTCCGGACCAAACGGGGCTTTGCCCTGGTCCTGATGACCCTTCTGGTGCCCGGCAGCGCCCAGATTGTGGCCGGCGACCGCAAGCTCGGCCGTATTGCCCTGCGCGTCACCCTGACCGCCTGGGCCTTACTGGCGGTCACCCTGCTGCTCCTGGCTGTGAACCGGTCGCTCCTGATCAACATCCTCACCAATCAGTTTGCCTCGCTGGTGATCATCCTCGTCCTGGTGGCCCTGGCGCTCGGATGGGCGTTCCTGTTCATCAACACCCTCCGGCTGATCCGCCCCGTTCTGCTGGCACCGGCGGCACGTCCCGCCGTCGGCATTGCCCTGGTCCTCGCCCTGGTCCTGAGCAGCGGCACCCTTGGGTATGCCGCGTACCTGCTGAACGTGAGCCGCAACGCCATCGGCAGCATCTTCGCGGGGGGACCAGCGCTCGATCCCGTGGACGGCCGCTACAACTTCCTGATGATGGGCGGTGACGCCGGCGACGACCGTACAGGCAGGCGCCCGGACAGCCTGTCCGTACTCAGCGTGGACGCAAAGACCGGCCAGACAGCCATCATCTCCGTGCCGCGCAACCTGCAGAACGCCCAGTTCAGCGAAGGCTCGCCGATGCGCGAGATCTACCCGGACGGCTACGACTGCGGCGACGCATGCCTCATCAACGCCATCAACACCGAAGTGACGAATGACTACGCCGACCTCTACCCCGGTGTGGACGACCCCGGTGCGCAGGCGACTCTCGAAGCAGTCTCAGGAACGCTGGGCATTACTGTCCAGGCCTACGTCCTGGTGGACATGGCGGGCTTCGCCAAACTCATTGACGCGATGGGCGGCATCAAAATCAAGGCCGGCGGCTGGGTTCCGATGAGCGGATACTTCGACGAGGCCACCCGCACCCATGGCATGCCATTGGGCTGGATTCCTGCCGGTGAACAAACTCTCGATGGCGAGCACGCCCTCTGGTACGGCAGGTCCCGCGAATACGTCGACGACTATTCCCGGATCCAGCGTCAGCAGTGTGTCCAGCAGGCCATGCTGAAGCAGCTGGACCCTGCCAAGCTGCTGTCCAAATTCGAGGACATCGCCAGCGCAGGCACCAAGGTTGTGGAGTCCAACATCTCCTCGTCCCAGCTGGGCAGCTTTGTGGACCTCGCCATGAAGGCCAAGGGGCTGGAGGCCAAACGGCTCACCATCGGCCCGCCCGACTTCGACGCGTCCTTCTCCACGGTGCCTGACTTTGACATCATCCACGCCAAGGTGGACCAGCTGCTGGCATCAGCCTCGGGCCCAGAGGCTGCCGCACCCGTTGACGGTCTCGTTGAGCCCGCCTCGGCCGGCGGACGGCTGCAGGCGGCCGCACAGTTGAGCCCGGCTGCGTTCCTGGCAGCCGGTGGCGCCCGCGCGCAGACTGCCCCGCCGTCGTCGGACTTCACCCCCGTGACTACCACGCCCGACGGCGAACCGATCACCGAGGAACTGCTGAACCAGCTCAAGCGCGAGGGTAATGAGGAAGCTATCCGCCAACTCGTGGCCACCAACGGACAATGTGCGCCGCAGTAGGCTCCCGCTGCCGTCCTGACTGCATAGAACCCTGACTGCGTAGAACCACCGAACCGAAAACCAAGAACGGACACTGGCTGTGTACGAAATTGAGAACGTCCTCCGCGACTACGCCTGGGGATCCACCACGGCCATCGCCGGGCTGCTGGGACGCCCCGAGTCCGGCCGGCCGGAAGCCGAACTCTGGATCGGCGCCCACCCCGGTGCCCCCTCGATGGCCCGCCGGGTGGACGGCTCCGTGGCACCGCTGGATGCCTTGATTGCCGAAGATCCGGAACACTTCCTGGGCAGCGAATCTGTGGCCGAGTTTGGCCCACGGCTCCCGTTCCTGACCAAGATCCTTGCTGCCGCGCTGCCGTTGTCCCTCCAGGTCCATCCCAGCATCGAACAGGCCAAAGCGGGATTCGCCCGGGAGAATGCTGAAGGCATTGCACCCGACGCCGCGCACCGCAACTACCGCGATGACAACCACAAGCCCGAAATGATCTTCGCGCTGACGCCGTTCGACGCGTTGTGCGGGTTCCGGGCACCGGCTGCAACCCGGAAGATTCTGCTCCACCTTGCCGCCTGCTTCGACCTGGTGGAATCCGGGGTCCCGCCCCTGCTCGTGGAGCTGCTTGAGGTCCTGGAGAACCCGGACGAGGGTGCCGGACTCAGGAGCGCCTTCGAGCGCCTGATCACGGGCGGCGAAGACGTCTCCCACACCACAGCGATGGTGGCCGCGGCCCTGACCTCCAGCGCTCCGCTGGCACCGTACCAGGCGGAACTGTCCACGGTCATCAGCCTCAACGAGAAATACCCGGGTGATCCCGGCGTGCTGATTTCGCTGCTGCTGAACAGGATTTCGCTGGCCCCCGGCGAGGCCGTCTACCTCCCCGCGGGCAACGTGCACGCGTACCTGCACGGCTTGGGTGTTGAAGTCATGGCGTCCTCGGACAACGTGCTCCGCGGCGGGCTGACGCCGAAGTACATCGATGTGCCGGAGCTGCTGCGGACCATCGAATTCCAGCCGGTGGCGGTGCCGATGCTCACGCCGGAATTCTCCGGCCTCGGCCAGGAGCTGTACCAGCCGCCCTTCCGGGAGTTCCAGCTTCAGCGGATCGAACTGGCACCCGGCGCGGAGCCGGTGCCGCTGGCCCAGGCGGGTGCCGTCGTCGTTATTGTCGTTTCCGGATCGGTGTATCTCGATTCGCCCAAGGGCGACCTGCAGCTGGCCCGCGGGGGCAGCGCTTTCCTTCCCGCCGCGGAAGCACCGGTCAATGTCCACCCGGTGGCCGGTGCCGAGACCCCTGCCGTTGCCTTCGCCGTGACCACATCCATGAAGGCCTAAGCCGTGGAATTCTTCCTGCAGACGCCCGCTTGGGCAGATGTCCAGTCGTCGCTGGGCCGCACAGTCCATCAGCAATCCGGCCCGGGCTGGAGCTTCCTGGCCGTCGAGGAGAAAAACCCGGCCGGAAAGGTCCTCTACGCCCCCTACGGGCCGGTAGCATCCTCCGCGGAGGCGTTCGACGCCGCCCTGGCCGCCCTGGTGGCAACGGCCAGATCGTGCGGCGCTGTGTTTGTCCGGATCGAGCCGGTGTCCGCCGGGCTTGAGATGCCAGCCGCTACGGAGCTCAGTCGGCGCGGCTTGCAGCCGGCACCCGTGAACCAGCAGCCCGAACTCAGCTGGATCGTGGACCTCGAAGGTGACTTCAAGGATGTCCTCGCCGCGATGAAGCCCGTGAACCGGAACCTCTACCGGAACATCCACAAGAAGGGCGTCACCTTCCGGGCGTCACAGGACCCGGATGACATCAGGATCCTCCTGAACTTCCTGCACATGACATCCCGGCGGAACGGATTCAAGCCGCAGAGCGACGCATACCTGACGCAGGTGGCGGCCTCCCTCATGCCGGCGGGCGCTGCGACGCTGTTCATCGCCGAACTGCACGGCGGTCCCATCGCAGCGGCCTTAGCCTACGATTCCGCGGATACCCGGACCTACGCCCACGCAGCCCTGGATGACACACACCGCAAGCTCAGCGCGGGGATACCGCTCCTGGTGACCCTGATGGCAGATGCCAAGGACCGCGGCCTGAAACACGTGGACCTGTGGGGTGTCGCGCCCGCGGACCAGCCCGACCACAAATGGTCAGGTTTCACCGCGTTCAAGAAGTCCTTCGGCGGCCATGAAGTGGCGTACCCCGGCACTTGGGACCTCCCCGTTCAAAAGCTCCGGTACAACGCGTACCAGCTGGCCCGCAAGCTGCGCGACAAGCTTCGCGCCCTCCGCTCCGCCTCCGCGCGCCCGGCGCGAACGGACGCTTAAGCCCCCGCACCCCCGCGCGAACTGGCAGCTAATACCCTCAAATCCGAGGTTTGAGGTCATCAGCTGCCAGTTCGTTCCCACGCGGTGCGGGCCGACGAACCGCTCAGGACCGCCCGCACTTTTTCGACGACGAAGGGCCTATCCCCTTCCAGGTCACTCTTCTGGACACGGATTTCTCGCCAGCCCAGACCTTCAGTCAGGCCCTGCCGCTTGATATCGCGGCGGTACTGGTCAGGATCGCTGTGGTGGACGCCGTCATATTGCAGTGCGATCCGATACTCCGGGTAGGCAGCATCCGGCCAGACCACAGGGTGACCCAGCCCGTTGCGGAGCACAATATTCAATGTCGGTTCGGGAAGTCCGGCCTGTACCAGGGCAAGCCGCATCAGGCTTTCGGGTGCAGAGTCCGCCCCCACCCTGAGCAGATCCAAAGCCAGCCGCGCCGTTTTCACCCCGCGCATGCCCGGATGATGACCCACCATGTGCCTCAGGTCGGCAACAGTTGCCAGCGGCTTCCGTGGCACCGGGAAGTCATCTCCATGGCTGACGACAATGGAATCACCGGCCGCGACAAGGTCGTTGAGGTCCAGCATGGGGGCGAGGTCGAGCCAGGTGCGGGCCGGTGACGTGAGCCGAACGCCGTCGATCGATACGACCTCGCCGGGCTTGAACGACAGTTGGTGACCCACAACGTTCCTGCGGCGCGGCTTGCAGCCGTCTGCAGGCCGGGCAATGTGGATCCTCCAGTCCTGCTCCAGCCAAGCCGGGAGGCATACTCCGCAAATCCGCGCGCTGGTGGAGTGAGTCAGGACGCAGCTGGGGTCAAGGCGGCTGTAGGCGCGGATGTTATCTGCGACACTTCCCGTGCTGTCCAGCGGCAGTCTGATGCCGCGCGAGGGCGTGACAATACCCTCCCTCAGCTGTCTCCGAGTGAGGCCCAGGGCCTCTGCATCGGCAACAAGAAATGATCCGTGCGGGAGCTGGGGAGGCATGGGCGTCCGGGACATGCTCCATTGTGGACCGATTCCGGCCTGCGGTCCGCGTTATCCACAGGCTGGGTTGCCTGCTGAAACGCGAACTGGCAGCTGATGACGCCAAATCAGGCATTTGGGGTCATTAGCTGCCAGTTCGCGCAGGAGTACGCGGGGTAAAGAACCTGCTAGTTCTTGCGGGCGTAGCCTTCCCACTTGCTGGCCTGGTGCTCGCCGTCAACGAAGCGGATGGTGCCGGACTTGGAGCGCATCACGATGGACTGCGTGAGGACCTTGTCCTTGGAGTAGCGGACGCCCTTGAGGAGGTCTCCGTCGGTTATGCCGGTAGCCGCGAAGTAGCAGTTGTCGCTGGACACGAGGTCATTGGTGGACAGCACGCGGTCCAGGTCGTGGCCGGCGTCGATGGCCTTCTGCTTCTCGTCATCCGAGGTGGGCCACAGGCGGCCCTGGATAACGCCGCCCAGGGACTTGATGGCACAGGCGGCCACGATGCCTTCGGGGGTGCCGCCGATACCCATGAGGGCGTCAACGCCGGTTCCGGAGCGGGCCGCTGCGATGGCGCCGGCAACGTCGCCGTCCATGATGAACTTGGTGCGCGCACCGGCTTCGCGGATCTCTTCGACCAGCGGGCGGTGGCGGTCACGGTCAAGGATCATGACGTTGAGCTGGTTGACCTTCACGCCCTTCGCCTTGGCGATGAGGTGCAGGTTCTGCTTGACCGGCAAGCGGAGGTCCACCATGTCGGCGGCTTCCGGGCCGGTGACGAGCTTCTCCATGTAGAAAACAGCGGACGGATCGAACATGGAGCCGCGCTCCGCCACGGCGAGGACTGCCAGGGCGTTGTTGATGCCGAGCGCGGTCAGGCGGGTGCCGTCAATGGGGTCCACGGCAACGTCGCACTCAGGACCGGTGCCGTCGCCAACATGTTCGCCGTTGAACAGCATGGGGGCTTCGTCTTTTTCGCCTTCGCCGATGACCACAACGCCGTTGAAGTGGACCGTGTGAAGGAAGGAGCGCATGGCGTCAACGGCCGCGCCGTCGGCTTTGTTCTTGTCGCCGAAACCAACCCAGTGGCCGCCGGCGATGGCCGCGGCCTCGGTGACGCGGACAAGCTCAAGGGCGAGGTTGCGGTCTGGCTCGTCGATGCCCACAGCCAGGGAGGGGGAAATCGTGGAGTACTGCTGGGTCATAGGCGCTGGTGACACGTGAACCTCTTCTTCGAGTGGCGATCATTGGACCCGCTCGGCCGGATTCAGCCGGTGCGGTGATTCCTCTGGTACTGATCATAGTCGTGGCAGCGCCTCCGGGGCGTGGCATGACGCAGTCCTGCAACATGGCCTTGAGCCTCCCCCCATTCCCCCGACTGTGAGTTGCGCGTAAACATGGGCGACTATAGAGGGGTGAGTGAAATGCAGGAAAAAACCAGCCCCGGGCCCAACCCCTCCGATTCCGGAGCTAAAGGCGACGGCGCCGGCACGGCCGACGCAGCCCCTGTCCGCCCAGTAATCCCGGCCGCCGCGGCGAAGCGCGCCAATGCCTCCGTGATCGGCATGATCGTTGCCCTGGTGGTCAGCATCGCCGCCTTCCTGCCCATCATCCTGATGAACCCCCTCCCCAAGAGCGACGGATTCCGCCCGAACATCGACGTCGGCGCAGTGGCCCGGAACGCCACGGATGTGGCGGGATTCACACCCGTAACACCGGACACCGGCAAGTCGTTCACGTCCAACTACGCCCGGTGGGAGTCGGGCAGCGGCAGCGGCGTTCCCACCTGGGAAGTTGGCTACCTGACACCGAACGAGTCCTTCATCGGCCTGGTCCAGACCCGCCAGCCCAACCCCACCTGGCTCGTCCAGCAGACCAAGAGCGCCCCCGTGACGGGAACGCGGGCGGCGGGCGGACAGGACTGGGAGCTGCGTGACACCGGCAAAGGCGAGAAGAGCATGGTGCTGAATTACCGCGGAACCACCGTTGTCCTGACGGGAAGCGCCCAGCTGGACGAATTTGCCGAACTCGCCACCGCCGTCGTGCAGTCCATGGAAGCCAACCCGGCCGTCACAGTTTCACCGTCAGCCAGCACCGCCCCGTAAAGTAAGCCCGTGGCTACCTACTTGACCCCTGCCCTTGCCTGGCGCCGGATGCGCGAAGGCAACGAACGCTTTGTTGCCGGCGAATCGTCGCACCCGAACCAGGACGCGTCCCGGCGGTCGTCGCTGGTGGAAAACCAGCACCCGTTTGCCGTGATCTTCGGCTGCTCGGATTCCCGGCTCGCCGCGGAGATTATCTTCGACCTCGGCCTGGGGGACGCCTTTGTTGTCCGCACTGCCGGCCAGGTGATTGACGACGCCGTCCTGGGCTCCCTCGAGTACAGCATCAGTGTGCTGGGGGTGCCGCTGATCGTAGTGCTGGGGCATGACAGCTGCGGCGCCGTCAGTGCCACCAAGTCCGCAGTGGACACCGGCAACATGCCGGTGGGCTTTATGCGGGACCTGGTGGAGCGCATCACGCCTTCTGTCTTGACGTCCATGCGCAACGGCGAGCACGAGATCAACGACATGGTGGTGGAGCACGTCAAGCAGACGTCCAAGCGCCTGGTGGACAGCTCCCGTGTGATTTCGGCCGCAATCGAGGACGGCCGCGCGGCGGTGATCGGCCTCTCCTACAGCCTCGCCGAGGGCCATGCCAACGTGGTTTCCGGGATCGGCGAGGTCTAGGCCCAGCCCGAATGAGTGCCCGTAGCATGCGGTTCATGGTTTTAGTCCGGGCCCCCGATCGCCCTAAGCTAGCCCCATGACTTCCACTGAAGAATTCCGCATTGAACACGACACGATGGGCGAAGTCCGCGTCCCCGTGAACGCCCTGTACCGTGCACAGACGCAGCGTGCAGTTGAAAACTTCCCCATCTCCGGCAAGACCCTGGAACGCGCGCACATCGAGGCGCTGGCCCGGGTCAAGAAGGCTGCCGCGCAGGCCAACGCGGAACTTGGGGTGCTCGACGGCGAGCTGGCCAAGGCCATAGCTGCGGCCGCCGATGAGGTAGCTGCTGGCAAGTACGACGGCGACTTCCCCATCGACGTCTTCCAGACCGGTTCCGGCACGTCCTCGAACATGAACACGAACGAGGTCATCGCCGAGCTGGCCACGCGTGCGCTCAAAGCCGCCGGGAGTGACAAAGTTGTCCACCCGAACGACCACGTCAACGCCTCGCAGTCCTCCAACGACGTCTTCCCCACCTCGGTCCACGTCGCCGCCACCTCGGCCCTGATCAACGACCTCATCCCGGCGCTCGGCTACCTGGCCGAGTCGCTGGAGCGCAAGGCTGTTGAGTTCAAGGACGTGGTCAAGTCCGGCCGCACCCACCTCATGGACGCCACCCCGGTGACGCTCGGCCAGGAGTTCGGCGGCTACGCGGCCCAGGTCCGCTACGGCATCGAGCGCATCAACGCAGCCCTCCCCCGTGTTGCCGAAGTTCCGCTCGGCGGCACCGCGGTGGGCACCGGCATCAACACCCCGGCCGGCTTCCCGGAACGCGTCATCGAACTGCTCGCCACGGACACCGGCCTGCCGCTGACCGAGGCCCGCGACCACTTCGAGGCCCAGGCCAACCGCGACGGCCTCATCGAAGGCTCCAGCCAGCTGCGCAACATCGCGATCTCCTTCATGAAGATCAACAACGACCTCCGCTGGATGGGTTCCGGCCCCAACACCGGCCTCGGCGAAATCGCCATCCCGGACCTGCAGCCGGGCTCTTCGATCATGCCGGGCAAGGTTAACCCGGTCATCTGCGAGGCGTCCATCATGGTCTGCGCCCAGGTCATCGGCAACGACACCGCCATCGCCTGGTCCGGCACCAACGGTGCCTTCGAGCTCAACGTCGGCATCCCCGTGATGGCCGCCAACCTGCTCGAGTCCATCCGCCTGCTGGCCAACACCAGCCGGGTCATGGCGGACAAGATGATCGACGGCATCACCGCCAACGTGGAGCGCGCCCGCTTCCTGGCCGAGGCCTCCCCCTCGATCGTGACGCCGCTGAACAAGTACATCGGCTACGAGAACGCGGCCAAAATCGCCAAGAAGGCCGTGGCCGAGGGCCTCACCATCCGTGAGACCGTCGTCGCCATGGGCTTCCTGGAACGCGGCGAGGTCACTGAAGAGCAGCTGGACACCGCGCTGGACGTTATGTCCATGACGCGCCCGCCGCACAAGGCCTAGCCCCCACCGCCTCCCCAAGCACGACGGCGGCCGCCCACCTTCATCACGAAGGCGGGCGGCCGCCGTCGTGCTTTAAGCGCACAGAAGGCTAAGTTTGCACTATTAGTAAATGAGTGCAAAACTTTACTTTGTGAATGATAGTGCAGAAATTGAAGGCGGTCTCCGCGAGCGCAAGCGCGCCGCCACGCGGGCGGCCATCACCGCCGCCGCGAGGACCCTGACCGCCGAGCGGGGGCTGAACGGCTACACCGTGGAGGAAGTCTGCGAGCGTGCCGACATCTCCCGCCGGACATTCTTCAACTACTTCCCGACGAAGGAAGACGCAATCCTTGGCCACATCGACGACGACATCCCTGCAGACGTCCTCGAGGAATTCGTCGCCGGCGGCATGTCATCACCGCCCGGGGAAATCTCCCCCACCCTGTTCCAGGACCTCGTCAGGCTGTCCCTCAGACTTTCCGAGCACATGGCAGCCTCCGAAGAGGAAACCCGCCAGCTGATCGGCGTCGTCAAGAAGGAACCCCAGCTGATCCTTCGGATCATCGGCCTGACCGAACAGCGTGAAGCACAGTTCGCCCGCGACGTTGCGCTGCGCGAGGGCGTCGTAGCTGACCACCCCGTGGTCCAGATGGCCGTCGTGCTACTGGGCACCATCGCCCGGAAAAGCAGCATGGCCTATTTCTCCGAAGGCAACACCCGCCCCTACGCCGAGTTGCTGCTGGAGAACATCTCCGCTGCCAGCCAACTCTTCTCCCAGCCGTTCCAAGAACCAGTACCCGCAAAAGGACACCCATGAGCACCACTGCCAGCCCCAAGGCAGCAGCCGGCCCGCTGCTGCTGACCCAGAAACGCATCTGGATCATCTTCTCGGCGCTCATTGCCGGCATGTTGCTCTCCAGCCTCGACCAGACCATCGTTTCCACCGCCATGCCCACTATCGTGGGAAAACTCGGCGGCGTGGAGCACCAGGCCTGGATTACCACCGCCTACCTGCTGGCCACCACCATCGTGATGCCCATCTACGGCAAGTTCGGTGATGTCCTGGGCCGCCGGAACCTGTTCCTTGTGGCCATCGCCCTGTTTACGCTGGCGTCGGTCGGCTGCGCCCTGGCCACCGACTTCTGGGGCTTTGTCATCTTCCGGGCCATCCAAGGCCTGGGCGGCGGCGGCCTGATGATCCTCTCGCAGGCGATCATCGCTGACATCGTCCCGGCGAAGGACCGCGGCAAGTACATGGGTCCCCTGGGCGCCATCTTCGGCCTCTCCGCCGTCGCCGGTCCGCTGCTCGGCGGATTCTTCGTGGACCACATGACGTGGGAATGGGCCTTCTACATCAACATCCCCATCGGCATCGCCGCCATCGTCACCGCCTGGTTCACGCTGACACTGCCCAACAAGAAGGCCGAAAAGCGGATCGATATCCTCGGCGTGATCCTGCTGTCCGCGGCCACCACCTGCCTGATCTTCTTCACCGACTTTGGCGGCAAGAAGGACGAGGGCTGGGATTCGCCGCTGACATGGGCGTTCGGCGCCGGAATGCTCATCTCCGCCGCGGCTTTTGTTATGGTGGAGCGCCGCGCAGAGGATCCCGTCATCCCGCTCAGCCTGTTCAAGAACCGGATCTTCGTCAACGCCACGGCCATCGGCTTTACCCTGGGCCTGGGCATGTTCGCCGCCATCGCCTTCGTTCCCACGTTCCTGCAGATGTCCTCCGGGACCTCTGCGGCTGAATCCGGGCTTCTGATGCTGCCCATGATGGTGGGCCTGATGGGCATGGCCATCTATTCGGGCATCCGGATCTCCAAGACCGGCAAGTACAAGATGTTCCCGATCCTCGGCGCCGCCCTGACGATCGCGGCGATGCTGTGGCTCACCACCCTGACCGCCGAAACGCCCATCTGGGTCATCTGCGTCCAGCTGTCTGTGTTCGGCGCAGGCCTGGGATCGATCATGCAGGTCATCGTCCTGGTGGTGCAGAATTCTGTCCCCGCCGATCAGATCGGCACAGCCACCAGCACCAACAACTACTTCCGCGAAGTCGGCGCGTCCCTGGGCGTGGCAGTGTTCGGCGCGATTTTCACCAACCGGCTCTCGGAGTCACTGACCAGCGCATTCACCGGCGCCGGAGCGTCCCCGGAGCAAGCCTCGCAGTCCACGAGCACCCTGGATCCGCAGGCCCTGAGCCAGTTGCCGGACCAGCTGCGCGATGCAATCGTGAACGCCTACGCAGACTCACTCGCCCCGGTCTTCTGGTATCTGGTGCCGTTCATCGCCCTCGCGCTGATCCTGGCCATCACCCTGAAGCAGATCCCGCTCTCGGATACCGCCGGCATGGTGGCCCGGGGCGAGGCCATCGGCGGCGAGGAAGCAGAAAGCCTGGAAGCAGAGCAGCTGACCCTGTTGAAGGACCCATCGGAGAAGGAGCCCGTTTCCGTCCCGGACCCCGCGGACAGCCTGAAGGACGACGACGGCGAGCTGGTCTCCCAGCGCCGCTGACCGGCGTCGTGCGGCTGTAAGCCGCAGCGGCGGAGGCCGCAGTAAGAGCCTGCAGGGGCGCCGCGATCTTGGGGGTTGCGGCGCCCCTGTTGTTTCGTCGCGCCTGCGCTCCCGGGGCCCCAAGTGTCCTCTCGCGCTACGCGGGCAGCAGCATGGCGGCTGCGGCGCCGGCGAGCATAAACGGGCCGAACGGGATGGAAGACTTCAACGTGCCGCGGCGGGCCGCCAGCAGGGCCATGGACCAGAGGCCCCCCAGCAGGAAAGCCGCGAAGGTCCCGGCAAAAACGTGCCCCCAGCCGAGATAGCCAAGGTACATCCCCAGGACGCCGGCCAGCTTCACGTCGCCAAAGCCCATGCCGGGCGGGTAGACCATCCGCAGGCCAAAATAGAAGACCCACAGAACCGCTCCCCCAGCCAGGATGCGAAGCGCCGGGATCCCCAGTAGCTCGGCAGCAGCGTCGGGTGACCCCGCGAGTGCGGCAGGACCGGCGATCACGTGCACCAAAGCCGCCGCGAGCAACAGAACCCCCGCCACACCGTAGAACGGGAAGACAATCCGGTTGGGCAGCAGATGGTGGCGAACGTCAATCACCGTCAGCCGGGCCGCCATAACCAGGAAGTAGGCACAGGCGGCCAGCACCAGCCAGAACGCCAGCGGGGTGGCGTCCCACAGTCCATCGAGTCGTCGGATCACCCCTCGGATGCTACTGGATTCGTGCGCCGCCGTGCTGAGCCCACGCGTAAACTGTGGATATGTCGACATGGGACACCAGGCGCCGGCCGGATCCGGAGGGCAACGCCGCCGCCGCAGACCTGAGCACCATGTTCCGGAACCTTTGCCGGTCTTCCCCCTGGAAGTGGCAGTCGCTGCGCTTCGAATACTGGGATGAACCGTTTTCCGACGTCCCCGACCCGTCCGCTCCCCTGGTCCGCGCCTGGCTGCGCCGGCCCGGGGCGCTGCGCCTGGAAACTGCCGACCGGCTTGTCCTCCACAGCACCACCGGCATCAACGATTCCAAGGACGGCTTGTATGTCAGCGCCACCCGGAGGTCCTGGCTGCTGCCGCCCCACCTCGTAGCGCCCGTTTACGACGACGGCGGCCTGGTCAGGCGCCGGCCGGAGGCAGCATACGGCGAGCCAGGCTTCGGGAACGGCCGTTTCTCGGCTGCCCTCGATCCCGTGGAACTCGCCGGGAATGCTCCTGTCCCGATCGAGTTCCCGGGCACCAACGCCGTGGAGATCGATACCGTGCAACGCGTGGATCACGATGGCCGGCCGGCGCTGGAGGCAACCGTGACGCCTACCGCGTCCTACCATCCAGCGGATCCTGCCGCTCCGCTCTGCCTGCCCGGCAGCAACCGGGTGCGGATCGACCTGGAAACCGGCGTCTGCGTGGCCAGCCAGTCACTCGAAGCGGCAACCCCGGATTACGGGCACTGGATCCGGATCCTCGCGGTGGACGAGTACATGCTGGACGACCTGTTCGTGGCCGAGTCCATGAACCTAACGGACGTCCGCCGACACATCAGCTGGGACATCCGCGCCTGATCACAGGTCCTCCTCCGGCCATTACCGGCGTTTGACAGACTACCGTGGCCCGCCCTGGGCTAGGCTTCCCTGATGACCGCGCTGACCTCCACTTGGCCCATCTTCGGCCTCACGCTGACCACACCCCGGCTGACACTCAGGCCCGTGACCGATTCACACCTCCCTGCGGCGGTGGAAGCGGCAAAGAGTGGAATCCATGAGCCTGGGAAAAGTCCGTTCAGCACGCCCTGGGCGGAGTTACTCCCAGAGGATCTCGGCCCGAACATGGCCAGATGGCACTGGCGCTGCCGCGCAGAGTCGACACCGGAATCATGGAGTTTGATCCTGGGCATTTGGCACGACGGCGAGTTAGTGGGCTGCCAGGATGTCGGAGCCAAGGATTTCGCCACGCTGAAAACTGTTTCGACAGGCTCCTGGCTCAAGCAGTCCGTCCAGGGCCGGGGCCTCGGCAACGAGATGCGCGCCGCCGTCGTTCTTTATGCCTTTGACTGGCTCAACGCGGAGGTTGCCGAATCCGAAGCCGCCGATTGGAACGCCGCCTCCCTGGGCGTGTCCCGCTCTCTCGGCTACGAACTCAACGGCACCAACAGGCAATCCTGGGGCGGCAAGGCCGTGGAAGTCCAAAAAGTGCGCCTCACCCCCGCAACCTTCAAACGCCCCGACTGGACCCTCAAAGTCGAAGGCCACGAAGCAGCGGCCCGCTTCCTCGGCGTCGGCTGAGGAGTCGTTGGGTCCGCCATGTGGGGTCCTTCGCCGTCGCTTAGACACGATGCATAGGGCTCCGCCGGTCGCTAAGCGAAAGAGAAGGGCCGTGGCCCGACAAACGGAACCACGGCCCTTCGCGAACCCGAACGTAGGGCTAGATTTCAGCCCCTTCGAGGAGCTCTGTCACCAGGGCTGCGATGGGTGAGCGCTCCGAGCGGGTGAGGGTGATGTGGCCGAAGAGTGGATGTCCCTTCAGGGTTTCGACGACGGCGGCGATTCCGTCGTGCCGGCCGACGCGCAGGTTGTCACGCTGGGCGACGTCGTGGGTGAGGACGATCTTGGAGTTCTGGCCAATGCGGCTCATCACGGTGAGGAGGACGTTCTTTTCGAGTGACTGGGCCTCGTCGACGATCACGAAGGCGTCGTGCAGGGAACGGCCGCGGATGTGGGTCAGCGGCATGACCTCGAGCATGCCGCGGTCCATGACTTCTTCCACGACTTCCTGGCTGACCAGGGCGCCGAGCGTATCAAAGACCGCCTGGGCCCATGGGTTCATCTTTTCCGACTCGGAGCCGGGCAGGTAGCCAAGTTCCTGTCCACCCACGGCATAGAGCGGACGGAAGACGATCACCTTGCGGTGCTCGCGGCGTTCCAGCACGGCTTCCAGGCCGGCACACAGGGCCAGCGCGGATTTGCCGGTGCCGGCCCGTCCGCCAACCGAAACGATTCCGACGGCTGGGTCCATCAGCATGTCGATGGCGAGCCGCTGTTCCGCCGATCGTCCGTGGAGCCCGAATACGTCCCGGTCCCCCTTGACCAGCCGCACCTGTTTGTCAGCGCCCACCCGGCCCAGGGCTGAGCCTCGGTTGGAGAGGATCACCAGCCCGGTGTTGACCGGCATTTCCGCGGCTGCGGGAATGAAGACGGGCTCGTGGCCGTACAGGGTGGAAATTTCGTCCTCACTGGCCTCGACCTCCGCGACGCCGGTCCAACCCGAATCCTTGACCAGTTCGTTGCGGTATTCGTCGGCAGTGAGTCCCATGGCGGAGGCCTTGACCCGCATCGGGAGATCCTTCGACACCACGGTGACGTTCCGGCCTTCATTGGCCAGGTTCTTGGCCACAGCCAGGATGCGGCTGTCGTTGTCGCCACTGCGGAAACCCAAGGGGAGCACCTCGGCAGAAATGTGGTTCAGCTCCACCAGAAGGGTGCCGCCCTCGTTTCCGATGGGGATGGGTTTGCTCAAACCACCGTGTTTCACCCGGAGATCATCGAGCAGCCGGAGCGCCTTGCGGGCAAAGTAGCCCAGCTCGGGGTCGTGCCGTTTCCCCTCGAGTTCCGTGATGACAACAATCGGAACAATGACTTCGTGCTCGGCGAAGCGCAGCAGCGCCCGTGGATCGGAGAGCAGGACGGAGGTGTCAATGACGAACGTGCTAATGGTGGCGTCCCTTCCGGAGACAGCAAAACCGGCCGCAGATGTTTCGTCTGCTGCACCGGTTTGTGAGGTGGCTCGCGTGGCGCGAGAGGTAGCTTTCTGTCCCTGGTCAAAAACGGCTTCGGGCAGTTGTTCAGAATTAGCCACATCGACTCCAGCCCCGGGCACGCCCGGAATTGTTATTGGTGAGGCGGCTCGGCCTGGAGGCCGGGTCCGGCCTCCCATACAACCGGCGCGAAATTCGCTCCATGTACTGGCCTCCCCGATCAGCCGGCGATTTTGCCTGCTGATGGATATAACGTAATTCCCTGCCCAGTAATTTCCGGTGCCATCCGTCGGCGATTCCTGTTGCCGGCTTGTGAATTCCTGATGAACGGGGGCGGACCGTGATGAGGCTCAGGTCCCGAAGCGCCGCTGCCTGCCGGCGTAGTCCCGAAGGGCGCGGAGGAAGTCCACTTTTCGGAAGGCGGGCCACAAGGCCTCGCAGAAGTAGAACTCGCTGTACGCGCTCTGCCACATCAGGAACCCGGACAGCCGCTGCTCCCCGGAGGTTCTGATCACCAGGTCCGGATCCGGCTGGCCGCGTGTGTAGAGGAAACGGGAAATATCGTCCACGGACAGGGTGTCAGCGAGCGCCGAAATGTCAGAGCCCTTGGCGACAGCGTCGTGAAGCAGCTCCCGCACGGCGTCAACGATTTCGCGGCGTCCGCCGTAGCCCACCGCAACGTTGACATGGATCTTTTCGCGTACCGGAGTGCGGGCAGTGAGCTTGTTGAGCCGTTCCGCCAGGTAGTCGGGCAAGAGCTCGGGGGCGCCCATGGCGTTGACCGAGATGTTGGCGTCATCGTCCAGGCGGTCCAGGGTGTTGGCAATGATCCCCATCAGAAGGTCCAGCTCCTCGCTGGACCGGCTCATGTTGTCCGTGGACAGCATGTAGAGCGTGACCACCTTAACCCCAAGCTCCTGGCACCAGCCGAGGAATTCATGGATCTTGTCCGCGCCGGCCTGGTGGCCCTGGCTGGTGGGTGCGTTGAACTGTTTGGCCCAGCGGCGGTTGCCATCCACCATCACGCCGATGTGATTGGGAATGCGGCCGCCGGCCAACTCGCTGAGCAGCCGCTTCTCGTAGAAGCCATAAAGGAACCCGCGCAATTCCACGAGGTGACTCACCTGACTTCCGTTGCTGTTCGACGGCATTGCACATCCTAGGCTACCGTCCGGGACCGGGACCGGCGTGACGGGACGTTCCCGGATGACCTGCCACTATTGTTACCCATGAGTAACTTATCCATTGAGAGGATATTCTGAAGCCATGAACAGCCAGACTCCTGACGGCCCCCGTGCGCCCTCGGCGGACCACGGCCACAGCCCCGTGGACGACGCCGCCGTCCGGCTGGCCGAACTCCTGATGATCAAGCCCAAATGGCGCGGCTGGATCCACACCGTCACGGCTCCGTTGGCCCTGGCGGCGGGCCTCGCCCTCGTGGTCCTCGCCCCCACTACGGACCGCAAGATCACCTCAGCCATCTACGCTGCCACCGGCGTCCTGCTTTTCGGCATCAGTGCCATCTACCACCGCGGCAACTGGTCTCCAGGCGTGAAGATTGTCCTCAAGCGCCTGGACCACACCAACATCATGCTGGTGATTGCCGGCAGCTATACGCCCCTGGCCTGGTCGCTGCTGGAACGGCCCAAGGCGGTCCTGCTGCTCTGGGTCATCTGGTCCGGGGCCATTCTCGGCGTGCTGTTCCGGCTGCTGTGGACGGACGCGCCGCGCTGGCTATACGTGCCCATATACATCGCCCTCGGCTGCGGGTCGCTGTTCTACCTGCCGGAGTTCTTCGCGGCCAGCGTCCCCGCCGCCGTCCTGATCTGCGTGGGCGGCGTTCTGTACATCACCGGCGCCGTGTTCTACGCGCTGAAGAAACCCAACTTCAGCTACGAGCATTTTGGCTTCCATGAACTCTTCCATGCCCTGACGGTTCTGGCCTTCGCAGCACATTTCACGGCGATCGCCATCGCAGTCCTCAGTTGAACTGCTGAGGCTGGTAGGAACGCGGGCGCCGCTTCAGTCGCGGGGCCGGGGCCGGTCGGCGGCCTGGCCGTGACCGTTGTCTTCGAGGCCTGCCTGGTCGCCGGACGCATCCGTGTCGCCGGCAACACCGAGGCCGTCGTGGCCGTCCGCAGCTTCAATATCCGCGGCCTCCGCCGCTGCCTGGCGTTCCTCTTCCACCTGCGCCCGGTAGCGGACGCGGCGGATGCGGCGGACCATGTCCACAATCAGCAGCGTAGTGGCCAGGACAAAGAAAGCCGTCATGATGAAGCCCCACAGGCCCGGGGTGATCTGGTCCTCGGAGATGCCCTCACGCAGGCCGGGCGTCGGCAGCGGCGAGGGGGTGGTGGTCAGGGCGAGGATCAAGTGGTGCACGGTTCAAACCTTCTGTGGAAAATGATGGGCGGCCGGCCGGGGATTGCGGACGCGGGTCCGCGGGACCCGGACCAGCCCACAGCATTTCTACACGGCATAGAATATGCTGCCGCTCTATCTTAGCCCGGCGAAAAGGTCCTTTTCGGGCAACTCCGTGGGGACCCTGGACTCGATCAGGGAGTAATCTTCCCACGGCCACACGCGGCGCTGCATCTCGGCCGACACGGCAAAGAAGAACCCCATCGGATCAACCTGCGTCCGGTGCGCGCGGAGTGCGTCGTCGCGGGCCTCAAAAAAGTCCCCGCAGTCGATCTGCGTGGTGGTGGTGTGCGTACCCTGCGGCGGTGTGTGGCCTTCCGCGTCCGTTTCGAGCCACGCGGCCAGCCGCTGGGCGTACGGGGACTGCAGGCCTGCTTCTTCCAGGGCAAAATGCAGTGCGCGGAACCGGTCCGGGCTGAATGCCCTGTCGTAATAGAGCTTGCTGGGTTCCCAGGCCGCTCCGGCGTCGGGATACCTGCTCGGGTCACCCGCAGCCGCAAATGCCTCCACTGCCACACGGTGCGCCATGATGTGGTCAGGGTGCGGGTATCCCCCGTTTTCGTCATAGCTGACAATCACCTGCGGCTTGAAGTCCCGGACCAGCCGCACCAGCGGCGCCGCGGCGCGCTCCAGCGGCTGGACAGCGAAGGATCCGGCCGGCAGCGGCGGCAGCGGATCTCCCTCGGGCAGCCCGGAGTCCGTGAATCCCAACCACCGCTGCTGGATGCCCAGCACCTTGGCCGCCTGGTCCATTTCCAGCCGACGCGCCCCGGCCATGTCCCGCTTGGGATGCGGCTCGCCTTCCACGGCTGGGTTCTGGATGTCTCCGCGTGATCCGTCGGTGCACGTGGCCACCATGACTTCCACTCCCGCTGCGGCGTACATGGCCATGGTCGCCGCGCCCTTGCTGGACTCGTCGTCCGGGTGCGCATGCACGGCTAGCAGCCTCAGCGTTGCCGGTGTATTGGTGGACGCTGTCATCGAGGACGGCTCCTTATTCTTCTGCGGCTGCTGTGACGGCCACTGGACTGAAGGGACTGCATGACTGGACGGACGGAACAGCTGAGCCGGGGTGCCGATCCGGACCGGACGGCCACCGCCTGGAACCGAACTAAACTGGACTGGTGACTACCCAGGATCAGCCCGCCGTGTCCCCGCCTGCAGACACTAGCCTAGCCAATCGTTATGGCAGTAAAAAGCAGCCCCTCCCGCGTGCGGTCAAACGTGGCATTGCCGTAGCGGCGCTGGCGGCCGGAGTGGGGTTTATGGCCTGGGTCTCCACGTCCTCAGCCGGCTCTGACGTGACGTTCAAGGACATCGGTTTCAGCACCCTCGATGCCACGGCGGCCGAGGTTGATTTCCAGGTCACCAGGGAACCGGGGACGGCCGTCAAGTGCGCCGTCAAGGCCCTCGACTCCAAGTTCGCCGTGGTGGGCTGGAAAGTAGTGGACATCCCGCCGGGGAAAGCTGACGGAACGGCCGACGGCGGCAGGACAGTTTCGCAGCGCGTGACACTGCGGACGGAGTCCCTGTCCGTTTCCGGCGTGGTGGACGACTGCTGGATTCCGGGTGCCGGGACGTAGCGCCGTGTGATCTATGCCCCATCCCGGGTTGGGTATGTCCAGAGTTTTGACTACAATGGGTCAATACCTTTACCCCGCTGAGCTGGTTGCTGAGTTCCAAAAGTGGCCACCGTTGCGGGGTCTTTTGCATGTACGACCATTAGGAGAAGTCCGTGTCTACCACCAACAGCGCGCCTGCAGCCTGGCTCACCCAGGAAGCTTTTGACCGCCTGAAGGCAGAGCTGGACCACCTTTCCGGCCCTGGCCGTGCGGAGATCGTCCAGAAGATTGAAGCTGCCCGGCAAGAGGGCGACCTGAAGGAAAACGGCGGCTACCACGCAGCCAAAGAAGAGCAGGGCAAGATCGAAGCCCGGATCCGCCAGCTGACGGCCCTTCTGCGCGATGCCCACGTGGGCGAGTCCCCCGCTGACGACGGCATTGTGGAGCCCGGCATGCTCGTTGTTGCCCGGATCGCAGGCGACGAAGAGACATTCCTGCTGGGGTCCCGCGAAATCGCCGGCGATTCAGACCTGGACGTGTTCAGTGAGAAGTCACCCCTCGGCGCCGCAATCGTCGGCCACAAAGAGGGCGCGAAGCTCAGCTACACGGCTCCGAACGGCAAGGACATCACGGTGGAGATCCTCTCCGCCAAGCCTTACGCAGGCTGACGCTTCAACACTGATCGTTTCAGGCCAACCAAGCCCGGCCAACGCCGGTCCCCGTCAGGGGGCCGGCGTTCTTGCGTGCTTGGGGCGCAGCAACAAGGCAGCGACAACTCCGCCTGCCGCGCCGCCGAGGTGCGCCTGCCAGGAGATGTAGCTGCCCATGATGGGCAGCACCCCCAGCAGGATGCCGCCGTAGACCATAAACAGCACCACGGCGAGCAGGATCTGGCGCCAGCTGTGGTTGAAGAAACCCCGCACCAGGAGGAAGGCGAACAATCCGAAAACCAGGCCGGAGGCGCCAACGGTGATGCCGCCGTCGCCAATCAGCCACACTGTCATTCCGGAGCCCAGCCAGCTGAACCCCAGGGCCGTCAGAAATACCCTCATGCCGGAGAGGAACACGAGGAAGCCGAAGACGATCAGGGGTAGGGCATTAGACAGCAGGTGGTTCAGATTGGCGTGCAGCAGCGGGAACGTCAGGATGTCCAGAAGCCCGTCCGCGGACCGGGGCCGGAGCCCGAAAGTCCGGTTCAGGGCATGCAGGGTCAGCATGTTGATCAGTTCGATCACAAAGAGCACGGCCACAAATCCGCCGGCCACCAACAGTCCGCCTTTCGCCCGCGAGGCTGTGGTCTCCCGGCTCTGCGGCTTTCCGTCCCCCGTCGCGTCAAGCATGGCTGCTCCTAATGCACCACAATGGGCTGGAAACCCTCGGCACGAAGGGCGCCGAGGACCTGCTCGCAATGTTCGTGGCCCTTGGTTTCGAGGTTCACGGTGATGGAAACGTCGCCCATGCTGATGGAGCCGCCAACACGGGTGTGGTCCAGGCCCGTGACGTTCGCATCGTTTTCGGCGATGATGCGGGCGATGGTGGCCAGCGAACCGGGCCGGTCATCCAGCATCATTCGGACGGTCATGTAGCGCCCGGCGGCGGACAGGCCCCGCTGGATGACTTTGAGCATCAGCATCGGATCGATGTTGCCGCCGGACAGGATCACGGCCGTGGTGCCGGGGTTTTCGATCTTGCCGTCCATCAAGGCGGCAACCCCCACGGCTCCGGCGGGTTCCACCACCATCTTGGCCCGTTCCAGCAGGAAGATCAGGGCCCGCGCCAGGGAATCCTCGCTGACGGTGACAACATCGTCCACGAGCTCACGGATGATGCTGAAGGGCAGCTGTCCGGGCCGGCCCACGGCGATGCCGTCAGCCATGGTGGACACTTTCTTCAGCGGAACCAGGGCGTCTGCGGCGAGGGACGGCGGATAGGCCGCTGCGTTTTCGGCCTGGACACCGATGATGCGGATTTCCCGCCCAAGTTCCCTGGCCCGGGCCTTGATGGCTACAGCGACGCCGGCCAGCAGCCCGCCGCCGCCCACACCCATCAGGACGGTGTCCACGTTGGGGATCTGCTCGAGAATTTCCAGGCCGACGGTTCCTTGGCCGGACACCACATCAACATTGTCGAAAGGGTGCACAAAGACCATGCCGGACTCATTGGCGTAGCGCTGCGCCTCGGCGAGGGCCTCATCCACGTTGTGGCCGTGGAGGATCACCTCCGCACCGTGGCTGCGCGTGGCCGCCAGTTTCGGGAGGGCTACGCCCAGCGGCATGTAGATGCGGGCCTTGATGCCCAGGCTTTTGGCGGCTACGGCCACGCCCTGTGCGTGGTTTCCGGCTGACGCGGCCACCACACCGCGTTTTTTATCCTCAGCCGAGAGCTTGGCCATGCGGACATAGGCACCGCGGACCTTGAACGATCCCGCCCGCTGCAGGTTTTCGCATTTGAAGAAGACGTCGCCGCCAACCATCCCGCCCAGGGCCCGTGACGATTCCACCGGGGTCCGCATAATGATCCCCTCGAGCAGCTTCTGCGCCTCCAGGACATCGTCCAGCGTGACGGGAAGGGTATCAAGGGTGTTCACGGACTTGTTCTCCTTGGGTGGATACGGCTCCGGCGCCTTGGCTCATGTTTCAGGCCTGGGCGTCCGGATTGGCTGCTTCTGTGCTGGCTGCGGCATCCTTGCCGCGCTTGGGCTTGAAGCCCGGCAACCGGACGTCCCTGATGGAGTCATGGTCCGGGCCTGGCGTCACCGGCCCTCCGGGGGTTGCCAGCACCTGTTCATGTTCCCAC
This sequence comes from Pseudarthrobacter humi, assembly GCF_024294965.1. Lineage (NCBI taxonomy): Bacteria > Bacillati > Actinomycetota > Actinomycetes > Micrococcales > Micrococcaceae > Pseudarthrobacter > Pseudarthrobacter humi. The sequence continues at coordinate 331,469 of NZ_JANCLV010000002.1, forward strand.
GTTCTGGCCGCGATGTAGCGAATTGCGGAGTTTGCTACGGCGAGGATGGGGACTGAGAACAGCGCGCCGGGGATGCCCGCAAGGTACGAACCCGCCGCCACAGAGAGGATGACCGCCACCGGGTGCAAGGCCACGGCCTTGCCCATCACGAGGGGTTGCAGGATGTGGCTCTCCAGCTGCTGTACCAGCAGGACGATAGCCAGCATGATCAGGGCGTTGACCGGCCCGTTGGCCACCAGGGCCAGGAGTACGGCGATGGCCCCGGTCACCAGGGCACCGACTACAGGGATAAAGGAACCGATGAACACAAGCACGCTCAGGGGCAGGGCCAGCGGCACCCCGATGATGGCCGCGCCGGCGCCGATGCCTACCGCGTCAACAAACGCAACAAACATCTGGATCCGCGCGTAGCTGACCATGGAAGCCCAGCCCTTGCGTCCGGCACCGAACGTTGCCGCACGCGCTTTCTTCGGGAGGAGGCGGACCAGGAAGGCCCAGATGCTGTCGCCTTCGAGCAGGAAGAAGATCAGGATGAACAGGGCCAGCACCATTCCCGCGGCGAAGTGGCCCGCGGTGCTGCCGAAGGACAACGCACCGCTGAGGATGCTGCTGCTGTTGTTCTGGAGTGCGGCGGTTGCTTCCTTGAGGTACTGGTCGATCTGGTCGGCGGTGAGGTGCAGGGGTCCTTCGGCCAGCCAGTCCTGGATCTGCTTCACGCCGGTCAGCGCCTGGGACCACAATTCGCCGAAACCCGAAGCCAGCTGGCGTCCCACCAAGGCAAGGGCGCTAGCAATCACACCGATGAACCCCAGCACCGTGATGGCCACCGCGGCGCCGTTTGGCAGGCGCCTGCCCCGCAGCCAGCGCACCACCGGGCTCAGCAGCCCGGCCAGCAATGCGGCCACCATAACGGGGATAATCAGGAAGCTGATCCGGCTGAGCAGCCAGATCAGGGCGCTGGCCACCAGAAGGATGAGACCGAGCCGCCAGGCCCACGACGCAGCGATCCGGATACCGTAGGGAATGTCCTGCTCAAGCTCCCGGTCCGCGCGCACCCGGGCCGGGCGGACAGTTTCCACCGGCCGGACCGTCTCCGGCGCCGTGCCCGTGGTCTTTGGATCGGATGGGGTGGCGTCCTCGGCTGGCGTCATAGCCTAATACTTCCTCAGCACCGCCCCTTATGCGAAACGGCTACCCGGCCCCGACCAGGACAGCATCGATCCCCCAGGCCATCGTGAACGTTTCCCCGGCCGAAAGCCACCGCAGCCCATCACCCGAGTTGAAGGCATTGGCTGGACCGGTCATGGGTTCGATGGCTACCGCCCTGGGCCTGCCGGGCAGCTCAGTTGTCACAAAGATGTGGACGTACCGGCAGGATTCGTCCTGCCACAACGTGACACTGCGGCCGTCAGGTGCGCTGAGCACATGGCGGGCCGCACCGCCGTCGAACGTCAGGTCAGTGAGGGCTACATCTATCTCAAGGTCCCCCACTCTTCGGCCGTTGCGGAAGTCGCTGTCCCCGCTGACGGGCTCCGAACTCCGCGGGATCAGTCGCTGGTCCGCCACCAGGCGGGTGCCGGCGGCGACGGTCAGGGTGAGCTGGTCCACGTCCGCGTCGCCCAGCCGCAGGTATGGGTGGGCGCCCAGGACGAACGGCGCTGACGCGTTGGAATCGTTGATCAGCGTCTGGCGGACTTCCAGGCCAAGATCCTCAGCGAGAAGGTACTGGACGCGGTGGCGCACCAGGAAGGGGTAGCCATGCTGCGGGAAGACCGTCGCCTCGAGGGTCACGGAATATTGCGATTCATCAACCAGGCTGTAGGCGGAGTTGCGGAGCAGTCCATGACTGGCGTTGTTCCGGGAAACCTCCGTGATGTCCAGTTGCTGCTTCTTGCCGTCCAGGTACCAGACCCCGTCCTCCACCCTGTTTGCCCAGGGGGCGAGGGTGATCCCGGCGGCGCCGGGGGAAATCTCGGCGTCCCCATAAGTCTCGGTGAGCTGGACACCGGCGCGGCTGTAGAGCCGCAGGCCGGCCGCCAACTCAGTCACAACCGCGAACGCGTCACCCCTGCGGAGTTCGTACTGCCGGCCGGTGGCGTAGGTCTGGAATCCGGCGGGAATGCTCGCGTCCGGGGTTGCGCTCGAAGTCATGAGCACCACCGTAACAGGGGGCAAGGACTGCCTGCCATCACCGCGAAATGTTATCTTTTGTGTGAAACTATTCTTTTTTGATCGAAATATGGGATGATTGAGGCAACGGACGCCCGGTACCTCCGGCACCAGCACGCAAAGGACCCCCGCCATGACAGGTATCACCACCACCACGCTCGCCGATGGCCGGGAGCTGATTTACTTCGACGACGGCGCCAGTGCCAAGCCCCGCACCGCGGCCACCACTACCGATCACCGCCCCCTGCCCGAGCGCGGCGAGCCTGGCGAAGTACGCTTCGATGCCCTCACCGACGAGTGGGTGGCCGTCGCGGCGCACCGCCAGTCCCGCACCCACCTCCCGCCTGCCGACCAGTGCCCCATCTGCCCCACCACACCGAACAACCCCTCCGAGATCCCAGCACCCGACTATGACGTTGTGGTGTTTGAAAACCGCTTCCCGTCGCTGGGCCCGGCCGTGGGGCCAGTGCCGTCCACTCCGGCCTGGGGCACCACCGGACCCGCCTACGGACGCTGCGAAGTAGTGGCGTTCACGCCCGAGCACACGGGATCGTTCAGTGGCCTGGGTGAGGCCCGCGCCCGGACTGTGGTTGAGGCGTGGGCGCACCGCACCGAAGTCCTCAGCAAACTGCCGGGGATCAGGCAGGTGTTCCCGTTCGAAAACCGCGGGGCCGACATCGGCGTCACCCTCCACCACCCGCACGGCCAGATCTATGCGTACCCCTACGTCACGCCCCGGGCAGGCGTCATCGGAGCGGCCGCACGCAAGTTCTATGATGGGTCCGACGGGCGGCAGACGCTCACGGGCTCGCTGCTGCGGGCGGAACGCGAGGACGGGAGCCGAATGGTGATGGAGGGCGAGAATTTCAGCGCCTACGTGCCGTTTGCTGCCCGCTGGCCGCTGGAAATTCATCTGGTGCCGCACCGGCAGGTACCCGACCTGGCCGCCCTGAGCGGTGAGGAAAAGGATGAACTGGCCCATGTCTACCTTGACCTGCTCAAACGGCTCGATGCCCTGTATCCGACGCCGACGCCCTACATTTCCGCCTGGCACCAGGCCCCTCTTGACGACCTCCTGCGCCCCGCCAGCTACCTCCACCTCCAGCTGACGTCGCCCCGACGGGCAGCGGACAAGCTCAAGTTCCTGGCCGGCTCCGAAGCCGCCATGGGCGCCTTTATCAATGACACCACCCCGGAAAGCGTGGCGGAACGGCTCCGTGCCGTGGTGGTGCCCGAGTCCAGCCCCGCCCCTGCAGCAACCGCCCCTGCTGCTCTGGGGGCCCTGCCTGAAGGAGTACACGCGTGAGCGCCTCCCCTGACCCGTTTACTGCCCGGGCCGCACTGACCAGCCCGACGGAACCTGGCACTGAGGACCTGGACACAGCGCAGCCCGGCACCGCGGACCTGGCCGCCCGCTTTGGGCAGGAATTCGGCAGGCTGCCCGACGGCGTCTGGCAGGCACCGGGGCGCGTTAACCTCATCGGCGAGCACACCGACTACAACGAAGGTTTTGTGCTCCCGTTCGCGATCGACAAGACCGCACGGGTGGCTGTCGCAGTCCGCCCGGACTCCACGGTCAGGCTCCTCTCCACTTATGGTGACCACGGCATGGTCACCGCCGACCTCGGCTCCTTGGACGCGGCGTCCGCCAAAGGCTGGACGAAGTATCCGCTCGGTGTGATGTGGGCGTTGCAGCAGCAGGGCATCACCGTTCCGGGGGTGGACCTGCTGCTCGATTCCAACGTCCCCCTGGGCGCCGGCCTGTCCTCGTCGCACGCCATCGAATGCGCGGTCATCTCAGCCCTGAATGACCTGACGGGAGCTGGGCTTGAACCCGAGGAGATGGTCCTCGCCACCCAGCGCGCCGAGAACGACTTTGTCGGCGCCCCCACGGGCATCATGGACCAGTCAGCGTCGCTGCGCGGATCCAAGGGGCACGCAGTCTTCCTGGACTGCCGCGACCAGAGCGCTCAGCTGGTTCCCTTCGAAACAGAACCTGCAGGGCTGGTGATGCTGGTGATCGATACCAACGTCTCCCACTCCCATGCCGACGGCGGGTACGCCTCCCGCCGCGCGTCCTGCGAACTGGGCGCCGAGGTCCTGGGCGTCAAGGCACTGCGTGACGTCCGGATGGAGGACCTGGAAGAAGCCGCCGGCCTCCTGGACGAGGTCACCTACCGGCGCGTGCGCCATATCGTGACCGAAAACGACCGCGTGCTGCAGACCGTGGAGCTGCTGGCCAGTGCGGGCCCCGGTTCCATCGGCGCGCTGCTGGACGCCAGCCACGTTTCCATGCGCGACGACTTTGAAATCTCCTGCGCGGAACTGGATCTGGCGGTGGCCACCTCGCGCGCCAACGGCGCAATCGGCGCCCGGATGACCGGCGGTGGCTTCGGCGGGGCCGCCATCGCGCTCACCCCGGTGACGTCGGAGCAGCAGGTGCGCGCCGCCGTCGTGCGTGCCTTCGAAGAAGCCGGCTACACGGCCCCTGACATCTTCACCGTGACCCCTGCAGCGGGAGCCATGCGCATTTCGTAGCGCTGATACCGCAAAAAGAGGGCCCCCTGATGCGACATGCATCGGCGGGGCCCTCTTCTTGTGAGTGCGAATTACGACGGCGGACGCCGGGTTCTGTTGTCAGTCCTCGCCGCGGAGGATGGCCAGGACGCGGATGATCTCCACGTACAGCCAGACCAGGGTGACCGTCAGGCCGAAGGCAGCGGTCCAGGAGAAGCGCTGCGGTGCACCGCTCTGCACGCCGGCTTCGATGCTGGTGAAGTCCATGACCAGGGAGAACGCGGCCAGGCCAATGGCCAGGATGCCGATGACAACACCAATGATGCCGCTGCGCAGGCCGAAGGGTTCCGTCGTCATACCCGTCATCATCATGACCAGGTTGACCACGGAGAACAGGCCGTAACCCACCAGGGCGATCATGAAGAACTTCATGGCCTTGGGAGAGGCGCGCACCTTGCCGCTCTTGAACAGGAGCAGCGTCACGGTGAACACGGACAGCGTGCCGATAACGGCCTGCAGGCCGACTCCCGGGTACATCAGGTCAAGCACGCGGGTGAGGCCGCCGAGGAACAGGCCTTCGAGCCCGGCATAAGCCAGGATCAGGGCCGGCGAAGGCTGCTTCTTGAACGTGTTGACCAGTGCCAGGACGAAGCCGCCCAGCGCACCGACGATCATCAGGATGCTGGCCAGCCCCATGCTGACGAACAGGGTCACCGCGGCACCGGCCATCAGGACTCCGAGGCAGGCCGCTGTCTTGACGATGACGTCGTCGTACGTCATCCGGCCGGTATCCGCGGGACCTGCGGCCGGCTGGTTGTACATCTGGCGCAGCTGCTCATCGGTCATGTTCTGCTGCTGGCCCCAACCGTTCTGGGGATCCATGACCTGGCCGGGAGCCCGCTGGCCGTAAGGCTGCTGGCCGTACTGAGTCTGCCCGTAGGGCGCCTGCGGGACAGGCGGTGCCTGGGTTGCTCCACGGAAATTCTTTCCGTTGAAGATCGGGTTTCCGCCAAGTGCCATTGCTGGTGTCCTCCAAGTAAGGGGGTGGTTGCTGAACTTAAGGTTCACGTTACCAATATCTACGCGCTCACGCCCCAATAAGTTCCCCGTCCATGGCGCCGAAACCCAACCGTGATGCATCCGAGTGGACGGTCGCACGCGCCGCCGGGCGGCGCGTAGGCCAGGCCGCCCACTGAGGAATACTGCTGATCAACAGAAGTTTCTTTGCGAACACTTTGCCAAAGCGCCATGGCTGTAACGCAGTTGTTATGCGATCGCTACCCGACGGCCTACCCCCAGCCTAAAATTTGCCTCTGACGAGCTGTAACATAAACCACACACGGTGACGGATATCACAAACAGGCCCCCAACCTGGAGAAAGCCCCACCATCCGTCCCGTGACGTTTGCAGCGGTTGCAATGGCGCATCCCTGGCCACCCCACCCAAGTGGAGGATTTGAACTTGAGAAGTACACCCAAAGGCTTGCCGCACAGACGGTCGGGCGGATTGCTGACAGTGATAGGGGCCGTCTTTGCCTCCGTCGTGGCAATACTGCTCGTCGTCGCCCCGGCATCACAGGCCACTTCGCCGTCTCCGACACCATCCCCGTCGATTACGACTTTCCAGAACAACATCAGCGGCTTCCTACGGGATGACGCTCGCGCCCCCATCGCCGACGTGACCATAACCGCCAGGAGCGGGGACTTCGAAGGGACCGCCACATCCGCGGCCAACGGGTCCTGGAGCATTGGGGTCCCGGTCCAGGGCACCTATGAGATCGAGCTGGACGAATCGACCCTGCCAGAGGGCATCAGGCTCGCGGAAGGCCAGGAAAACCCCCGCAACGTCACGTTCAGCCAGACCTCCAACCTCTCGGTGATTTTTGCCTTCGGTAAGGGGATCGTGGTCCAGCAGCAGGACTTCGGCCAGAATCTCCTCAACCGGCTCGTAGCGGGGTTGAGCTTTGGCCTCCTGCTGGCGCTGGCTTCCGTGGGACTTTCCCTGATCTTCGGAACCACGGGGCTGACTAACTTCGCCCACGGGGAAATGGTCACCCTCGGCGCTGTGCTGGTCTTTGCCTTTAACGCTATCGGCCTTCCCTTCTGGCTTGCGTTGATCCTCTCGCTCCTCGGCGGAGGCCTCTTCGGCTACGTCCAGGACGCCGGACTGTGGAAGCCGCTTCGGCGCCGCGGGACGGGCCTGGTGCCCATGATGATCGTCAGCATCGGCCTTGCCCTTGCCGTCCGGTACGTCATCCAGTTCTACTTTGGCGGCGCCACGCAGCAACTGCCCTTTGCCCAGAGCGCCGAAATCCAACTGGGTCCGGTATCCATCTCTCCCAACAATCTCTGGTCGCTCATCATCAGTGCAGTGGTGATCGCGCTGATCGGCATCATCCTGCTCAAGACCCGTCTGGGCAAGGCCACCCGTGCGGTGGCCGACAACCCGGCGTTGGCGGCCGCCTCCGGCATCGACGTCGACTCGGTAATCCGGATCGTCTGGGTCACCGGCGGCATGCTCGCCTCCCTCGGCGGAATCCTGTGGGCCTACTACCGGCCAGGGGTGACCTTCGACATGGGTTCGCAGATCCTGCTGCTCATCTTCGCCGGCGTGACCCTGGGCGGCCTCGGCACTGTCTTCGGCGCCCTCATCGGGTCCATCATCGTCGGCATCTTCGTAGAGCTGACAACCGTTTTCGGCCTCGCCGCCGACCTCAAGTATGTGGGAGCACTGTTCATCATGATTGTTGTCCTCTTGTTCCGGCCCCAGGGCATCCTGGGTCGTCGCGAGCGCGTGGGTTAGGAGACAGCCATGGATTTCGGATTCATTTTCTCCAGCGCTGCCAGCGAACTCTTCAGCCCGACCACCGCGGCCTATGCCCTTGCGGCCCTCGGACTGGCAGTCCACTTCGGCTACTCCGGCCTGCTGAACTTTGGCCAGGCCGGCTTTATGGCGGTGGGCGCCTACGGCTTCGCAATCTCGACGCTCACGTTTGGCGTCCCCTTCTTTGTGGGACTGGTCATCGCCGTCATCTGCTCGGTCATCTTCGCGATGCTCCTGGGCATACCGACCCTGCGGCTGCGCGCGGACTACCTGGCAATCGTCACGATCGCGGCCGCGGAAATCGTCCGCTACATCGTCACCACCAACCAGCTGACCGCCGTGACCGGTTCGGCCAACGGCCTGGCCGCCTTCGAAGGAGGGTTCTACGCCATGAACCCGTTCCCGGCGGGCTCGTACCTGGGCATGAACAACCGGGACTTCTTCATCCGCATCGTCGGCTGGGGCCTCGTCGTCATCTGCTGCACCCTGGTATGGCTGCTGATGAGGAGCCCATGGGGCCGCGTACTCAAGGGCATCCGCGAGGACGAAAACGCGGTACGGTCCCTCGGCAAGAACGTATATGCCTACAAAATGCAGGCCCTCATCATCGGTGGCGTGCTCGGCGCCCTGGCGGGCATGATCTTCACGCTCCCCCGCGGCGCAGTCCAGCCGGCCAACTACGGCACCGAACTGACGTTCTTCCTGTACACCTGCCTGCTGCTCGGCGGCCTCGGCACGGTGCTGGGACCCGTCATCGGCGCGATGATCTTCTGGGTGGTGCTGTCCCTCACACAGGGCATCCTGTACGGCCTGATCGAATCCGGCGCCGTCACCTGGCTGAACACAGTCCAGGCCGGCCAGCTGCGTTACATCCTTGTGGGTGTCGCACTGATGCTGCTGATGATCTTCAGGCCCCAGGGCGTCTTCGGCAACAAGAAGGAGCTGGCGTTCGCATGAGCACGCATAGCGAAGAACCCCGTCCGTCGGGGGAAATTGACTACATGACGGACACGCGTCCGATCGCCGCCGGGGACACCGCCCCCGGCTGCAAGAAGCGCGATCCGATCGTGGTGGCGGAAAACGTCACCCGCAGCTTCGGCGGCATCAACGCCGTCGACGTCGAATACCTGGAGATCCCGCGGCACAAGATCACAGCGCTGATCGGCCCGAACGGTGCAGGCAAGACCACGCTCTTCAATCTGCTGACCGGATTCGATATGCCGAACTCGGGAAAATGGCAGTTCGAAGGCAACAGCCTCGCCGGCGTTTCACCTTACAAAGTGGCACGGATGGGGATGGTGAGGACCTTCCAGCTGACCAAGGTCATGGGAAAGCTCACCGTCATGGAGAACATGCGTCTCGGCGGCTCGGAACAGCCCGGTGAGCGCCTCTCCAAGGCCCTGTTCAAGGGCCTCTGGGGCGGCCGGGAAAAGGAGATCACGGCCCAGGCGAACGTCCTGCTTGAGAAGTTCAAGCTGGACGCCAAGAAGGACGACTATGCTGCCTCGCTTTCCGGAGGCCAGCGGAAACTCCTGGAAATGGCACGTTCGCTGATGGTCAGGCCCAAGCTGGTCATGCTGGACGAGCCCATGGCAGGCGTCAACCCGGCGCTGACCCAGTCCCTCCTGGACCACATCAAGAACCTCAAGGCGGAAGGCATGACCGTGCTTTTCGTGGAGCACGACATGAACATGGTGCGTCATATTGCCGACTGGGTGGTAGTGATGGCAGAAGGAAAGATCGTTGCCGAGGGCCCTCCTGGCGAAGTCATGAAGAATCCGGCAGTCATCGATGCCTATCTGGGCGCCCACCACGATGTGGACCTTGGCGACGCCGAGGGCATCAAGGAACTTGCAGCAGAGCTCGAAGCCGATGAGGAGTCGATTGTCGGTACTGAGAACGCGGGCATCATCTCCCTCGATGTGCTCGAGCAGGAGCTTGAGGAAAATCGTGCGGAAGAACCACGTCGTACAGAAAAGGACACAGAATGAGCGCCACGAGTGCGGCTCCCGCTGCCGGTAGCGCGGCAACCGACGATTCGGTCGTCAAGGTAACAAACCTCGTTGCCGGATACCTTCCCGGCGTGAACATCCTGAACGGCTGCAGCATCGAAGCCCGCAAGGGTGAACTGATCGGCATCATTGGTCCCAACGGTGCCGGCAAATCAACGCTACTCAAGGCGATGTTCGGTCTGGTGAAAGTCCATTCGGGCACAGTTGTGGTGCGTGGCCAGGACATCACCGGGCTCAAAGCCAACAAGTTGGTGACCAAGGGCGTGGGATTCGTCCCGCAGAACAACAATGTGTTCGCCACGCTGACTATCGAAGAGAACATGCAGATGGGCATGTTCCAGCGCCCCAAAGACTTCGCCGAGCGGTTTGATTTTGTGACCAGCCTGTTTCCCGAGCTCGGCAAGCGCCGGGCCCAGCGGGCCGGGTCGCTCTCCGGCGGCGAACGTCAGATGGTGGCCATGGGACGCGCGCTGATGATGGAGCCCGCCGTCCTGCTCCTTGATGAGCCCTCCGCAGGCCTCTCCCCTGTCAAGCAGGATGAAACCTTCCTGCGCGTGCACGAGATCAACCGGGCAGGCGTCTCTGTGATCATGGTGGAACAGAATGCCCGCCGTTGCCTCCAGATCTGCGACCGCGCCTATGTGCTGGACCAAGGAAGGGACGCTTACACCGGAACCGGACGGGAACTGATGAAGGACCCGAAGGTGATCCAGCTGTACCTCGGCACCTTGGCGGACGAGGTCTAAGCCGCCTCCGTTCAGCCACCGTCCGGGAGCTGCACGTCCAAGAGCTGCAGAAGGGCCGTCACCGACCGGTGGCGGCCCTTCTGCGTGCCTGGCGTGGTTCCCCGGATTCGTCCCGGTGCCCTCACCCCCTCCCGCACACACAAAGAAACCCCCGCCCGGTGCAACCCGGGCGGGGGTTTCTTTGTGCAGGAAGCGGCTTACAGCTTGCCGAATTCTTCCCTGGACGGTGTGTACTTGTTGTCGTCCTGGTACTCGTAGATGCCGATATAGGCTTCCGTCGGGTCGCCGGCGTCGGAGAACGTCACCGGACCTGACTGGCCGTCATAGTCGATGTCCTTGCCGTTGCGGAGCAGCGTGACGCAGGAGGCGAAGTCGGTGCACTTCTCACCGGACTCCGAGACTGCCTTGAGCTGCTTGGCCATCTCAACGCCCTTAGTGCTCTTGGCGGCTTCAGCTGCAAGGGCGAGCAGGTTCACAGCATCGTAGGATTCACCGGCGTAGCTGTAGTCCTTCAGGGCCGGATCAATGGCAAGCATCTTCTTCTTGAATGCGTCCTTCGCGAACGTGCCAGGGATGGTTCCCTGGGCGCCCTTCAGGGTCCCTGCCTGGAAGTCCTTGCTGTAGTCGGAAGTATTGCCGTCCACGAGGAACATCTGGGTGGGCTTGACACCCTTGCCCGTCATCAGCGGCACGATGCTCTTGGCCTGGTCGAAAGTGATCAGGGCAATTGCGTCCGGCTTGGCCGCGATGACCTTGTCCACCTGGCTGCTGAACTGGGAGTCACCCTCATTGAACAGCTCTTCCGCAACCACCTTGCCGCCGGCCGCTTCGAAGGCGGACTTGACGTTGCTGGCAAGGCCGGTTCCGTAGGCGTCATTGAGTACGATCATGCCCACCGTCTGGGCACCACAGGTGGCCATGTAGTTGCCCAGGACCTTGCCCTGCAGCACATCCGAAGGCGCAGTGCGCCAGTAGAGGCCCTTGTCATCCCAGGCGGTGAAATCCGGAGAGGTGTTGGCGGGCGAGAACTGGATAACACCGGCACCGGTGATCTGGTTGATGACCGTCTTGGAGACACCGGACGATGCGGCACCGATGATGGCACTGACGCCCTGGCCGAGGAGCGCACTGGTGGACTGGGTGGCGATATCTGTCTTGGTGTCGCCGGAGTCACGATGGATCACTTCCACAGGCTTGCCCAGGACACCCCCGGCATCATTGACTTCCTTGACGCCAAGGTTCACACCCGCAATTTCAGGCGGCCCGAGGAAGGCCAGGGAGCCGGTGGTGGGCAGCAGGGATCCCAGTTTGAGCGGAGTTTCCGTGATGGTGGTTGCAGGCGGAACAGCGCCTCCGGCGCTGGCCTGAGCTGTGCTTCCGGGAGCCGCTCCGGGAGCGGGGCAGGAGATCCCAGTTGCTGACGTTTTGGTTTCTGTCGAGCTCGGGGTGGAGGTACCACCGCAGGCTGTGACCAGAAAGGCGACGCCGACGCTAAGCGCTGTGAGCTTAGCAAGACGGGGTGCCGCCGGGGAAAGTGAAATCATTGGCAAATCTCCTGGATCGAAAGGTGCGAACGGCCTTTGACGCGGATGATCAGGTGTTCCTGATTTAACTTCAAGCTAATGCATATCTTCGGCGGATATAAGTGACTGAGGTCACATCCTTATAACAGTCGTTGCATATGCGAAATCAATGAACGGTAGAAGTCTGTTGAGGTCACGCAGCAGGCGCGGAAGGGCGCGTCAGAAGGAACTCCCTAGGGAGAAGTTGTACCCCAGGTGGGACTCGAACCCACAACACGCGGATTTTAAGTCCGCTGCCTCTGCCAATTGGGCTACTGGGGCGCCCGGTCTATGGTATCCCGTCATTCGCCCGCAAGCGGTGCGGCGTACCGGAACGTCCCGTGGACCCCGCCGGGCCAGACCGCCAGCGGGAGCAGCTGGAAGTGGTCCCCCCAGGCCGCGTCGGGAGGGAGGACGCCGAAGGACGCAGCCGGGACGAAGCCGAAGCGCGGGTAGTATTCGGTGCTGCCCAGCAACGCAATCCCGCCCTCCCCCGCAGCGTTGGCCCGGGCAATGGTGTCGTTCATGAGGGCAGTGCCGATCCCATGGCGCTGCAGCCTTGGTGTCACACCGATGGGCCCGAGCCCCAGCAACCCGTAGTCGCCCACCCAGCCCCGCGTGCTGATCACATGGCCGACTATCTCGTCGTCGAGCACCGCCACCACACTGAACTCGGGCAGGTAGTCCTCGCATTCGAAGAGCCGGCGGAGCACGTCCACCTCCTCGGGCTCCCCGTCCACCGGCAGGCCCGTGACCGGGGAGACCGCGAACGCCTCGCCCGTCAACGCGAGGATCTTGTCCCTGTCCGCAGCCGTCTCGTTCCTGAGCAGCAGCTCGGGCCGCGGCACGTGCCGGCTGGCCGCTGACAGCTCAGCCAGGGCTTCGACGGCGCGTGGTGCGTCCGCCACCGGCACCAGCAGATGGTCGTGGTGGAAGCCTGCCAGCACGTTGCAACTGATCCTGGCGTCGGTCAGGGCCTTCCCGACAGCGGCGGTCAGGCCGACAGCCTCCAGCGCAGAGTGCACTTCCAGGGTGATCCAGGCCGCCACAAAGTCGTAGTGCAGCCCCAGGCTTTCTGCCCTTTCCCGCGGCAGGACGACCGTCAGGCCCTCGGCCTCACGGACGGCAGCTTCGATGCCGGGCTCGAGCGGCCTGCCATGCGGCCACAGGACGTAGACGTACTCCCCCTCCCGCTGTACCGGTTTCAGTGTTGCCAGCAGGGTCTGGAGGTTCTTTTCGCCAGTCATGCTGCCAGTCTAGAAGGACGCCAGGCGGGAAACGCCAAAACGGCGGCTATCCCTCAAGGGGACAGCCGCCATCGGGCGTTACAAATGGTGCGTCGGGATGCCGGTGTTACTTGGCGTCCGCGGTGACCGACTGCTTGGGGTCCACGCTGGTGGCCTCCGCAGAGCCGGGCTTTGCCGCTCCGGCGGATGCCTCCGGCGCGCTGGCTGCCGGGGCAGGTGCAGCCGCAACCGGCTTGGGAGCCGGTGTGGCAGCGGCCACGAAGGCACCGCGAGGGTTATCGAGGTCGATCAGCTGGGTGGTGTCGCGGCCCATAAAGAACGCGAGGATCCAGCCCATGATGACGCGGACCTTGCGCTCCATGGTGGGCATGGCCATACCGTGGTAGCCGCGGTGTGCCAGCCAGGCGAGCGGGCCCTTGAGGCCGATGCGGCCCAGGATGTTGATGTTGGCAACACCCTTCCACTCGCCGAAGCCGGCCACAGCACCCAGATTCTTGTGCTTGTAGTCCTTCAGCGGCTTGTCCCAACGCGAAGCCCACAGGTTCTTGGCGAGGCGCTTGGCCTGGCGGAGTGCGTGCTGGGCGTTCGGGACGCAGGTGCCGTCCGGCAGGCCGCTGCCCGTGAGGTCCGGCACGGCGGCGATGTCGCCGGCGGCCCAGGCGTTGTCGATGATGCCTTCGTCGCCGGCGATGCGGAGGTCCGGCAGAACGCGGACGCGGCCGCGGGGTTCCAGCGGGAAGTCGGAGGAGCGGATCATCGGGTTGGCCTGCACGCCGGCAGTCCAGACGAGCGTGTCGGCTTCGAATTCCTGGGCGAGGGACTTGTCCGGGAGGTTGATGAGCTTCAGGGAGCCCTCAGCGCTGTCCAGGGAGGTGTTCAGCAGGACCTCGATGCCGCGGCTGCGGAGGTGCTCCACAACCCATTCGGCCTGCGGCGCCGTGACCTCGGGCATGATGCGGCCCATGGCTTCAACCAGGACGAAGCGTACTTCTTCCTGGCGGATGCGGGGGTTGTTCTTGACCGCGGCGCGGGCCAGGTCTTCCATTTCGGTGATGCACTCGATGCCGGCGAAGCCGCCACCGACAACCACGAATGTCAGTGCCTTGGCGCGGGCAGCGGGGTCCGCGATGGTGGAGGCGGCCTCGAGGCGCTCCAGCACCTTGTTGCGAAGGGCCACAGCCTCTTCGATGGTCTTCAGGCCGATGCCCTTGTCCGCCAGGCCCTTGATGGGGAACGTGCGGGTGATGGCGCCTGCGGCCACCACGATGTCGAAGTAGGGGATCTCGATGTGCTCTCCGCCGTCCGCGGGCGCCACAACGGCGGTGCGGTTGGCGTGGTCGATCGAGGTGACGCTGCCCTGGATGAGTTCAGTCTGCTTCAGGTGCTGGCGGTGCGAGACCACTGCGTGGCGGGCCTCGATGTTGCCGCCGGCCACTTCGGGCAGGAAGGGCTGGTAGGTCATGTAGGGCAGTGGATCCACGAGGGTGACGATGCCACCGGCATTCGCGATCTTCTTCTGCAGTTTGAGTGCTACGTACAGGCCGACGTACCCGCCGCCGACGACGAGTACCCTGGGACGGTCCTGGAGCTCTGGGGTGGTTGCCATGATTTAAGGATACAACAGTTTGTGAAAATCTTCACTAACTACGTTTTGCCGCCTGAATCAATGGTTTGGAACGCACCGGTATCCGGTTCCTCACGCGCCGTTCCGGGGCTACGGGCGGCCCTCCGCAGCTGGAAGACGGCTGCCCCGATAATCACCACGAAGAGGAGCACTGAACCGATCACGACGGCGGCGCCAACGGCACTGTCACGCTGTGAGGGTGCCTCCGCCGCGGGCACCGTGGGTTCGGGCAGGGTGGGAACGGCACTGGCCACTTCGTCGGTGGGCACCGGCGCCGGCGCACCCAGGTTGCCGCGCCTGTGTACCCGGATCCAGTCCGAGATGGAGCCGAGCGGGTTGGCCGCAGCTTCCGGAACGGAGTCCTTGAGTGCAGCCTCGGCGTTCAGCACGCCAAAGCCGTACAGCGGGTCCTTTCCGGCAGGACCGGCGTCCTTGGCCGTGCTGACGATCCGGTTGATGACCTGCCTGGCGCTCATCTCCGGCCACTTGGAACGGATGAGTGCGGCCACACCGGCGACGATCGGGGCAGCTCCGGACGTTCCCGCCCATTCTGCATAGCCGCCGCCCGGCAGCCCGCCCAGCAGGTTTTCAGCCGGAGCCGCCACACCGATGCTGATCCCCTGGGAGGAGGAGTCGACGCTCGCTGTGCCCTTGCGGTCCAGGCCGGCGACGGTGAGGACGCCGGGGATGGTGGCGGGAGCTCCCACCTGGAGGTTGCCGCCGATCCGGTTTCCGGCGGCGGCCACGATCACCACATCCTTTTGTTCGGCATAGAGGAATGCAGCATCCCAGCTCTGGGGCCACTGCGGCGTGGCGCTGCCCAGCGAAATGTTGATGACTTTGGCCCCGTTGTCCACGGCCCAACGGACCGCTTCCGGGATCTGGTCCTGATCGCTCTTGCCCGCGGGGTTGGCCGATCCCAGCCATGTTGAGACGGACAGGATCTCAGCTTCAGGAGCCACGCCGATCATGCCGTCCGGCCCGGCGGGGGCAGCCGGGCCGGGTTTGGGCGAGGCGGTGGCGCCGGCCGGCTGGTGTCCGCGGCCGGCCAGGATGGTGGCTACCAGGGTCCCGTGTTCCGGCTTGACCCCCAGGATTTTCTGCCCGTTGGGGCTGCCGGCCCCGGACGCATCGAAGCCCCCGGTGACGGCACCCTTCAGGTCCGGGTGCTGGGCATCCACGCCGCTGTCGATCACCGCGATCTTGACTCCGGCGCCCTTGGAAACTTCCCAGGCCTTCGTGATTCCGG
Source organism: Pseudarthrobacter humi (assembly GCF_024294965.1). Classification (NCBI taxonomy): domain Bacteria; kingdom Bacillati; phylum Actinomycetota; class Actinomycetes; order Micrococcales; family Micrococcaceae; genus Pseudarthrobacter; species Pseudarthrobacter humi. The sequence goes on from NZ_JANCLV010000002.1 coordinate 347,418, forward strand.
CTTCGCCAAGCCAGTACTGTTTGTCCCGTTCAGCGTCGGCCCTGGCCGCGGGCGCCAGGGTCAGTCCGGCGGCCAGGCTGACGCCTGCAAGGGTCATCGCCAGGAGAGCTGAGGCGGCGCGGCTGAACCGTGCTGTTGCTCTGGTCATGTGGGTTCCCATGCTTGGTTGGCTGAAGGCCCGGTTAGTGGATGCTCAGGTTAGTGGATGCTCAGGGCAATTCCGTCAAGAATATCGTGTTCACTGGCCGTGGCCGTGACGATCCGGCCCGCGGTGAGTTGATTCAGCCGCTCCAGGATGCGCCGCCACACCAACCCGCCGGCACCCATAACGTCGACGCGGCCGGGGTGCATATATGCCAGTTCCGCACGTTCTCGCCTGGTCATGTGAAGGAGGTCAGCAGCGGCCTCGGTGATGGTGCCGATGGACAATTCCGTCCCGTGGATCGCCGCCGGCGAATACTCCGGAAGCCGCAGGGCATGGGCGGTGATGGTGGTGATCGAGCCGGCCACCCCGACGACGGCTGTGGCGCGTTCCAGCGGAACGTCCAGCCCCGCCCGGGCGATGGCGGCGTCGATGTCGGCTTCCGCGGCGGCGATCTGCTCCGCCGTGGGCGGATCGTCCTGGAGGTGCCGTTCGGTCAGGCGGACGCAGCCGACATCCACGGACTTCGCGGCCGTGACGCCGTCCGAGGTTCCGAGGACGAACTCCGTGCTGCCGCCGCCAAGGTCCACGACCAGCACCTGCTCGCCGTCAAGGATGGGCAGCACACTGCTGGCGCCGGCGAACGACAGGGCAGCTTCTTCATCGCCCGAGATGACCTCCGGTTCAACGCCCAGCAAGTCCCGGATCCCGTCCACAAAAACCTGGCGGTTGCGCGCGTCCCGGCTGGCCGAGGTGGCCACAAAACGGACGGACTCGGCGCCGTGCTCGCGGATCATCGCCGCGTAATCCGCGGTGGCGGCGAAGGTGCGCTCCAGTGCCTCTGGGGCGAGTTCGCCGGTGGCGTCCACGCCCTGGCCCAGCCGGACAACCCGCATTTCGCGGACAACGTCGGTGAGCTTCGCTGTCCCGTTGCTGCGGTCGATGTCGGCGATGAGCAGGCGGAGCGAGTTCGTGCCGCAGTCGATGGCGGCGACGCGGGTCATACCCCTGCCTCGTCGGTTCCTGCGGGCTTGCGGACCGGAGCGGGCCGGCCCACGATCTCCGGCAGGCCCTGGGGCCCGTGGCGGCTGAGATCCTTCGACGGGGCCTCCCCGGCGGTGTCCCAGGCGCCGTCGCAATAGCAGCGGTCCGCGGTCCACCATTCGCTGATGCCGGCAATGGCCTCATCGCCCAGCGGGTTCACTCCGGGACCTGCCGCGAGGGAGTGGCCCACCAGGACATGGAGGCATTTGACCCGGGTGGGCATGCCTCCGGCCGAGATGCCGTCAATCTCCGGAACGGCCCCGATGCCCGAACGCTTGCCGATGGCGGCGCGGGCTCCGAGATAGTTCTCGTGTGCCGCACGGTAGGCGGCCGCGAGCGGCTCATCTGCGCTCAGGCGATCGTTCATGTCGTTCATCAGCCCGGCAGCTTCCAGCCGGGAAACCGCCGAAGTGATGACGGGGTGCGTCAGATAAAACGTGGTGGGAAACGGGGTCCCGTTGCTCAGCCGCGGCGCCGTGGCGGCGACGAGGGGGTTGCCGCAGACGCAGCGCGCCGGGATTTCCACCACATCGCGCACGGGCCGTCCCAACTGCCTGCTGAGTACTTCAAGATCATGTGCTGATGGCTGGCGGGACTTCTCCGGCGCAGTCGCCGTGTTTTCTTCCACTGGCGCGGGCCATCCTTCCTCTAGCTGTTCAGTCTGTGGCCGCACGCCTGATGGACTCCCACAGGGAATCCACCCACGGCAGATCGGCGGGGTCTTGTGCTGCTGTGGCGGTCAGGCTACTGCTTGTTCCGGCCGGCAGATCGCTGCCGAAGACCCAGTAGCCGGATTCGCCCGGCATAACCATGTTAATGCGGTCGCGGGCCTGCTGTTTCACGTAGTTCGGATCCTGCCACCGCGAGATCTGCTGCCGCAGGCCGTCCTGCTCGGCCTGGCGGGCGGCAATGTCGGCGCTGAGGGCCGCCAGTTCGGCACGTTTGTCGAAGAAAATCTTCACGGTGGGTGCCAGCATGGTCGTGATGGCAATCATGACCACCGCCAATGCCAGCATCCGGCCGGAGAACGCCTTGGCGGGCACCGGCTGGCTGTCATCCTGGGTGGTGTCAGGCTTCCGTGTCTTGCCCGCGGCGCTACCGCTGCCGCCGCTCCCCTGCCCTTTGCTTGCCGGGAGCCTGGTGTCCGATGCGGATGTTCCGTCGCTGGACGACGGGCCGGTTTTGCGCTTGTTCCCGCCGTTTGCGCTGCTGGCTGTACCGCCAAAATCGGCGCGGATGACGCCGGCGTCTTCCGTGGCTGGGTCCGTGGTGGCCTGATGCCTCGAAGCGGCTTTGGGAACTTTGGGACGGCGGGTGGCCATGACACTCCTGAAACGTGCGGCAAGCCTCTGGCCGCAACTCTGCGCTTGATGCCGGCTCAATCAATGCCGGCTAAACAAAAACCGGTGGCTATGGTCTTTCAACCATAGCCACCGGTCAGAGGTTTACGCGGCTACTAGCCCTTGAAACGCGGGAAAGCGCTGCGGCCGGCGTAGCGTGCGGCGTCGTCGAGTTCTTCTTCGATGCGCAGGAGCTGGTTGTACTTGGCAACGCGCTCCGAGCGTGCCGGGGCACCGGTCTTGATCTGGCCGGCGTTGGTGGCCACCGAGATGTCGGCGATGGTGGTGTCCTCGGTCTCGCCGGAGCGGTGCGAGGTGATGGTGGTGTAACCGGCGCGCTGGGCCAGGCTCACGGCGTCCAGCGTTTCGGTCAGTGAACCGATCTGGTTGACCTTGACCAGCAGCGAGTTGGCGGTCTTCGTGTCGATGCCGCGCTGCAGGATGGCCGGGTTGGTGACGAAGAGGTCATCGCCGACGAGCTGGACCTTGTCACCGATGCTGTCGGTGAGGGTCTTCCAGCCCTCCCAGTCGTTCTCATCCAGGGGATCCTCGATGGAAACCAGCGGGTAGTCGGCCACGAGCTCGGCGTAGTAGGCGCTCATCTCGGTGGCGGACAGTGCCTTGCCCTCGAACTGGTAGGCGCCGTCCTTGAAGAACTCGGAGGAGGCGACGTCCAGTGCCAGGGCGATGTCCTTGCCCGGGGTGTAGCCGGCGTTCGTGATGGCTTCCTGGATCAGGTCCAGCGCAGCACGGTTGGACGGCAGGTTAGGCGCGAAGCCACCTTCGTCACCCAGGCCGGTGGACAGGCCCTTGGCCTGCAGGACGGACTTGAGGTTGTGGTAGACCTCGACGCCCCAGCGGAGGCCCTCGGAGAAGGTCTCGGCGCCGATCGGGACGATCATGAACTCCTGGATGTCCACGTCGGAGTCGGCGTGCGAGCCACCGTTAAGGATGTTCATCAGCGGAACCGGCAGGACGTGCGCGTTGGGGCCGCCCAGGTACTTGTACAGCGGCAGGTCTGCGGAGGCGGCAGCGGCGTTGGCAACGGCCAGCGAAACGCCCAGGATGGCGTTGGCGCCGAGCTTGGCCTTGTTGGGGGTGCCGTCCAGGTCGATCATGGCCTGGTCGATGCTGCGCTGGTCGGTGGCGTCGAAGCCGGTCAGTGCCGGAGCGATCTGGTCGATGACAGCGTCAACGGCCTTCTGGACACCCTTGCCGAGGTAACGTCCCTTGTCTCCGTCACGGAGCTCAACAGCCTCGTGCTCGCCGGTGGAGGCACCGGAGGGTACTGCCGCGCGGCCGATCTGGCCATCGGAGAGCAGTACTTCAACTTCTACGGTCGGGTTTCCGCGGGAATCGAGGATTTCGCGGGCGTGGATGGCATCGATAAGCGCCATGGATGTGCTCCTTATGGGCGATTTTGGGGGAACGAACAGCTGGAAAAAGCGTTAAATCTGGGACGTCCTCGTCAGGGACCAAGCCTAGTCGAGAGTGGTGCAGGTTACGGAACCCTATCCATCACCCGGACGTCATGATGGCGACGCGAACTGGCGCCGGATGGCGCCCCGAAGGGCCCGTTCGGCGTCGAATCCCTTGGCACGGGCAGAGCCGACGACGGCGAGCAGCAGGTCACCGAGCTCCTCCTCCGTCGTTGCGGTTGCGACTCCCGGTGTTTCGGCAAGCTCAACCACAGATCCGGCTCGCTCGGCCCGGTCAAGGAACTTCTGCGCCTTCGCCAGGGCCGGCAGGGCGTCCGGGATCCCTTCAAAGGGCCCCGTCCGCTCCGGACGTTCCGCGGTCTTCACGGCGTCCCACTTCCGGACAATCTCCGCCACCGAGGCAGGGAACCTGTCCTGCAGCGTGCCGTCAGGCCGGAAGACATGGGGATTGCGGCGGACCATTTTGGCACTCAGCCCGCGCGCGACGTCGTCGAACGTGAACGTGCCCCGCTCCTCGGCGAGCCGGGCGTGCAGCACCACTTGAAGCAACACGTCGCCCAGTTCGCCCCGGAGCTCCACGTCGTCCGCGCCGGTTTCGATGGTCTCGATGACCTCAAAGGCCTCCTCCAGGAGGTACTCCACCAGCGAGGCATGGGTGAGGGCGCCCATCCACGGACAGTGCTCCCGCAGCTGGGCCACGACAGAGACCAGCCGATCGATGGGAGCCTGCTCAGCCAAGGTTGTCGTAGGCGTCGTTGATGTACTCCACCAACGCTTCCTTCTCTTCAAGCGGCAGGAAGGAGGCCTCGGCAGCGTTGAGTGTGAGCTCCAGCAGATCGTCGAGGTCGTAGTCGAAGGTTTCCACGAGGAGCTCGAACTCGTCCGTCAAGGTGACGCCGCTCATCAGCCGGTTGTCGGTGTTGATGGTGACGTTGAAGCCCAGCTGGTACAGCATGTCCAGCGGGTGGCTCTCGATGCCCTCACCGAAACCGGCGATCGCTCCGGTCTGGAGATTCGATGACGGGCAGATCTCCAGGGCGATGCCCCGGTCGCGGACCCAGCTGGACAGATCGCCCAGGGTGACCAGGCCGATGCTGTCCTCGTCGCCCGCGGCGTCGTCGTCTTCGTCGTCGAACTCCACCATGATGTCCTCGGCGATCCGGACACCGTGGCCCAAGCGCAGTGCCCGGCCGTCAACGAGGGCGGACTGAATGCTTTCGAGTCCGGCGGCCTCGCCGGCGTGCACCGTCGCGGGGAAGTTGTGCTGGGCGAGGTACGTGAAGGCGTCCCTAAACCGGGACGGGAGGAACCCGTCTTCTGCTCCGGCGATGTCAAAGCCCACAGCGCCCTTGTTGCGGTGACGGACAGCCAGTTCGGCGATTTCCTGGCCACGGTCCGCGTGGCGCATGGCGGTGATCAGCTGGCCCACCTGGATTTCGCGGCCGCTTTCGGTCACGGCGTCGACGCCGGCTTCGAGGCCTTCCTGGACTGCTTCGACAACCTCGTCCAGGGACAGGCCATTCCGGAGGTGCTGCTCCGGTGCCCAGCGCACTTCGCCGTACACCACGCCGTCGTCCGCGAGGTCCTCGACGAATTCCTTGGCTACGCGGGTAAGGCCTTCCTTGGTCTGCATCACGGCGACTGTGTGGTCGAACGTCTCCAGGTAGCGGACCAGCGAGCCGGAATCCGCGGACTCGCGGAACCACTGGCCCAGGGCCACCGGGTCCGTGGACGGCAGCGTGTGGCCAACGGCCGCGGCCAGTTCGATGATGGTGGCTGGACGTAGACCACCGTCCAGGTGGTCGTGAAGCGAAACCTTAGGCAGGCTCTTCAGGTCGAAATCGATGGCAGGGGCAGCGTCAACAATAGGCTCAGTCACCATCCAACCTTAGGGTCGGCAGACGGCTTATGCCAGCCGGTTCTTTCCGTGCTGCTCCACCTCGGCCGGCGAGGGCGCCAGCAGCGGCGAAGCCGCCGTGTGCGCGGGCACGGAACCTTCCGGGCCGCCGTCGAGCCATTCATCCACGGTTTCTGCGTCGTTGCGGGCCAGGTGCTTGTGCCACCAGCGCAGAAGGTGGTCGATCAGGATGCCCAGCACGATGGCGAACACCACGGCAATGCCGGCGCTGAGCAGCGGGTTGTTGTGGAGCCAGGGGAAGGAACTGGCCAGGATCCCGATGCCGATGGAGTACCCCACCCAGGTGACGCAGGCGAAAGCGTCCAACAGAAAGAACCGGCGGTGCGCGAAGCCGGTACTGCCGGCCACATAGTTGACCGCCACCCGGCCCCAGGGAATGTAGCGCGCAGTGAAAATCAGGACGGCGCCGCGTTTTTCGAGTTCATACCGTGCCCAGCCGAAGGCCTTCTGCACTTTGGGCCGCCGCATCCACTTCCACCGGTCAAGGCCGATCCTGCGGCCGAGCATAAAGGCCATGTTGTCACCGGCGATGGCACCGACCAGGGCTGTCGCGCCCAGGATCCAGAGATTCGGTTCACCGCTGTGCCGGGAAAACGCGGCCAACGCCACTATCAGCGTCTCGCTGGGGACCACCATGGCAAAGCCGTCGATGAAGAAGAACACCAGAAGGACCGGGTAGATCCACCATTGGCCCGCTGCATGGAGCACGGCCTCATTAATAAACTCCACGCGGTCTTGCTCCTAGACGAAATGATGCAGCCGGAAGTGACGTAAGTCGCTCTCCAGTGTCCCATGCCCGGGACCCTGCCCGCTACGCGCGGACGCGCAAACCCTAGGCTTCCGGATCCTTCAGCCGCTCCACCACAGGAGCCTTTCCCCGGATGCGGTTAATGATCAGGTCCACCACGATTCCAAGGCCCACGGCGCAGACGATTGCGATGGCCGCGCCGAGCAGATGGTTGTTTTCGAACCACTGGCCGAAGAACAGCCCGATGCCCACCGAGTAGGAGGCCCAGAGCGTAGCGGACAGGACCGTCAGGCCAACGAAGCGCACGTGCGAATAGTGGGTCACGCCCGCCGTGAGGTTGACGGCGACCCTTCCGATAGGGATGAACCGCGCCACCAGGATGAGGGACGCCGGCCGCTTCCTCAGCTCGTCTCCTGCCCAGCGGAAGGCACTTTGCATCCGCGGTCCGCGCATCCAGTGCCAGCGCCGGGTACCCACCCGGCGTCCAATGAGGTACGCGATGTTGTCGCCGGAGAAAGCGCCCAGGCCCGCGACGGCCATCAGAAGCCAGGGATTGGGGACGTCCGCGGTGGCGGCAACTGCGGACAGGCCCACCACCACGGATTCGCTGGGGATAGGCGGGAAAAACCCGTCGATCAGGCAGCAGGCCAGCACAAGGAGGAGCACCCACGGCTGCCCGGCGGCGGCAAGGATGAATTCATTGATGGCCTGCATTGTCCCTACGCTATTCGGTCGATGATGAGCTGCTGGGCCGGGCGCGACCCTTCCGGGGCAACCGTGACGGCGTGTTCAAGGGATTCCTTGGCGCGTGCGAACTTTTCCGGCGTGTCCGTGAGCAGCGTCATCAGCGGCTCGCCGGCACGGATCATGGCACCGGGCTTTGCATGCATGCGGATCCCTGCACCGGCCTGGACGGCATCTTCCTTGCGGGCACGTCCCGCGCCGAGGCGCCACGCCGCAACGCCCACTGCCAAGGCATCGAGCCCCACCAGGACACCGTCGGCCGGGGCGTAGATGACTTCGGATTCTTTCGCGACCGGCAGCTTGGCGCGCGGATCGCCGCCCTGCGCTTCGATCATCCGGTTCCAGACGTCCATGGCCCGGCCGTCCTTCAATGCGGCGCGCGGATCGGCGTCGTGCACGCCAGCGCAGGCCAGCATCTCTTCGGCCAGCCGGACGGTGAGTTCGACGACGTCCTCCGGCCCGCCGCCGGCCAGGACCTCCACGGATTCCTCCACTTCGATCGCATTGCCTGCCGTGAGGCCGAGCGGAGTGCTCATGTTAGTCAGCAGGGCCACGGTGTTCACTCCCGCGTCCTTGCCGAGGGCCACCATGGTTTCGGCCAGTTCACGTGCCCGGGCCTCGTCCTTCATAAAGGCTCCGCTGCCCACCTTCACGTCCAGGACGAGGGACCCCGTGCCTTCGGCGATTTTCTTGCTCATGATCGAGGAGGCGATCAGCGGGATCGACTCGACCGTGCCGGTGACGTCCCGCAGTGCGTAGAGCTTCTTGTCCGCCGGCGCCAGCCCCGCCCCGGCAGCGCAGATCACGGCTCCCACGTCCTGAAGCTGCGCCATCATTTCGTCGTTGCTCAGGGCCGCCCGCCAGCCGGGGATCGATTCCAGCTTGTCCAGGGTGCCGCCGGTGTGGCCCAGCCCGCGCCCGGACAGCTGCGGCACGGCCACACCGAACACTGCCACCAGCGGTGCCAGCGGCAGCGTGATCTTGTCCCCCACTCCCCCGGTGGAATGCTTGTCGCTGGTAGCCTTCACACCGCCGTCGGGCCGCCGGAGGCCGCCGAAGTCCATCCGTTCGCCCGAGGCGATCATCGCCGCCGTCCAGCGCGAAATTTCGGCGCGGTCCATGCCGTTGAGCAGGATGGCCATGTTCAACGCGGCCATCTGTTCGTCGGCGATGACCCCGCGGGTGTACGCGTCAATGGTCCAGTCGATCTGCTCCGGGCTCAAGGTGCCCTTGTCCCGCTTGATGCTGATGATCTGGACAGCATCAAACGGTTCGCTTGCTTGTGTCATCGGTGTTCCTCCAAATTTCCGGACCAAAGGCATCGGGCAGCACCTGGTCCATGGCCTTGATGCCTTGCGTCGTCATGAGCTGCATACCCGGTGCCCGGAACTCATACAACAGTTGTCGGCAGCGCCCGCACGGCATGAGTACCTTGCCTGTGGAATCCACACAATAGAAGGCGGTCAGGCGTCCGCCGCCGCTCATGTGGAGCTGCCCCACCAATGCGCACTCGGCGCACAGGGTGAGGCCGTAGCTGGCATTCTCGACGTTGCAGCCGCTGATGATCCGGCCGTCCTCGGTGAGGGCTGCCGCCCCCACCGGGAACTTCGAATACGGCGCATAGGCCCGTTCCATGGCGGCGACCGCGGCCGATTCCAGGGCTTTCCAATCTACGAACCTCTCGGCCAAGGCTCAGCCCTTCACGTACGGTATGCCGCTGGCTGCCGGTGGCCGGGACCGGCCCACCAGCCCGGCCACGGCCAGCACCGTCACCAGATAGGGCAGCATGGCCATGAACTGGCTCGGCACCGGGGTTCCGATGATGGTCACAATGCTCTGCAGGTTGTCCGCAAAACCGAACAACAGGGCTGCGAAGAACGCGCCGATCGGGTTCCAGCGTCCGAAGATCAGCGCGGCGAGTGCGATGAAGCCTCGTCCGCCGGAGATCTCCTTCGTGAAGCTGTCGATCGCCACGAGCGTGAAGAACGAGCCACCGATTCCTGCAATGGCACCACCCAGGGTCACGTTCCAGAAGCGCGTGGCGTTGACCTTGATGCCCATCGTGTCGGCTGCCTGCGGGTGTTCACCCACAGCGCGGACCCGCAGGCCCCACTTGGTTTTGAACAGCCCAACCCAGACAGCGATCACGGCGACGTACATCAGGTAGCCAACCAGCGACTGCTTGAACAGGATGGGGCCGAGGATCGGGATTCCGGAGAGGATGGGAATCGGGATGATGTCCAGGCCGGGCGGTGAGTTGAACTTTGCCTTGTCCGCCTGCATAACGGTGCTGAACAGGAAGCCGGTGACGCCGGAAATCAGGACGTTGAGCACCACGCCGACGATGATCTGGTTGACCAGGTATCTGATGCTGAACACCGCAAGCACCATGGACACCGCCGCGCCGGCCACAGCGGCCGCAAGCAGGCCCACGAAGGGGTTCTGCGTAATGCTGGCCACGATTGCCGCGGTGAAGGCGCCGCCCAGGAGTTGGCCCTCGATGGCGATGTTGACTACCCCGACGCGCTCGCACAGCACGCCGGACAAAGAGCCGAACACCAGCGGGACGGCCAGGGTGACCGAACCGGCGATGAGTCCGGCCAGCGAAATGCTGGGCGTCCGGGCACCGCCCACCACCCAGATGAGGAAGGCTGCCACAAACAGCACCGTAAAAGTGACGGTCAGCCAGGCCGGAGTGGGCCGGGCCTTGGTCTTCAGGAAGACGGAGTAGGCCGCCAACCCAAGCATCAGGACGGAGAGGATGATGCCGCCCGGCATTGCGGGAATTTCCAGCACTGGCAGTTGGAAAAAATCCCCGCCGGTGGAAATTCCGAACCTTGCGGTCTGAGCTGGTCCCATCAGGCCGAAGAAGATGAAGGCGACGAGTCCCAGCGCCGAGAGCAGGACTGGGGTTTTCCAGAGGACCGGTTTGCCGGATGTTGCCTGGGCCTCCCCGGCCTGGGGCACTGTGCCTGGGGTTCCGCGTCCCGGCAGGGGCGAAGTTGCTGTTGCGCTCATGCTGCGCCTCCGGTGGTTGCTGCCTGCTGGGATTTTCCGGCCCTGGCCGGCTTCTTGCGGCGGGGGTTCAGCCCGAAGACTGCCCGGACCAGCGGAGGTGCCGCGATAAAGAGGACAATCAGCGACTGGACCACCAGGACGATGTCGATGGGCGTTCCGGTCTGGATCTGCATCTGCACGGCACCGGCGCGGAAGGCACCGAACAACAGGCCGGCAGCAAAGGTGCCCCACGGCGTCGAACGTCCCAGCAGCGCCACCGTGATGGCGTCAAACCCGTACGTTGCCGCGACACCGTCGGTCAGGACCTTTTCCGTGCCCGCCACCTGGGCCACGCCGGACATTCCCGCCAGCGCACCGGCGATGGCCATGACCAGGATGGTTGAGCGGGAGACGTTGATTCCGGCGGTCAGGGCAGCCTTCGGATTGGCTCCCACGGCCCGGAATTCAAAGCCGACGGTGGAGCGGTTCAGCAGCCACCACACCAGGACGGTGGCCGCGATGGCCAGGACGAAGCCCAGGTGCAGGCGATACTGGGAGCCGAAAATCTGGGGGTACACGGCGGTTGCGTCCAGGATGGGCGAGATCGGGTTGGACTCCCCCGGACGCTGGAACGCCGGAGTGTTCAGCAGGTATCCCAGGAAGTACAGGGCAATGTAGTTGAACATGATGGTCAGGATGACTTCGTGGGCACCTGTCCGGGCCTTCAGGAGACCAACCAGGCCACCCCAGAGGGCGCCTCCCACAATTCCTGCCACAAGAACGAGCAACAGGTGCAGGCCCAACGGAAGGTGCAGGGCGAAACCGACCCAGCCCGCCAGGATGCCGGCCATGATGATCTGGCCCTGGGCGCCAATGTTGAACAGGCCGGCCCGGAACGCGAGCGCGACGCCGAGGCCTGCCGTGATGAGCGGTGTGGCGATGGTGAGGGTTTCCATCAGCGGCGCGAACTGGACCGCGAGGCTGGAACCCCGGGGGTTGAAGACCGAGCCCTGGAACAAGGCAATGTAGGACTGTGTGGCGGCCTGCCAGACTGCGGAGAGGAAGTCTGTGGGCCGGGCGAACAGATACGCCGAGGTGGTGCTGACGCGCTCGTCCGTAGCGGCGATCAACAGTCCGCCCAACACAAGTGCCAGCAGCACCGCCAGGACTGAGACCATGCCGCTGCCGGTGAAAATCTTCCGGAGCAGCGTGTCCGGCCCGCCGGGCAGCTTTCCGCTTTGGGCGCTGGCTGGTACGGCTGAAGGGCTGATGGCGCCGCCGGCCGTGTCCACGGCCACCCCGGCGGCGGTTTCGTCCGCCGCCGGGGTCGGCTCGTCCGCTTTCGCATGCTGGTCCGCATGCTTAGGGTGTCGCTCTTCAGGCATGATCGCCTCCTTCGGCGCTGGAGGTTCCGCGGCGTTTTGCGGTAGCGGCATCCGTCGTGTCGGCCGGGGGCGTTTCAGTGGCCGGCGTGTCAGCTTTCACCAGGCCGGCGTGGTCTGCGCCGGCAGCGTCTTCCGCGGAAATCCCTGCCATCATCAGGCCCAGGACGCCGCGTCCGGTCCCTGCCGGAACGATTCCCACCAGCTTGCCCTTATAGAGCACGGCGATGCGGTCGGCTAGTTCCATGACCTCGTCCAGTTCGGTGGAGATGATCATGACAGGCGTGCCCTGGTCGCGTTCCGCCACGATCCGTTTATGAAGGAACTCGATGGACCCGACGTCCACACCCCGGGTGGGCTGCGAGGCAATGAAGAGCCGCAGCGGCCGGGACAGCTCCCGTGCCATGACCACTTTCTGTTGATTGCCGCCCGAGAGCGTGCCGGCCGCCAGCAGGCCCGAGGGTGTCCGGACATCGAACTCGTCGATCCGTGATTTGGCGTTCTCCAGGACCTTCGCCGGACTCATGCTGATGCCCTTGGCAAACGGCGGCTGATCGTACCGGTCAAGAATCAGGTTTTCGGCGATCGAGAACGTGCCGATGAGGCCGTCAACAGAACGGTCTTCCGGAACGAAGCCGACGCCGGCGTTAAGAACCTCCTTCACACTGCGGCCAACAAGTTCCACATCGTCCAGGAGGATGGAGCCGTGGACGCGGTCCTGGAGTCCGAGGATGGCCTCGGTAAGTTCGGTCTGGCCGTTGCCTTGGACGCCTGCGACGGCCAGGATCTCTCCCCGGGCAATGTCGAAGCTGAGGCCGTCCACGGTGTGCTGCCCGTTCGGAGCGATGACTGTGAGGTCTTTGACCTGGAAAGTCTTCTCTTTGGGGCTGGCGGGTGCCTTCTCGAGTGTGAGGCTGACGGCGCGGCCCACCATCATGGAGGCCAGCTCCGCGGTGGAGGCACCTGGATGCGCCGAACCAACAACCTTGCCCCGCCGGATCACGGTGATGGTGTCCGAGACAGCCTTCACCTCGCGCAGCTTGTGCGAGATGAAGACTATCGAGGTTCCGTTGGACTTGAGCTGGCGCATGATGTCCAGCAGTTCGTCGGTTTCCTGGGGCGTCAGCACTGCCGTGGGTTCATCCAGGATGAGGACCTTGGCGTCGCGGACCAGGGCTTTGATGATTTCCACCCGCTGCTGGACACCCACCGGGAGGTCCTCCACCAGGGCGTCAGGGTCGACGTCGAACCCGTAGCGGTCAGAGATCTCCTTGATCTTGCGCCGGGTGTCGTCCAGGTTGAGGAAACCGCCGGCTTTGGTGGACTCGGCGCCGAGCGCAACATTCTCGGCCACGGTAAACACGGGAACGAGCATAAAGTGTTGGTGCACCATGCCGATGCCGGCGGCCATGGCGTCTCCGGGGCCGCGGAAGTAAACCGGTTTGTCGTCGATGAGGATTTCGCCCTCAGAGGGCTCGTAGAGCCCGTACAGCACATTCATCAGGGTGGACTTGCCAGCCCCGTTCTCGCCCAGCAGACAGTGGATCTGTCCGGGTTCAACCACCACGTCGATGTGATCGTTGGCGAGCAGGGAGCCGAAGCGTTTGGTGATCCCTCTGAGTTCAAGTTTCAAAACTCTGACCAATCTCGAAGCGTCCGGTGAATCCCCACCGGACGGGATAAGTGGCTGCAGCACCAGCCTAGTGCGTGCAGTCCTGCGTGGACGGTCTCGCCGACGGCGAATTCCAACGCAAAGCGCCACCTCCCGGGCAGTCGATGACCATCCGGGGGTGGCGCTTGGCGAGGATGACTATACCTTGGGACTTGCCGCTGACTCGACCTTCAGCTTGCCGTCGACGATGTCTTTCTTGAGCTGGTCCAGCTCGGACTTCAGGTCGGACGGGACCTGCCCGTCGAAGCTGTGGAACGGTGCCAGCTGGACGCCGTCGTTCGCCAATGTGCCCACGTAGGGGGTGTTGGTGAACTTGCCTTCCTTGTCGTCCTTGACCACGGTTTCAACGGCTTCGCCCATCAGCTTCATGACCGAGGAAAGCATGATGTCCTTGTATTCGGGTGCGGTCAGGAATCCGTCAGAGTCAACCCAGATCATCTTGACGTCCTTGCCGGCCGCTTTCGCCTCCATCAGGGCTGCACCGGCTCCCTTGCCTACCGGACCGGCGACGGGCATCACAATGTCCGCGCCCTGGTCAAGGAAGTTTTGGGTGAGCTGCTTGCCTTTGTCCTGCTTTTCAAAGTCGCCCGTGAAGCTTCCGTCCTGGGTCGCCTTGTCCCAGCCAAGGACCTTGACGTCCTTGCCCTTCTGCTCGTTGTAGTACTTGACGCCGTCGGCAAACCCATCCATGAAAATGGTCACGGTGGGAATCTCCCTGCCGCCGAACGTGGCCACACTTCCTGTCTTGGTGGTGCCTGCTGCCAGGTAACCGGCCAGGAAGGCTGCCTGGGCGGTGTCGTAGATGATCGGCTTGACGTTGCTGAGGGGCGGGTCGTAACCGAAATCGACGATGGCGAAGTGGCTTTCCGGGTTTGCCGCGGCCTGGGCCTTGGTGGCGTCACCCAGGAGGAAGCCGATGGTCAGGGTGAGGTCGCAGTTGGCGGCAACCATCGCACGGAGGTTTGGCTCAAAGTCGTTGTTGGACTTGGACTCGGCCTGGTTGACCTTGATGCCCAGGTCAGCCTCGGCCTTCTTCAGCCCATCATAGGAAGACTGGTTGAACGACTGGTCATCGAATCCGCCGGAGTCCGAGACGATGCAGCCGGTGTAGTCGCTCGCTGTTTCGGTGGCGGTGCTACCGGCGTCAGGTGCCGCGCCGCAGCCGGTCAGCAGGAGTGCTGTGGCACCCACTGAGGCCATGCCTGCCATTGAACCGCGCTTGAACGTAGCGCGCAGTGTGTTCTTCAATTTTCCTCCAGGGAGAGTGTTGCGCTACGACTCGAATTCAATGAGTGTCCGTTTCTACACTGAAATTCTGTTTTCACTGAGGGCTTCGCAGCACTGCGCCGAAGCGCACTGATACAAGCAACATTAGTGGGCTGCAACACATCCGCTACCACATTGGAGCCGGATCCCGAAGATTGTTGAGATTTTGTTACCAACCAGTAGAAACCTGCGTTCCGCACCCCTCACATTAAGCGCGAACGGACACTTGGGGCCCGCCGGGCGGGGCCTCAAGTGTCCGTTCGCGCTGGTGGGGGGCTTAGAGGCGGACCAGCATCTTGCCGGTGTTCGCACCGTCGAGCAGATCCATGAAGGCCTGGGGCGCGTTCTCCAGTCCGTCCACCACGGTCTCGTCATACCGGACTGAACCCTCCGCCAGCCAGGCTGACATCGTGCCGAAGAATTCAGCGCTGTGCTGGCGCTGTCCGCTGACCAGGAACCCCCGCAGGGTGAGCTGCTTGCCGATGGCAAGGGCGAGGTTCCGCGGCGCCGGCGTGGGTTCGGTGGAGTTGTACTGGGCTATCGCGCCACACATGGCCACACGGCCGCCCACATTCAGGACCGCCAGGGCAGCTTCCAGATGATCGCCGCCCACATTGTCAAAATACACGTCAATGCCTGCGGGTCCTGCGGCCTGGACAAGCTGGTCCCGCACCGGCCCGTCGTTGTAGTTGAACGCGGCGTCGAAGCCCAGTTCCAGGAGCCGGGCCACCTTCTCCGCGGTTCCCGCGCTGCCGATGACCCTGGAAGCGCCCATCGCCTTGGCGATCTGGCCCACAAGAGAGCCCACGGCACCCGCCGCACCGGACACGAACACCGCATCGCCGGGTTTGAACTCCGCCACCTTGAGCAGGCCGGCGTACGCCGTCAGGCCGGTCATGCCCAGCGCACCAAGGAACGCCGACGCCGGCGCAAGGTCCGTGCGGGCAACCGAGGTTGCGTCTGCGTCCAAGACCGCGAATTCCCGCCAGCCCAGTTGATGGACGACGGCGTCCCCCACCTTC
Organism: Pseudarthrobacter humi; assembly: GCF_024294965.1. Lineage (NCBI taxonomy): Bacteria > Bacillati > Actinomycetota > Actinomycetes > Micrococcales > Micrococcaceae > Pseudarthrobacter > Pseudarthrobacter humi. Next base: position 363,132 of record NZ_JANCLV010000002.1, read on the forward strand.
CGCCCCTCGGCCCTGGACGCGATGACCTCACCGATGGCGCCGCCGTCGAGCGCTGCATCCAGGGCGAACGGGGCGGAATACGACTTGACGTCGTTCATGCGGCCCCGCATGTAGGGGTCCACGGAAATGTAGAGGTTGCGGACCAGGATCTGGCCGTCCTGAAGCTCCGGCAGCGGTGACTCTTCCAGCCGGAAGTTTTCGGGAACGGGACGCCCTACCGGACGCGAGGCCAGGCGGATTTCGCGGCTGGATGATGGCAGTGCCGTTGTCACGCTCATGCTGCGAACTCCAGGATCTTGATGTCCACGGTTATGTTTCCGCGGGTGGCGTTGGAATAGGGGCAGATCTGATGCGCTTTGGCCACCAGGGACTCGGCCGTGGCGAGATCCAGGGCCGGAACCGCGATCTCCAGTTCAGCAGCGAGGCCGTAGCCCACGCCGTCGTTCAGTGCGCCAAAGTGGATCTTGGCCGCGACGGCCGAATCGGTCAGGTCTGCGCGCTCCTTGCGCCCCACGAGGCGGAGGGCCGAGTGGAAGCATGCCGCGTAACCGGCGGCAAAGAGCTGCTCCGGGTTGGTTCCCTGGCCGTCACCGCCCAGCTCCACGGGGCTGGCAAGGCTGACATCCAGCTTGCCGTCATTAGTGCGTGCGTTGCCGTCGCGGCCTTCGCCGGAAGCCAGGGCCTCGGCAGTGTAGAGAGTCTTCATAGTGGTCCGTTCTGTTGGATGTGGATAACGGAAATCTGGGGCGCTCAGTGCGCGCGGTGAAGGGCCTCGGTAAGCCTTTCCAGAGTGGTGCGAAGCTGTTCCAGCTCATCGGCGGACAACCCGGCGGCGTCCGCAAGGTGCCGCGGAATCCCGCTGGCCTTGCTGCTGAGCGTGCGTCCGGCCGGCGTCAGGTGGACTGCAACACGGCGCTCATCTTCCCCGGACCGGCGGCGCTCCACGAGCCCCATGGCCTCAAGCCGCTTGAGCAGCGGCGACAGCGTGCCGGAGTCAAGGCCCAGTTCCTCACCGAGCTCTTTGACGCCCTTCGGCTCCGATTCCCAGAGAACCAGCATCACCAGATACTGCGGGTACGTCAGGCCGAGGACCTCCAAGACGGGGCGGTAGACCGCTGTTGCCGCGCGGGACGCGGAGTACAGCGCAAAACACACCTGGCGGTCGAGGCGGGGGGCTTCAGTCATACGTAAGACGGTAGCCCACAATTCAATTGTGCACAACTTACCGCGCCAACCGGAAGCGCGAATGAGCAGATAACACCCTCAAAACCGGGATTTGAGGGTGTTATCTGCCGGTTCGCGCGGGAGGTGGTGCTTAAGGATCCGTTCGCGCCAGGGGTTAGATAGCTCGGGGGCGCGGGGGCTAGAGGTCGCGGATGGTCCGGAGGGCCGCTGCCGTGAGGACCTGGATGCCCAGGCCCAGGGCCCGTTCGTCCAGGATGTAGTCACCGCGGTGCAGGTCGTACTCTTCGCCGCCGGGGGTCTTGGTGCCCAGGCGCATCATGGCGCCGGGACGTTCAGCCAGGAACCAGGCGAAGTCTTCGCCGCCCATGGACTGCGGTGTAAGCACCACTGCGCCCTCGCCGATTTCCGCGCGCGCCGCGGCCTCGATCAGTGCGGTCTCGTGCTCCGAGTTGACCACCGGCGGCACTCCCCTGGTGTGCTCCAAACGTACTTCCACACCGTAGGGCGCGGCCACCTGGTGCACCACTTCGTCCAGGAGCTCGCCGGCGTCTTTCCAGGCATCGCGGTCCAGGCATCGCATGGTCCCGGCCATGAAGCCGGTGCCGGGAATGGCGTTTGGCGCCGATCCGGCGGAGATATGGCCCCACACCACGGACACCCCGCTGCGGACATCCACCCGGCGGGACAGCACAGCCGGAACATTCACGGCGATCTGTGCCAGGGCGAACACGAGGTCCTCCGTCAGGTGCGGACGGGAGGTATGGCCGCCGCGGCCGCTCAGCTCGATCCTGATGGTGTCCGAGGCGGAAGTGATGGCGCCGATGCGCGTACCGATGCGTCCGACGTCGATCCTCGGGTCGCAGTGCAGCGCCAGGATGCGGGGCACACCGTCCAGGACGCCCTGTTCGATGCAGGACAGCGCACCGCCGGGCATGGTCTCCTCCGCCGGCTGGAAAATAATCCGGACAGTGCCGGCAAGGGGGGATTCCAGGTGCATGCTCTGCAGGACCAGCGCGACGCCGAGCATGGCGGCGGTGTGGACGTCGTGGCCACAGGCATGCGTGACACCATGGTTCTTCGAGGCAAACGGCAGCCCCGTTTCCTCGATGATGGGCAGGGCGTCAATGTCGCCCCGGAGCGCCGTGGCGATGGGACCGTCGCCGATGTCGACGGTGAGGCCGGTGCCTTCAAGCCGCCGCGGAGCCAGTCCGGCGGCTTCGAGCCGCTCCACCAGCTTGTCTGTGGTGCGGAATTCCTTGAACGAAAGCTCGGGGTGCGCATGCAGATCCCGGCGGAAGTCGATCAGCTCCGGCAGGAGGGGTTCCAACCATGGCCGCACTAATGCGGTGGGCTCGGCTTCAGTAGTGTAATTACGCACTCATTTACTCTAGCGAGCGTCCACGGAATAGCGGCATCACGGCGGGCGCGTTACAGATTGTGCCGCGCCTGGACACTTCCGACCGGGTTACAGAACGTCGGTGTCGCCACTGGCCTTGAGCGCGTCAACGGCTCCCTTGACCCGCTGCGCGTGCTGCTTGGTGGTCACCAGGAGGGCATCGCCCGTGTCAACGATGACCACATCCTTGATGCCGATCAGGGCAATCACGCGCTTCGTGTCCGAAACCACCACACCGCTGGCGTTCTCAGTGAAAACCCGGGCGCCTTCACCGATAACGGTGACGTCATCGACTTCCCGCGCACTGTTGAGCCGGCCCACCGAAGCAAAGTCCCCGACGTCGTCCCATCCGAAGGTGCCCGGCACAACGGCAACATCGCCGGCAGCGGCGGCAGGCTCGGCCACTGCATAGTCAATGGCGATCTTGGGCAACGTGGGCCAGACGCGGGCTGTGACGACATCACGTTCGGGAGTGTCCCAGGCCTGGGCGATCTCCTGCAGGCCCTTGAACAGCTCCGGCTGGTTGGCCTCAAGGTGCCTCAGCATCAGGGCAACGGGAGCCACGAACATTCCTGCGTTCCAGACATACTCACCGCTGTCCACATACTGCTGGGCGACTTCCTCGTCCGGCTTCTCCACGAACTCCACCACGGCCTGGGCGCTGGGCGCACCTTCGATGTTGAGTTCCTCGCCGGCGCGGATGTAACCGAACCCGGTGGACGGATGGGTCGGCTTGATGCCGATGGTCACGATCTTGCCGGCGGCGGCCGTGTGGATGGCCTCGCGGACGGCCTGCTGGAACAGGTGGTCAGGACTGATGACCTGGTCAGCGGCGAAGGAACCCATGATGGTGTCCGGGTCGCGCTGGTACAGGATGGCGGCAGCCAGGCCGATGGCCGCACCGGAATCCTTGGGCTCGCTCTCCAGGACGAGGTCCGACTCCTGGACCTCGGGCAGCTGCCGGCAGACAGCGGCCCGGTGTGCAGTGCCGGTCACCACAAGGACGCGCCTGCCGGCCAGCGGCTCGAGGCGGTCGTAGGTGGCGCGCAGCAAAGTGCTTCCGGACCCGGTGAGGTCATGGAGGAATTTGGGAGCTGCTGCCCGTGACAGGGGCCAGAGGCGAGTCCCCACTCCGCCTGCCGGAATGACCGCAATAAAGCGGTTCAGGGGTGAATCCGGGCTTGTCACTTTGTCTGTACTCATCACGGCTACTTTAGCTGACGAGCCGTGAACTGCCCTTTCAGAACCCTCCGCACAACTCCCGCAGGCGCGCCATGGTGTGGTGTTCGTCTCATCTGCAGGCAAAAGGCAGGCATTGCGGGGTCACCAAGGAGTTCCTAAATTGAATAAGCTGTGAGCGAAGCCTAGATTTAGGCCTGAGCTACGAGTTGCTCTCGCAGCAGGCGTTCCCCCCGCGTGGATCTCATGCCAGCGCCGCTGTGTTGCAGGGAGGTTTATCAGTGCCGACAAAACCAGCTGGCACCTTGTACCGCGGCCGTGAAGGCATGTGGTCCTGGGTAGGACACCGGATTACCGGTGTAGTGATCTTTTTCTTCTTGTTGGTCCATGTGCTGGACACCTCATTGGTGCGTGTGTCCCCGGAGGCCTACACGGCTGTTATCGGTGCCTACAAGAACCCCCTGATGGCCCTGGGTGAAACGGGCCTGGTTGCCGCGATTGTCTTCCACGCCTTTAACGGGCTGCGGATCATCGCCGTCGACTTCTGGAAGAAGGGCGCCAAGTACCAGCGCCAGATGCTCTGGACCGTCCTGGCCCTGTGGGTAGTTGTTATGGTCGGCTTCTCCATCCGCCACCTTTCCCTCGCCCTCGGAGGTCACTGAGCCATGACTGCAACGATCGACAGCCCACGCAGTGGGAAAATCTCCCCCCAGTACCGCCGCACCGGCACAAGCCGGGGCAACTTCGAAATGTTCGCCTGGCTGTTCATGCGCCTTTCCGGCGTAGTGCTGGTGGTGCTCATCTTCGGGCACCTCTTCGTGAACCTCTTGGTGGGCGAAGGCATCCACGCCATCGACTTCGGGTTCGTCGCCGGCAAGTGGGCTGACCCGTTCTGGCAGGTCTGGGACCTCGCCATGCTGTGGCTGGCCATGCTGCACGGCACCAACGGCGTACGCACCATCATCAACGACTACGCCGAGAAGGATTCCACCCGACTCTGGCTCAAGATCGTCCTCTACGCGGCCACCACCGTGATCATCGTCCTTGGCACCCTGGTGATCTTCACCTTCAACCCGTGCCCCGTGGTTGACGGCGTTCCGCTGCCCGGCGGCTTCTGCCCCGCGTAGCCAGATCATCCGCTGCCCGCGGTGAGCCGCAGGCTGTATTTTGCGGTGCAGGCAACGCCCGCCCGTTGTTTTATAGCGAATTTTGAGAGAAAGAGCGCCCAAGTATGCAGGTCCATAAGTACGACGTCGTCATCGTCGGTGCCGGTGGCGCTGGCATGCGCGCCGCGATCGAGTCCGGTCAGCGCGCGCGAACAGCAGTACTGACCAAGCTCTACCCCACCCGCTCGCACACCGGTGCGGCGCAGGGTGGCATGTGTGCGGCCCTTGCCAATGTCGAAGAAGACAACTGGGAATGGCACACCTTTGACACCATTAAAGGCGGCGACTACCTGGTTGACCAGGATGCCGCCGAGGTCATGGCGAAGGAAGCCATCGACGCCGTGCTGGACCTGGAAAAGATGGGCCTGCCGTTCAACCGCACGCCCGAAGGCCGCATCGACCAGCGCCGCTTCGGCGGCCACACCCGCGACCACGGCAAGGCCCCGGTCCGCCGCGCCTGCTACGCAGCTGACCGCACCGGCCACATGATCCTGCAGACGCTGTACCAAAACTGCGTCAAGCACAACGTGGAGTTCTACAACGAGTACTACGTCCTTGACCTCCTGACGGTCGAAGAAGACGCTGTCCGCGAGGACGGCACGCCATACAAGCAGAAGCGTGTTGCCGGCGTCGTGTCCTACGACCTCGCCTCCGGTGAGCTGCACGTGTTCCAGGCCAAGTCCGTGATCTTCGCTACCGGCGGCGCCGGCAAGGTCTTCAAGACCACCTCCAACGCCCACACCCTGACCGGCGACGGCATGGGCATCGCGTTCCGCAAGGGCATTCCGCTGGAGGACATGGAGTTCTTCCAGTTCCACCCGACAGGCCTCGCCGGCCTGGGCATCCTGCTGTCCGAAGCCGCCCGCGGCGAGGGCGCCATCCTGCGTAACTCCGAGGGTGAGCGCTTTATGGAGCGCTACGCCCCCACCATCAAGGACCTTGCACCGCGTGACATCGTGGCCCGCTCCATGGCCAACGAAGTCCGTGAAGGCCGCGGCTGCGGCCCGAACAAGGACTACGTCCTCCTGGACCTGACCCACCTGGAGCCGGCCCACATCGACGCCAAGCTCCCGGACATCACCGAGTTCGCCCGCACCTACCTGGGTGTGGAACCGTACACGGAGCCGGTTCCGGTGTTCCCCACGGCGCACTACGCCATGGGCGGCATCCCCACCAACATCACTACCGAAGTCCTGCAGGACAACGAGACCGTGGTCCCGGGCCTGTACGCCGCCGGCGAGGTTGCCTGCGTTTCGGTCCACGGCTCCAACCGTCTGGGCACCAACTCACTGCTGGACATCAACGTGTTCGGCAAGCGCGCCGGCATCGCCGCCGCGGAGTACGCCAAGACTGCTGACTTCGTGGACCTCCCGGAGGACCCGGAGGCCTACACCATCGAACTGCTGGACATTGCCCGCAACGGCACCGGCGACGAGAAGGTGGCGGTGATCCGCAAGGAACTCCAGGACACCATGGACGCCAACATGCAGGTGTTCCGTACGGCTGACACACTGAACCAGGTCCTGACGGATATCGAGTCCTTCGAGGCCCGCTACAAGAAGATCAGCGTCCAGGACAAGGGCAAGCGCTTCAACCTGGACCTGCTCGAGGCCGTTGAGCTGGGCTTCCTGCTGGAACTGGCCAAGGTCATGACCGTGGCTGCCCTGCACCGTGAGGAATCCCGAGGCGGACACTTCCGCGAGGACTTCCCGGAGCGCGACGACGAAAAATTCATGAAGCACTCCATGGCATACAAGGATGACCACGCCCCGGCCGACGGCTCGGCAGAGGCAATCGCCGGCATCCGTCTGGGCACCAAACCGGTTGTCTTTACCCGCTACGAGCCGATGGTGAGGAAGTACTAAGATGACCGCTGAACTTGCTGAGCCAGCCTCCAAGATCGAACTGCCCGCACACATCGGAGGCGGCGGAGAGATCCCCACGTTCGACGTCACCCTGCGCGTCCGCCGTTACAATCCTGAGGTGTCTGAGGACGCCACCTGGGAAGACTTCAAGGTGACCATGTACGGCACCGACCGCGTGCTGGACGCCCTGCACAAGGTCAAGTGGGAAATTGACGGCAGCGTTTCGTTCCGTCGTTCCTGCGCCCATGGTGTCTGCGGTTCCGATGCCATGCGCATCAACGGCCGCAACCGCCTTGCCTGCAAGACGCTCCTGAAGGACTTGGACACCACCAAGCCCATCACCGTTGAGCCCATCAAGGGCCTGCCGGTGGAGAAGGACCTGATCGTGGACATGGAGCCGTTCTTCCAGTCCTTCCGCGAAGTCATGCCGTTCCTGATCAACAAGGGCCACGAGCCTACGAAGGAACGCCTGCAGTCCGCCGAGGACCGTGAGCGCTTCGACGACACCACCAAGTGCATCCTCTGCGCGGCGTGCACGTCCTCCTGCCCGGTCTTCTGGACCGATGGCCAGTACTTCGGCCCGGCCGCGATCGTCAACGCCCACCGCTTCATCTTCGATTCCCGTGATGATGCCGGCGACATGCGCCTGGAAATCCTGAACGACAAGGAAGGCGTGTGGCGTTGCCGCACCACCTTCAACTGCTCCGAAGCATGCCCCCGCGGCATCCAGGTGACCCAGGCAATCGCCGAAGTCAAGCAGGCAATTCTCTCCCGTAAGATCTAATTCAGGTTCTTGCTTACGACGGCGTCACCCACCTTAGGTGGGATGGGCGCCGTCGTTGTTTAACACGTGACGGCACCAATGAAAGCAGCACGCGATGTCCCGCTCCGAAAAAGTCAGCTTCGAAGGTTCCACCGGCGAGCTCCTGTCCGGCATCATCGACGTCCCTGAGGGGCCGGTGCGGGGCTGGGGCGTCTTCTCCCACGGCTTCACCCTGGGCAAGGACAGCCCGGCGGCGTCCCGGATGTGCAAGGCACTGGCCGACACCGGCATCGGGATGCTCCGCTTCGACAACCTGGGGCTGGGCGAGTCAGCCGGCCACTGGTCGGAGGGTTCCTTCAGCCACAAGGTGGCGGACACCGTGGTGGCAGCAGAGTTCATGCGCAGCCAGGGCAAGGCCATCTCCCTGCTGGTGGGACACTCCTTCGGCGGCGCGGCGGTGCTTTCGGCCGCCCGCCAGATCCCGGAGCTCGACGCCGTCGCAACAGTGGCGGCCCCGTTCTCACCCAAGCACGTGGCCCACGTCTTTGACGCCGCACTGGACAAGATCCTCAGCGAGGGCAGCGCGGAAGTGGACCTCGGCGGGAAACGCGTGGAGATCCGGAAGCACTTTGTGGAGGACCTGGAGAACGCGGACCTCACGGACTGCATCCGGCAACTGCACAAGCCGCTGATGGTCCTCCACTCCCCCACGGACAACACCGTGGGCATCGAGAACGCCAGCACCATCTTCCAGACGGCACGCCATCCGCGGAACTTCGTCTCGCTCGAGGGCAGCGACCACCTGCTCACCGGCAAGGGCCAGGCAGCCCGGGCCGCCAGGATTATTTCTGCCTGGGCCGACCAGTACCTCGACGCCGGGAAGTAACCGCCGGGCTGCCCTGCTGCCCGGCGCCGGGGCCCTTTCCGTCGCTGTGGGCCTCCACGGGGACCTTGCCGGGCTGGACCTGCCGGGAGCCCCACAGGGCCCTGTCCTGGCCGGCAGGTGCGCTCCTGAGGTCCTCTTCGCGGATGGTGGACCAGCCGGCGGACACCAGGTAAACCTGGCTGACCAGGTTGAACCAGATCAGCAGGCCGATGATGATGGCAAACGGTGCCAGGATGGGGTTCCGTCCCGCACCGGCCAGCAGTTCGGTGCTGAAGACCTGCAGGACGGTGGTGCCCACCGCGGCAAGGATGGTCCCCTCCAGGAGTGCCCTCCGGGAGAGCTTGAGCCCACCGGCCAGTCGGAACATGATGACGGCCGTGACCCAGTTGAGCGTCAGCGGCACACCGATCTTGATCACCGTGGTCAGCGGCCCTGCCACCGCCGGATCCAGCTGTAGGAAGTCCGTGACCCAGCCAGCCGCCGTGCCGAACACCAGGGAAGCTCCGGCACTGATCACCAGTGCCACTCCCAGGAGCACGAGGGTGCCGGCGTCGCGCAGTTTAAGGACAATCGGGTTGATTTTAAGGGGCGGCAACTGCACCACACCGCGCAGGCCGTCGCGGAGTCCGGCGATCCAGCCCAGGGACGTGATGACCGTAACCACGGCAGCAATCACGGCGGTCCAGCCGAGGCCGTCGGGGTTCAGGAGGTCATTCGGAGCAACCAGTCCTTCTCCCCCGCCCACCTTCAGCAGTCCGGGTGCACTCCTGGCCACGCTGGCGATGATGGTGTCCAGCAGGGCAGGCTGGCCCCGCAGCACCAGGCCGGCAACGGAGAAACCCGTGGCCAACAAGCCGGTGATGGAGAAGAACATGTTGAAGCCGATGCCGGCGCTCATCAACGGGCCATGCTGGAGGTTGTAGTGCTGCCACGCGCGCATCGGGCGGAAGGCATTAAGCCTGGCCAGCAGCCACTGGAGCATCGCCAGCGAGCTGGCCACCGGGCCGCCGTCGGACCTTCTGGCTTTGCCCCACTCCATCCGTTTCTGGATGACGGCGAGCTTTAGGCGGGCCTGTTCAGTGGGGAGCGGTGGCTCCGTTTGCGTCGGCGTCCGCGGCGAAGGACCCGCCGTCGTCAGTTTCGGTCCCAAAGTCCAACTCTTCCCGTAGCTGCCAAATGCCGTCGGCATCGTGCTCGTAGAGTCCCATGCTAACCACCGGGAACGTCGCCCGGTAACTTTCAAGCACCGTTTCGGCTTCGTCCAGGCTTTCGGGCGCGACATCGTGGGCGATGGTGACATGCGGATGGTACGAGAACGGCAACTCGCGCTGCAGCGGGCCCGTCTGGAGTTTTTCGTGGAGCTCCACGCAGGAGTCGAACCCGTCCTCGACGTTGATGTAAACCACCGGGGAGACCGGCCGGAACGTTCCGGTCCCGGCGATGGTGACCATGAACGGGACCTGCCGCCGCGCCACGTCGCGGACGTGCGCCTGGGTGGCTGCCCAGTCCTGGGTGGGCGTGGTGGTGACCAGCGTGATGTGTGCGGGCACCACCCCCGCCATCGGGTCCCCGAAGGAGGCGCGCCACCGTTGAAGTTCCTCGGCGATGGCAGGGGGGAATCCCAGAATGACGCCTACGCTCATTCCTTCACTGACATTGCTGGCGGCCGACATCGAGCTAGCGGACCCCTGCGAGGCTGAGGGACGGCAGGAAGCCCATGCGCTCATAGACCTGGCCAAGGGTCACTGCGGCGATTTCCCTGGCCCGCTCGGCGCCCTGGGCCAGCAGCCGGTCCAGCTCGGCCGGGTCAGCCATCAGTTCGTTGGTGCGGTTCCGCAGCGGCGTGATGAAGTCCACCATAACTTCTGCAAGGTCCACTTTCAGGTGGCCGTACATCTTGCCCTCATACTCCGTCTCCAGCTCAGCCACGGACTTTCCGGTGAGCGTGGAGTAGATGGTGAGGAGGTTGGAGATCCCGGGCTTGGCTTCGGCATCGAACCGGACCTCGGATCCGGTGTCAGTGACCGCGGACTTGATCCGCTTTGCAGCGATCTTGGGGTCCTCCAGCAGTTGGATGGAACCGTTGGGCGACTCCCCTGTCTTGGACATCTTGGCGCTGGGGTTCTGCAGGTCGTAGATCTTGGCGCTGGCCTTGAGGATGGTGGCCTCCGGCACGGTGAACGTGTGGCCGTAGCGGGTGTTGAAGCGCTGGGCCAGGTTCCGGGTGAGCTCCAGGTGCTGCCGCTGGTCCTCGCCCACCGGCACGAGGTCCGTCTGGTACAGGAGGATGTCGGCTGCCATGAGCGTGGGGTAGGCAAACAGGCCCAGTGTTGCGGCGTCCGCGCCCGACTTCTGGGTCTTGTCCTTGAACTGTGTCATCCGGGACGCTTCGCCGAAGCCGGTGATGCAGTTCAGGGCCCAGGCCAGCTGGGCGTGCTCGGGGACGTGGGACTGCACAAAGAAGATGCTTTTGTCCGGGTCGATGCCGGCGGCAATGTACTGAGCGGCAACCACCCGGGTCCGCTTGGCGAGCTCGGCGGGATCGAAGTCCACGGTGATGGCGTGAAGGTCCGGGATGAAGAAGACGGCATCATATTCGGCCTGCATGTCTACCCAGTTGCGGACAGCGCCAATGTAGTTGCCCAGGTGCAGGGAGTCAGCCGTGGGCTTGGCGCCGGAGAGGATGCGTTTCTTGGTCACCGGGGAGGTCGGGCTAGTCATGGGGAAAAACCTTCGGGGCTTAGAGCCGGTAGTCCACTACCAGCGGGGCATGGTCAGAGAAGCGGGTGTCCCACGAGGGCGCCCGGTCAACCACTGCCGAGAACGCGGCGGCGGCGAGGTCCGGGGTGGCCAGGTGGTAGTCGATGCGCCAGCCGGTGTCGTTGTCGAACGCCTGCCCGCGCTGTGACCACCAGGTGTAGGGACCGTCGACGTCGCCCGCCAGGCCACGGTGGACATCCTTCCAGCCGATGTCCTCGCCGAAGAAGCGGTCAAAATAGGCACGTTCGTCGGGCAGGAAGCCGGCCTTCTTGACGTTGCCCTTCCAGTTCCTGATGTCCCGTTCCGTGTGGCCCACGTTGAGGTCCCCCACCACCAGTGCGTGGTCGCTGTGCTTGGTCAGTTCCGGCAGGCGCGTGCTCATGACATCCAAAAAGCGGTACTTGTCCACCTGCTTCTGCGTGCCCACTTCACCGGAGTGCACGTAGGCGCTGGCAACGGTCAGCTGGGCGGGGTTCCCCTCGGCGTCGGCCACCCTGAAGTCAGCCTCCACCCAGCGTCCGGCGGTGGCGAAGTAGTCGTCGCCGATGCCGTTGCGGGTGTCCAGCGGCTCTTCACGGGACGCGATGGCGACGCCGGCGCGGCCTTTGGCCTCGGCTTCGGCGTGCAGGATGTGCCAGCCGTCACCGAGCAGCTGGCGCACGATCGCGTCAGGGGCCCGGACTTCCTGGAGGCAGAGAATGTCCACCTCGCGGGGCTCCAGCCATGCCGCCATGCCGTTCTTGTAGGCAGCCCGGAGGCCGTTGACGTTGACTGATGCGATGCGAAGGTGGTCCTTCTTCAATGCCGAGATCACCCGCACTACTCTAGTCGATGATGGTTCCGCTGACCGGGTCGCCGGTGTCGCCGGCAGCGCGGATCATGTCGCGGGCGTTGGTGGCGGTGATCTCGATGGTCTCCAGCGCCCGGCGGATCGTGTCCTGGTCCGCTGCCTCACCCTTGGCGCGTTCCTTCTCCACTACCTGGATCTGGACCTGGACAATCTTGAAGGAGTGGTCCAGCTTGAGGTCGCGGACGTCGTCCGCTTCGTTCCGCTCGTACACCACGCGGGTGCCGCCATGGTCGGCCGACGACGACGACGGCGCGCGGCCGGCTGCGCTGTTGAAGGCGTTCTGGGCTTCCGTCAGCTTGGCGCCGGCTTTTTTGGCGGCCTTCTGGATACTGAACACCACGAACGCTGCGAGGGCCAGCCAGAAGGCGGCGATGATGGCGACAACCCAGCCCACGACGTCGTTCTGGTTCGCGGCAAAGATCACGGCAACGATGAACGCGATGACAAAGACCATCATTCCCGGACCGCTGATCCGCAGCATGGAGAAGCCGCCCTTGGACCGGCCGGACGGAGATTGAGTGTTACCCAGAGATCGCATGCGTCTATTGTCTCAAACGCAGCAGAGCCCCAACGCACCTTCCACCCCCGGCGAACACCCGGGCCCGGGACGCTATTGTGCCTGATCAGGGCGCGGCGTAGCGTGAATCGGGCTAGGGGTAGAAGTTCATTTGTCTATCTGAGGACACATCATGAAAAGTCACGCGTTCAGGACAGCCGCGGTGGCCGCAGCCATCATCTCCCTCGTGGGGATCACCGCCCCTGCGGAGGCGAAACCGGGCGCCGCTCCCGCCATTCCGCTCAACACCGGCCAGGAAGCCGACCCTGTCCGCACCGGGGCCAGCGGATCCTTCAGCTACACCATCGACGATGACGAGCTCTGCTATACGCTGACCGTCCGTGATCTGTCCGCTCCTGCCACGGCAGCCCATATCCACGTCGCGTCCCGCAACGTGGCCGGCCCTGTCGTTGTTGGGCTGGAAGTGGGCAGCGGCACGGACTGGACGGTTGAAACCTGCACTACGGCGGACTCGGCCGTGTTGGCCGCCATCGAAGCCATCCCAGGCGACTACTACGTCAACGTGCATAACGCCGATTTCCCCGGCGGGGAGGTCCGCGGCCAGCTGAAGTAGGTTCCGGTTCCACTCCAAAAGTCCGACGGCGGCCCGCACCTTTCAGTGAAGGTGCGGGCCGCCGTCGGGCGTTGCTGTAAAGGAACGAAACTAGGCGATTCCCGCCTGGCGCTCCGCGGTCTCCACCACATTGGCGAGCAGCATGGCGCGGGTCATCGGCCCCACGCCGCCCGGGTTCGGGGAGATCCACGCGGCGACGTCGGCCGCAGCGGGGTCCACGTCTCCGGTGACCACTGCCTTACCGTTGCCGTCGTCAACACGGCTCACGCCGACGTCGAGCACTATTGCGCCCGGTTTCAGGTCCGCGGCCTTGATCATGTGCGGGACTCCCGCGGCGGCGATCACGACGTCGGCCTGGCGGAGTTCGCCGGCCAGGTCCACGGTCCCGGTGTGCGCCAGGATGACCGTGGCATTGACGTCCTTGCGGGTCAGCAGCAGCCCGACGGGACGCCCGATGGTCACGCCGCGGCCCACCACGAGGACGCGCTTGCCCTTGAGGCTGATGCCGTGCCGGGTGAGGAGCTCCACGCAGCCCTTGGGGGTGCACGGCAGCGGCGAGGTCATGGGTCCGCTGACGTTGGCCACCAGGCGGCCCAGGTTCATGGGGTGCAGGCCGTCGGCGTCCTTATCCGGATCCATAGCCTCCAGGATGACGTCCTGATTGATGTGCTTGGGCAAGGGAAGCTGCACGATGTAGCCGGTGCATTCCGGGTTCCCGTTCAGCTCGCGGACCACGGCCAGGAGTTCGTCCTGCGTGGTCTCCTCCGGCAGGTCGCGGCGGATCGACGTGATACCCACCTCGGCGCAGTCCTTGTGCTTGCCACCCACGTACCAGGTGCTCCCGGGGTCGGAGCCCACCAGAACGGTGCCCAGTCCGGGGGTGACGCCCATGGCCTTGAGTGCGGCCACGCGTTCGGTCAGCTCGGCCTTGATGGCAGCGGCGGTGGCCTTGCCGTCAAGAATCTGTGCAGTTCCAGTCTCAGTGGTCATGGACTACCACTGCTCGTGCTGCGGGTACAGCGGGAAATCGGCGGCGAGCTTGTCCACGCGGGACTGCAGTGCCTCGACATCCGTGGCGGTGCCGGCCTTCAGTGCAGTGGCGATGATCTCTGCCACCTCGGTGAACTCGGCAGCGCCGAAGCCGCGGGTGGCGAGGGCCGGGGTGCCGATACGCAGGCCGGAGGTGACCATCGGCGGGCGGGGGTCGAACGGAACCGCATTGCGGTTGACGGTGATGCCCACGGAGTGCAGGAGGTCCTCGGCCTGCTGGCCGTCGAGCTGGGAGTTGCGCAGGTCCACCAGGACCAGGTGCACGTCGGTGCCGCCGGTGAGGACGGAGACGCCGGCGTCGGCGACGTCGGACTGGTTGAGGCGGTCAGCGATGATCTTGGCGCCTTCGAGGACACGCTCCTGGCGCTCCTTGAATTCCTCGGTGCCGGCGATCTTGAAGGCGACGGCCTTGGCTGCAATGACGTGCATGAGCGGCCCGCCCTGCTGGCCCGGGAAGACGTTGGAGTTGATCTTCTTGGCCCACTCCTGCTTGGCCAGGATCACACCGGAGCGCGGGCCGGCGAGGGTCTTGTGCACGGTGGAGGTGACGACGTCGGAGTACGGCACCGGGCTCGGGTGCAGCCCCGCAGCCACCAGTCCGGCGAAGTGTGCCATGTCGGTCCAGAGCAGCGCGCCCACTTCATCGGCGATGGAGCGGAAGGCCGCGAAGTCCAGGTGGCGCGGGTAGGCGGACCAGCCGGCGATGATGACCTGGGGCTTCTCGGCGATGGCCTGTTCGCGCAGCTTGTCCATGTCAATGCGGAAGTTGTCCGGCTCCACCTGGTAGGCAGCCACGTTGTAGAGCTTGCCGGAGAAGTTGAGCTTCATGCCGTGGGTCAGGTGGCCGCCGTGGGCCAGGGACAGGCCCAGGATCTTGTCACCGGGGGTGATCATGGCGGACAGTGCTGCGGCGTTGGCCTGGGCACCGGAGTGCGGCTGGACGTTGGCGTACTCGGCACCGAACAGTGCCTTGACGCGGTCGATGGCCAGTTGCTCCGCGATGTCCACGTATTCGCAGCCGCCGTAGTAACGGCGGCCCGGGTAGCCCTCGGCGTACTTGTTGGTCAGGACGGAGCCCTGGGCTTCCATCACGGCGCGCGGGGCAAAGTTTTCGGAGGCGATCATTTCCAGGGTGCCGCGCTGGCGGCCAAGTTCCTGGCTGAGGACTGCTGCGATTTCGGGGTCAAGCTCGGCCAGCGACTGGTTGCTGACTGCGGCTGTTGTGGTGGCGGTAGTAGTCACGAAAAACTCCTGGCTAGGGATACGGGCACTGCTAAGGTCAGGCTACCGGCTGGCGCACATCACCGCCCCTTGATGACAGGGCGTGAAAGCGAACCGCACCCTCAGAGGGTGCAGTTCCGGTAAGACATGACCCTCGGCCCAGGCGTACGATCCGTGGTCTTCGTGATTGCCACTCCCTGGTGGTTAGCCACCCAACGCCAGTTGCGACCCCACCAGACTACCAAACGCGGGCGGGCCGCGCGGGTAGGCTTGTAGTCGTGACTGAAGAGCAGCTGAACCGAGCTTACGTATTGACCTTGTCCTGCCCGGACCGCCCCGGAATTGTCCACGCAGTGGCCGGAGCGCTGCTGGTGGCGGGCTGTAATATTCTGGACTCGCAGCAGTATGGCAGCCCCGCAACCGGTAACTTCTTTATGCGGGTGGAAGCGACGACGACGGCCTCCCGGGCCGAGGTCCAGGCCGCCCTTGAGCCGGTGGCCCACTCCTTCGGCATGCAGTGGAGCCTCAACCCCGTGGGCCAGAAGGTGCGCACGCTCCTGATGGCCAGCACGTCCGCGCACTGCCTCAACGACATCCTGTTCCAGCAGCGCTCCGGCACCTTGCCCATCGAGATCCCGGCCATCGTCTCCAACCACCGTGACCTTGCCGGGCTGGCCGAGTTCTATGGCATCCCGTTCCACCACATCCCGGTCACCCCGGACACCAAGGCCCAGGCCGAGGACAAGCTGCGTGCCCTCATGGCTGAGCACAACATCGAACTCACCGTCCTGGCACGCTACATGCAGATCATTTCGGATGACCTGTGCGCGGAGCTCACCGGCAAGGCCATCAATATCCACCACTCGTTCCTGCCGTCCTTCAAGGGCGCCAAGCCCTACCACCAGGCTCATGCCCGCGGCGTGAAGCTGATCGGCGCCACTGCCCACTACGTCACGGCCGCGCTGGACGAGGGGCCCATCATCGAGCAGGAAGTCATCCGTGTGGACCACGCCCGCACTCCGGAGCAGTTCGTGCAGATGGGCCGGGACGTGGAGGGCCGCACGCTGACGCAGGCCGTCCAGTGGCATGCCGAACACCGGGTCCTCTTGGACGGCAACCGGACAGTGGTGTTTAACTAGGCGGTCTCCTATCTAAGGTCGTGAGCTATGGACGCAGCTGGGAATGTAGTGGAGGAACCCGGCAGCGAGCAGCGTCTCGCCGAGTTCTATAACCGCCGAGCGGCGTCCGGCTGGGATCATCCGCTGGCGCCCCGGCGGGTGGAACAGTGCCGACGATTCATTGCCCTGCTCAAGGCCGAGGGCCGGCACAACGTCTTGGAGATCGGCTCCGGCATGGGGCTTGATGGCCTGCAGTTTGTCCGGGCCGGCATCCATTACACCGGCGTCGACCTCTCCGAGGAGCACGTCCGCAGGTCCCGGGCGAAGGGCCTGGACGTCTCCGTGGCCAGCGCCCGGCAGCTGCCCTTCGCCGACGGAACCTTCCCTGCCCTCTGGACCATGAGCACGCTGCTGCACGTCCCTGCCACTGACATTGACGGCGTCCTGCGCGAACTGGTGCGCGTCGCGGCACCCGGGGCCCCCATCGCCGTCGGCCTCTGGTCCGGTGAGGATGAAGAGGTCCTGAACCCCGAGGACGACGTCGAACCCCGCCGGTTCTTCTGCCGCCGCAGCGACGCGACTGTGCGGCAGGTCTTTGGCCGGCACGGTGCCATCGAGGACTTTGTCACCTGGCCGGAAGGCAACGGCGAGGAATCCGGCCCGGGTGGGGGGATCTGGACGCAGCACTACCAGTTCCTGATCCTCCGCACCCCCGCCCCAACTAAGTAGCAGCAGATGTCGTTTTGAGGGCTCATAAGGACATCTGCCGCTACTTACTTGGGCGGGGGGATGTCCTAGGCTTGGCCCATGGCTCCTCTTCACACTTTCGCCGGGAACACTCCGGCCGTCCACGAATCCGCCTTCGTCGCCCCGACAGCGTCGATCATCGGCAACGCAACCCTCGCAGAAGAGTCCAGCGCGTTCTACGGTGTCTCGGTCCGGGCTGACACTGCAGCCATCAGCGTGGGCGCCGGCAGCAACCTGCAGGACAACGTGGTGCTGCACGCCGATCCGGGCTTCCCCTGCACAGTCGGGGCCGGGGTCAGTGTGGGACATGCCGCCGTCGTCCATGGCTGCACCGTGGAGGACGACTGCCTGATCGGCATGGGTGCCACCGTGCTTAACGGCGCGGTGATCGGCACCGGCTCGCTCGTGGCAGCCGGCGCCGTTGTCCTGGAGGGGACTATTGTGCCGCCCCGGTCACTCGTCGCCGGGGTCCCCGCAAAGGTACGGCGGGAACTCACGGACGAGGAGTTCGACGGCGTGAAGGCCAACGCCGCCCGCTACGTCGAACTGGCCCGGGCGCACCGGGAACTGCACGGCTAGTCCCACCTGCTCAGTCCAGGCTGATCGGGCCGATCGAGTCCAGGAGCTCACCCGGCCCGGGGTTGCCAGGCGCGGATGAACCGCCCAGGTGGTTCACCACACCCCAAACCGCGTTCAGGCCGGTGGTTACGGCGCCTTCGGCCCAGCCCGCGGTGAAGGACACATCGTCACCGGCGAGGAAGATCCCGCGCTGGGATTCGGGCAGTTTGTCCTGCTTGAAGTGCGTGAAGAGTCGCTGCTGGTAGCGGTAATGCCCCGGCAGGTTCGCTTTGAAGGCACCCATGAAGTTGGGGTCCGCTTCCCAGGAAACGGTGATGGGCTGGCCCACGATGTGGCTGGCGATGTCCACGCCCGGGTAAATCTGCTCGAGCGAGTGCAGCATCAGCTCAACGCGTTCGTCGGCGTCCAGCGCCAGCCATTTGAGCGCGTCATCGTTCCACGTGTAGGACAGCAGGATCACGGCAGGCTTGTCCGGGCCGTCGTCCAGGAGGTAGGTGGCCCTGTTCAGCCGGTCCGTGAGGGTCATGGACAGGACCTCATGGCCGGTGTCCGGATCAATGTCCTTCCAGAACGGCCGGTCCACCATCACAAACGTCTTGGATGACTGCATGTAGTGCGAACGCTCGATCGCGGTCCACAGTTCGGCCGGGAACAGTGCCTCCTCGGTGTGGATGCGTGTGGACAGCAGCCAGGACTGGCACGTGGTGACCACGGCGGGGTAGCTGGCTTCGCGGCCCCAGCGTTCCCGGATCCGGAGGTCGCCGTCGGCATCGCGGCTGATCCTGTCCACAGCCCCGCGGGGTGAGCCGGAGTGGAGCGACGCCAAGGACGTTCCGTCGGGCCAGTGGGCCATGCCCGACGGCGCGTGCTGCCACAGTGCCTCAGGCAGCCGTTGCGCTCCCCCGCTGATGAGCCGGTGCTGGTCATCGGCGTCGGTGTAGACCACGCGGAGGATTTCCAGGATGGAGTTGGGGAAGTCGGTGTCCCAGCCACCGGTGCCGAAACCCACCTGGCCGAAGGCCTCACGGTGCGCAAAGCCGGCTTCCTTGAATGACTCGCTCCCGGCTATGAACCCATAGAAGGTCTGCTCGTCCATGAGCGGCAGCAGCTCGTTCCAGAGGTCCTTAATCCGGCCCGTGTCCCGGGCCCGGATGGCTTCCTGCATTTCGACGAACTTGGCGCCGTCGTTCACGGCTGCCTTCCAGGCGTCGGCCACCTCGCGGAAGAACGGCGGCAGGTCCTGGGCGGTCTCGGCGTAGTACTTCTGGCCAGCCAGTTCGATCACGGTGCTGGACGTGACGGGTGCCAGCGGGTTGGGGAAATCCTGGGTGTCCAGCCCTAGCAGGTCCACGTAGTGGTAGAAAGCCCTGCCCGACACGGGGAACCGCATGCCGCCCAGATCGGCCACCACGCCGGGAGCGGACGGAAAACCGGCCGTCCGCAAGCGGCCGCCGATCTGGTCGGCTTCATAGATGACAGGGCGCAGGCCCAGCTTCATCAGTTCGTAGGCCGTGACGAGGCCCGAAAGGCCCGCCCCTACAACTGCCACCTCGGTGCCGTACAGCTCCGGCGGAACCGCGCCGAGCCCTGCCGGGCGGGCGAGGTAGTGGTCGTAGCTGAACGGAAAATCGGGGTTCAGCATGGTGATGGGGCCAGCCTGTGTGCTGGACGGGTCAGAGGCCGGGAGTTCGGTGGCGACGGTCATGAAAGCTCTGCCTTAGTTTGTTCGGGCGTGGACAGCGTTGAAGATTCCTGCCTGTTCAGCTCACGGTATTCCTCGTGGCTCAGCGCCGCTACCCTGGAGTTCCGTCGACCGTAGCCGAAGTAGGCCGCCAGGCCCACCAGCATCCAGATTCCGAAGGTCACCCAGGTGTCGGCGCCCAGGTTGGCCATGAGGTACGCGCACATCAGGGCGCCGAGGATCGGCGTGAGCGGAAACAGCGGGACCCGGAAGGTCCGCTTGAGTTCGGGCCTGGTGCGGCGGAGGTAGATCACGGCCACGTTGACCAGGGCGAACGCGAAGAGGGTGCCGATGCTGGTGGCGTCTGCGAGGGCACCCAGCGGGACCAGGCCGGCCGTGACTGCCACGAGGATGCCCACGATCAGGGTGCCGGCAACCGGAGTGCCGGTCCTCGCGGAGACCCGGCCGAAGATTTTTGGAATGAGCCCGTCGCGCGCCATGGAGAGAAGAATGCGGGTCTGTCCGTAAAGGACAGTCAGCACGATGCTGGCGATGGCCAGGACTGCGCCGACGGCGAAGACCAGGGCGATCCACGGCTGCCCGGTGGTTTCCTCGAGGATCTTCACGAGTGCTGCTTCGTTACCATCGAACCAGCCCCAGGGACGGGCGCCGACGGCGGCCACGGCAACCAGGACATAGATGGTGGTGACGATCAGCATGGAGAGCATGATGGCCCGCGGCAGGTCGCGCTTGGGGTTGCGGGCTTCCTCACCGGCCGTGGATGCCGCGTCGAAGCCGATGTAGGAGAAGAAGACGCTGGAAGCGGCGGCTGAGACACCGGCTGCGCCCATAGGCAGGAGAGGCTCGAAGTTGCCGGCGCTGAAGGCGGTGAAAGCCACTGCGCAGAAGAAGATCAGGATTCCCACCTTGACCACTACGATGACGGTGTTTATCCAGGCGCTTTCCTTGGCGCCGCGGACCAGCAAGATCATGGCGAGCAGAACGATGACCATTGCCGGGATGTTCACGACCCCGCCGTCTCCTGGGGGCTGGGAGATTGCGTCGGGCAGGAACTGGCCGAAGACCGCCAGGGACTCGTTCACGTACTGGCCGGCCCCAACTGCCACTGCCGCGACCGAGACTGCGTATTCGAGCACGAGGCACCAGCCACAGATCCAGGCCATGCCCTCGCCCAAAGTGGCGTAGCTGTAGGAATAGCTGGAGCCTGCCACCGGAACGAGACCGGCCATTTCGGCGTAGGACACTGCCGACAGCAAGGCGGCGAGTCCAGCGATGGCGAAGGAGATCCAGATCGCAGGCCCGGCCAAGGGAACGGATTCGCCGAGGATGACCAGGATGCCGGTTCCCAGGGTGGCGCCGACACTGATCATTGTCAGCTGGAAAACGCCGAAGCTGCGGACCAGGCGGGTTCCGCCGTGGCCTGTTTCGGCTTCATTGACCATCTGTCCGATCGGCTTGCGGCGCAGCAGCTGCGCGGCCAGGCCGGGCCGGCCGGCAGGAGGTGCCGGCCGGCGTTCTGTGTAGGTGGGCACAGTCATCGTTGACGTCCGTTCGTGAGTAGTTGTCATTTTCCCCTCGCCCAGCTTAGGCGTGTGAGCCACCTCTCACGATTGTGCAAAATGACCTATAGTGTTCTGGCATGAGACGTAATGCACAACAGAACAGCGCGCCTTCGGTAGCGCTTTCCGGCCGGGTCAGCGTTGATCTGGCCACGATTTCCAATAATGTCCGCGCCCTCCGGGCACTCACCCCCGCGCCGCATTTCATGGCGGTGGTGAAAGGCAACGCCTATGGCCACGGGCTTGTCGAAGTGGCAGAGGCTGCCCTCGCTGCCGGCGCCGACTGGCTCGGAACGGCACAGCTCACCGAGGCTCTTGCACTACGCCGCGCAGGCATCACGGCGCCGGTGCTGTCCTGGCTGTACCTCGCCACAGCGTCCAGCGAGATCATTCGCGAAGCTGTGGAAAACGACGTCGACATGTCCTTGGGCAGCCCCGCCCAACTCGACGTAGTGGCCGGCATCGCCCGCACGCTCGGAAGGCCGGCCGCGGTCCACCTTGAGCTGGACAGCGGGTTGAGCCGAGGCGGCGCACGCGTGGAAGACTGGCCTGACCTTGTGGCCGCTGCACGCGACGCCGAACTCGAGGGGACCCTCACTGTCCGGGGTATCTGGACCCACCTGGCCTGGGCCGACGTACCGGCCCACCCCGGGAACGCCGCAGCGGTGGACGCCTTCGGGGAAGCCGTACGCCAGGCCAGGGAAGGCGGCCTGGAACCGGAGCTGAGGCATGTGTCCAGCTCTGCCAACATCCTGGACCGCCCTGAATTTGCCTTCGACATGGTGCGGGCAGGGCTGGCCATTTATGGCCTGGCGCCCGCCGACCATCTTGACCCCGCGGATTTCGGGCTGCGCCCGGCCCTGACTGTCACGGCTCCCGTTGTGCTCGTGAAGAAGGTTCCGGCCGGCACCGGCGTGAGCTACGAACACCAGGCCATCACCCACGAGGCAAGGTATCTGGGGCTGATCCCCCTCGGCTATGCGGACGGCATCCCGAAAGGCATCTCGGGGCGCAGCATTGTCCAACTGGGCGGCAGGCGGGTGCCCGTGATCGGCAAGGTGTGCATGGACCAGTTCATGGTGGACCTCGGTCCGGAAGCCTGCGGAGTTTCCGTCGGCGACACGGCCGTGCTGTTCGGCGATCCGGACACCGGCGCGGCGAGCGCGGACGAATGGGGCTCGGCCATCGGCAGCCACGGCGACGAAATCATCAACCGGATAGCGCCGCGGCTGCCCAGGGCCTACGAGTGCCCCGACTACCAGGATCCCGAAGTCAGCGTGCCGCATGCCGTCTGAAGCTGCGGGAGCGGGCACCAGAGCCGCAACGGGAAGAGGCACCGGAGCCGAGCCGATCAGCGCTGTCACGTTGGAGCAGTTCCTGGACAAGTTGCCGCCGGAGTTGACGATCCTGCATGACGGCGGCAACGGTTCCGGCGTGCTGCGCTGGGTAGAGCCAAGCGAGCTGGAGGACCCCACACCGTACCTGCTCGACGGTGAGTTCCTCCTCACGGCGGGGCTGCCGTTTGTGGGCGAGGCGAGCAACCCGGCCTGGGTTGACGCGTACGTGCGGCGTCTGGTGGGAGCCGGGGTGGGGGCCCTGGGCTTCGGGCTGGAACCCTACTTCGACGCAGTGCCGGAGGCACTGGTGAAGGCCTGCATCCGGCATAACCTGACGCTGGTTGAGGTGCCCGGCACTGTGCCGTTCGCTGCCATCGGGCTGGAATTTTCGCAGCTGCTCGAATCGGATAACGCCAAAGTCTTCAGGCAGCTGGCGGACATCAACCGACAGCTGATGCGCGCAGTCCTCTCCGCCCGTCCAGAGCATGAACTCCTGGCCGCCCTGGCCCAGCGGGTTCCCGTGTGGGCAGTGCTGGTCGGCGCGGACGGAAGGGTCCGCGCCAGGGCGGGCACCGGCGTCGAATTTCCCGCGCTGCAGCCGATCCTCGACCGGCTGCTCGGCGGCAGCGGCCCCCGGGTGGAAATGGATTCGTTCGACATTCCCGGATCTTTCCTGGTGTTCGGGCATCCACTGCGCAGCACGCGGGACGCCAATCTCGGCGCTTTGATTCTCGGGACGGACCAGCCGCTGACGCCCTCGCAGAACAGCGTGGTCTCATCCGCCGTCGGGCTGCTGGAACTGCTGGTCCGGCAGCGGACCAGCGGATCCCTCGCGCCGAGCCAGCTGGCCACAGCGCTGCTTCTGCATCCGGACAGCCTGGCCAGCGGCGGAACGCGGCACATCAACGGGCTCAGGGACCTGCTGGCCCAAAGCACCTCCTCCACCCGTTCGGCGCCGCTTCGAGTGGTGCAAGGTATCAAGGCGGAGCAGGGCACGTGGCCCGCGGGCGACAGTCCCGTCCGGGAGCTGCTGCAGTGGCGACGGCTGTTCGACACCAAACTCGTGGAGATCACGGACTA
This sequence comes from Pseudarthrobacter humi, assembly GCF_024294965.1. Classification (NCBI taxonomy): domain Bacteria; kingdom Bacillati; phylum Actinomycetota; class Actinomycetes; order Micrococcales; family Micrococcaceae; genus Pseudarthrobacter; species Pseudarthrobacter humi. The sequence continues at coordinate 386,705 of NZ_JANCLV010000002.1, forward strand.
CGGGTTCGCTGCCGTCACCCGGCTGAAGGTTGATGATGCCCTGGTCAGCGAAGTCGAGAAGCTCGGCTGGCGCCTGGTCATCGGGGATGCCACCGAACTGGCGGGACTGGCGGGAGCGTACCAGCGCGCGGCGTCGCTGCGGTCCCGCGTCCAGGCAAGCGGACAAAGTGTGCGCGTGGATGACGTCACGTGGTCAGTCGCTGGACTGTTGGGCCGCAGCGCCGGCACCATGCTTGCCACCCGGCTGCTGGAACCGGTCCTGGCGCAGGAGCCTGACCGAATCAGCTCCCAACTCAGTGTCCTGAAGTCATGGCTGGGCGAAAACGGCAACTGGGATGCGACTGCCAAAGTCCTGGGGCTGCACAGGAACAGCGTGCGGCGCCAGATCAATGCATTGGGCGAGCTGCTGGCCATGGACCTTGGTTCCGCCCAGGTGCGGGCAGAGCTGTTGATTGCCCTTCAGTACGTGGACGGCCTGGAGGACGGGATCGTTCAGATGCCCCAGGAACGGTAGACCTCCGGGCGGCGTTCCCGCAAGTAGGGCACCACCTCACGGGCTTTCCGGGCAGCGTCCGGTTCAACCTCGGCGTACAGGAGTTCGGCTTCCGGTCCCGCCGTGGCCAGCAGCGAACCATCCGGTCCGGCAATGACACTGCCGCCGAGGAATTCGCAGCCGTCCTCGGTTCCCGAGTGGTTGGCATAGGCGATGGTCAGTTGGCTTTCCAGCGCGCGGGCACGGAGCAGCACTTGGGGAACCGTCTCGAAGCCGTGCGCCAGAGCGGTCGGCACCAGCAGCAGCTCTGCCCCGCCCAGCGCGGCGGCCCTGACCGTTTCGGGAAATTCCACGTCGTAGCAGATCACCATGGATGTCCGGAACCCGTGGAAGTCGACGACGGCGGGACCCGCCTCCGCGGGGCTGAATGCCGCGCGCTCGTCGTCGCCAAAGAGGTGCACCTTTGCGTAGGTGAGGAGTTCGGCGCCTGCGCCGTCCACCAGCGTGGAGGTGATGTGCCAGCTGCCGCTTTCCGTGACCGACGGCAGGCTGTAGACCAGTCCGATTCCGTGGCGGCGCGCGATGCCTGCCAGCGCCTCCCGGATGGCGGGAAGCACGGCAGGGTCCAGCTCCGCGCGGAGCCGCAGCGGCGCGTAGCCCACGGGAAACAGCTCCGGGGTGACCAGGACTGCCGCGCCTTCCGCGGCAGCGGCGCCGGCCGCCGCATCCAGGGCGGCGTAGTTTGCCTCCACGTCGAGTACGCGGGCGTTTGCCTGCATCAGGGCCAGCAGCACCGTTACCACCTCACATGATCGGGACGGCCAATGCGTCCGCTTTTTCCAGCCTAGCCACCGGACCTGAACGGCATCCGAGGCCAATTGCACCGGCCAAGGCCCCAGGACGGACGGATCGTCCCATGAATTTGTCTCACACCGCAGACTCGTTGCGTTAACTTCTTGACTACAAGCGTCAAGATAGGGCAATCTTCTTTGCATGTCCGCAACACCGCGCTCGACGAGGAGCAAGCCCAAAAATCCAGGATCGCAGTCCGCGCTGAGGCAGTTGAACCAGCAGCGGATCATCGAGACCCTGATGGGTGGGCCCGCCACGCAGGCCGAGCTTGCGCGCCAGACCGGCCTCTCCACCGCCACCATCTCCAACATCGTCAAAATTATGCAGGATGCGGGCCTGGCGTCAACCGAACCGATCACCAGTTCCGGCCGCCGGGCACTCAATGTGCGGCTCAACAGCAACGGCGCGGTGGCTGTGGGAATCGACTTCGGGCGGCGGCACCTACGCGTGGTCCTGGCGTCCCTGAGCTACCACGTGATCGCCGAGGAATCCGTCCTGCTGCCGCTGGGCCACCAAGCCGAGGAAGGCATCCGGGCAGCCGTCGGGTTACTGGACAAACTGCTGCAGGAAAGCGGCGTGGACCGGACTCTGGTGGTGGGCGCCGGCGTCGGAATTCCCGGCCCCATCGACCGCCGGACCGGCACCGTGGCGCAGGGCGCCATCCTCCCGGAATGGGTGGGAATCAACATCCTTCACCATCTGGAGGAAACCCTCAAAATTCCCGTATTCGTTGACAACGACGCCAATCTTGGCGCCTGGTCCGAGGTTACATGGGGGCCGCATTCCGGCGTGAGCAACCTGATGTTCCTCAAGATCGGATCGGGCATCGGGGCCGGCCTGATCCTCAACGGCGCTCCCTACTACGGCACCGTTGGCATTACCGGCGAAATCGGCCATGCAACGATCCACGAGCACGGACTCGTGTGCCGCTGCGGCAACCGTGGCTGCCTGGAAACCATTGCCTCCACCACCACCATGATGGAGCTGCTGGGCCGCGGGGAAGACCCACCCCTCACACCCGCGGACATCGTGCGCAAGGCCCTTGCGCGCGACTCGGCCACGCTCAGGGTGGTGGACGATGCAGGCCTGGCAGTTGGACGCGCCCTGGGCAACGTAGCGAACCTGATCAACCCTGAAGTCATCGTGGTGGGCGGTCCCCTTGCGGGCCTGGGCGACCTCCTGCTCGACCCCATTCGGCGGGGGCTTATCCGGCATGCAGTGCCGGTGATCGGCGAGACCACCACGCTGACGATGTCCTCGCTTGGGGACCGAGCAGAGGCGTTGGGAGCGGCCGCCCTGGTGTTCCAGCATGCCGGGATCCGGCGTGCGTAGCCGTTTCGTTACCTCGGTAATTGCGTTAAAGACTTGACGACAACCCGGGTGATCCAGTTTACTTTTTCATCAGACGACCCTGCGCTTTGCTGGGCGGACAAAGAAGTCATGCATTGGAGGCGTAAGGACAAATGTCGTCCCACACCACGCACACTGACCCGGTCATCCTGGAGATGCGCTCAATTACCAAGGAATTTCCCGGCGTCAAGGCTTTGGCGGAAGTAAGCCTCCGGGTCAAGGCCGGCGAGATCCACGCAATCTGCGGCGAAAACGGCGCTGGCAAGTCCACGCTGATGAAGGTGCTTTCGGGCGTCTACCCGTACGGCAGCTACGACGGCGACATCGTGTACCAGACCGAGGTCCAGCAGTTCAAGGACATCCGCGCCAGCGAGCACGCCGGCATTGTGATCATCCACCAGGAGCTGGCCCTGATCCCGGAACTGTCCATCATGGAGAACATCTTCCTGGGCAACGAACCGACCAAACGCGGCGTCATCAACTGGGCGGAGGCCCGGCAGCGGTCTACGGAGCTGCTGGCCCGGGTGGGCCTCAGGGAAGACCCGGACACCCCCATCAAGGAGATCGGCGTCGGCAAGCAGCAGCTCGTGGAGATCGCCAAGGCCCTGAACAAGTCAGTCAAGATCCTCATTCTGGACGAGCCGACCGCTGCACTGAACGAATCCGATTCCCAGCACCTCCTCGACCTGATGCTGGGCCTCAAGGCCAAAGGCATCACTTCGATCATCATTTCCCACAAGCTCAACGAGATCGAGCAGATCGCCGATTCGATCACCATCATCCGGGACGGCAAGTCGATTGAAACGCTCGACGTCAAGGCCGACGGCGTCGACGAGGACCGCATCATCAAGGGCATGGTGGGCCGGGCCCTGGAGTCCCGCTTCCCCGACCACACGCCGAAGATCGGCGAGGTGTTCTTCGAAGTCAAGGACTGGACCGTTGGCCACCCCGCCATCCAGGACAGGCTTGTCTGCAAGGGCTCGAACTTCTTCGTACGCCGCGGGGAAATTGTGGGATTCGCCGGGCTGATGGGTGCCGGCCGCACCGAACTGGCCCGTTCTGTCTTCGGCCGCTCGTACGGACGGTTCATCGATGGCCACATCTACAAAGGCGGCAAGGAAGTCGTCCTCAAAAACGTTCGGCAGGCGATTGACGCCGGACTGGGTTATGTGACGGAGGACCGAAAGACCCTGGGTCTGAACCTGCTCGATGACATCAAGGCCACCACAGTTTCAGCGAACCTCAAGAAGATCAGCCGAAACAGCGTGGTGGACACTGCCAAGGAATTCGCAGTAGCCGAGCAGTACCGCAAGGCACTGCGTACCAAGACGCCCTCCGTGGAGGAAGGCGTCGCCAAGCTCTCGGGCGGCAACCAGCAGAAGGTGGTCCTGGCGAAGTGGATGTTCACGGACCCGGACCTCCTCATCCTGGATGAACCCACCCGGGGCATCGATGTGGGCGCCAAGTACGAGATCTACGGCATCATCCAGCAGTTGGCCAACCAGGGCAAAGGCGTGGTGGTCATCTCATCCGAACTGCCCGAACTGCTGGGTCTTTCCGACCGCATCTACACCATCTTCGAGGGCGCCATCACCGGCGTCCTGAACAAAGAGGAAGCGAGCCAGGAAAGCCTCATGAAGCTGATGACCTCCGCCCGCAAGGCCGCCTGACCCTCTGGAATCCTCCAGATCCTTCCAGATACAAGGACTGAAACAATGAACGCGCTTAAGAAGCTTTTTGGCGGCAACACCCGCCAATTCGGGATGATTTTCGCCCTGGTCGCGCTGATCATCTTCTTCCAATTCACCACAGAGGGCCGCACGCTCACGCCGGGCAACGTCATCAACCTCTTCAACGGCAACTCGTACATCCTCATCCTCGCCATCGGCATGGTGCTGGTCATCATCGCCGGTCACATCGACCTCTCCGTAGGATCCGTGGCCGCGTTTGTGGGCGTGACAGTGGCCCTGGCCATCCGCGACTGGGGTATCCCCTGGTATGCCGGAGTGCTCCTCGGCCTGCTGCTCGGTGCGCTGATCGGAGCCTGGCAAGGTCTATGGACGGCGTACGTGGGCATTCCCGCGTTCATCGTCACCCTGGCCGGCATGCTGCTGTTCCGCGGCTTCAACCAGTTCGTGGGCAAGTCCAACACCATCCCGGTACCCAATGACTTCCAGTACCTGGGTTCCGGCTACCTTCCTGAGGTTGGGCCAAGCACCGGCTACAACAACCTCACCCTGCTGATCGGCCTCGCTGCAGTCGCCTTTGTAGTCTTCAGCGAAATCCGCCGCCGCCGGACCGCGAAGGTGCTGGGTGCCGAAGTGGCGGAGACCTGGGTGGTCGTCCTGAAGCTTGTCCTGGTCTGCGCGGCCATCCTGTACGCCACGTACCTCTTCGCCACAGGCCGACCGGGCACTTCATTCCCCATCCCCGGCCTGATCCTCGCCGTCCTGGTCCTGATTTACGGTTTCGTCTCCTCCAAGACCGTGGTGGGTCGCCACATTTATGCCGTGGGCGGCAACCGGCATGCAGCCGAACTCTCCGGCGTCCAGTCCAAGAAGGTCAACTTCCTGGTCATGATGAACATGTCCATCCTGGCCGGCCTCGCGGGCATGATCTTCGTGGGCCGCTCCACCGCTTCGGGCCCGTTCGACGGCGTCGGCTGGGAGCTGGACGCCATCGCCGCAGTCTTCATCGGCGGCGCGGCCGTGACAGGCGGCGTGGGCACCGTGATCGGTTCCATCATCGGTGGCCTGGTCATGGCAGTCCTGAACAACGGCCTGCAGCTCCTCGGCGTCGGCGCCGACCTCACCCAGATCATTAAGGGCCTGGTCCTGCTGATCGCCGTGGCGTTCGACGTCTACAACAAGTCTCAGGGCAAGCGGTCCATCATCGGACTGATGATGCAGAGCTTCAACCGCCCAACCGGCGGGCCCGGCACACCCCTGCAGCCCGACGAAACCACCTCCACCAAGGAAACGATCGCCAGGGAAGCCTGAGCGATTCAGGTTCCGGAACCAATACCCCCAAAGAGAAAGTGGACCAAGAAATGCGAATGATTGGTAAAGCAGGAAAGGCAGCAGCGATAGCTGCAATCGCAGCACTGGCGCTGACGGCCTGCGGACGGGCCGAACCCGGCACCACCAGCACCACCGGAGCCGGCGGCTTCGAGAAGAACTCCTCCATCGGCGTCGCGCTTCCCCAGAAGACCAGCGAAAACTGGGTACTGGCGGAGAAGCTGTTCAACGACGGGCTCTCCGGCGCAGGCTTCAAGCCCGACGTGCAGTTCGCCAACGGCGGCGTCTCCGAGCAGCAGAACCAGATCAGTGCCATGATCACCAAGGGCGCCAAGGTCATCATTGTCGGTGCCATCGACGGCGCGCAGCTGGGCACCCAGCTGAAGCAGGCGAAGGACTCCGGCGCGACGATCATTGCCTATGACCGGCTGCTGCTCAACACCGAGAACGTGGACTACTACGTGGCCTACGACAACTTCAAGGTGGGCGTGCTGCAGGGCCAGGCGCTGCTCGACGGAATGAAGGCCAAGAAACCGACCGGCCCTTACAACATCGAGCTTTTCGCCGGTTCACCGGATGATGCCAACGCGAAGGTCTTCTTCGACGGTGCCATGAGCATCCTGAAGCCCAAGATCGACGACGGCACGCTGAAGGTACTCTCCGGCCAGGCCAGCTTCGAACAGGCCGTCACCCAGGGCTGGAAGGCTGAGAACGCCCAGCGCCGCGCCGATACCCTGCTGACCGGTTCCTATGGAACCGCTTCCCTGGACGGCGTCCTTTCACCGAACGACACCTTGGCCCGCGCTGTCCTGACTTCGGTCAAGGCCGCCGGCAAGCCGTTGCCCATCATCACCGGCCAGGACTCGGAAGTTGAATCCGTCAAGTCCATCCTTGCCGGCGAGCAGTACTCCACCATCAACAAGGACACCCGCAAGCTCGTTGAGCACGCGATCGTGATGGTCAAGGATCTCCAGGCAGGCAAGACGCCTGAGATCAACGACGACAAGTCCTACAACAACACGGTGAAGACCGTTCCCGCCTTCCTGCTGCCGCCGGTCATCGTGACCGCCGCCAACGTGAAGACGGCCTACGCGGACGATCCGGTACTGGGCCCGCTGACCAAGTAACGCGGTCCATGTAACGCGGTCCGCCGGTCACCACCGGTTCGAATGCCCCGGCTCCCCCAATAGGGAGCCGGGGCATTCCGCATTCCGACGCTCTCTCACTTACTGCGCGCTTTTCACTAACGCTCTCTCACTGCCCGCCGCCTTTCACAGCCCAAACACAGCTTCGGCCGTCTTCCTGCACAGGCCCGGCCGCGAGGGTAGGAGCAGATGCCGGCCTTCCGCCGGCACCAGATCCTAGGAGTACAGTGAGCGTCCTTGCCCGGAGTGTTGGCAATGCCTTCAGAAACAAGGTCCGAACAGCCGCGGTGGTGGCAGTCCTGGCCGTCGCGATCGGACTTGCGCTGGCCATGCTGGTGGCCAACCAGGCCGTCGGAGCCAAAGTCCAGGAGCTGAACGCGTCCGTCGGGACCGTCCTGACCGTCAACCCGGCCGGCGGCCAGGGCTTCGAGGGCGGCGGCGAACCGCTGACCGCCGAGCAGGCCGCCTCAGCAGCATCCGTGCCCAACGTAACCTCCGTCGTCGGCACCAGCTCACTCCGGCTGCGGAACGGCGCCGAAGCGGCAGCGCAGACGGCGGCCGGCACCCAGGCTGGCCCCGGCGGCGGCCAGGGAGGTCCCGCCGGACAGAACGCCACCACGTTGACCACCAGCCTTACCGCAGCCATCGACGCTGGCACCCTCGGTGGACGGAACCAGGCCGCAAACGGCACCACCGGAACCACCACCGCGCAGCCTGTACGCTCCCTCCCGATCACTGCAACCGGAATCGGCGCCGAGGTGGACACCACCGGCAAGGCCCTGGTCATCACCGCAGGCACCGGGCTCGGCGACTACACGGCTGAATCCGCCAACGCCCTCCTGGGAACCAGCCTGGCCGAGAAGAACAACCTGGCCATCGGTTCCACGTTCACCATCAACGACCAGACGTTCACTGTGGCCGGCCTCTTTGATTCAGGCACCACGTTCGGCAACAACGCCCTGTACCTGACCCTGCCCACGGCGCAGACCGTCGCGGAGCTGCCGGGTGAGCTGTCCTCGATGATTGTCACGGTGGACAGCATGGAAAACCTCGAGGCCGCCAAGACCGCGCTGGAGTCCGCCCTCGGCACCGACAAGGCCGACGTCACCCAGGGCCAGAACCTGGAGTCCGCCGTCAGCTCGCTCGGCAGCGTCAAGAACATCTCGTTCATCGCCTTCCTAGCAGCCCTGGGCACCGCCGGACTGATCATCCTGCTGATCATGGTCATGTTGGTCCGCGAACGCAGCCGGGAAATCGGCGTCCTGAAGGCGATCGGAGCACCCAACCGAACCATCGGCCTGCAGTTCGTGCTGGAGGCGCTGGTCCTCGTGGCCATGGGGAGCGCGGTGGGCGCCGCCGTCGCCTCCTTTGCCAGCGGCGGCATCGCTTCCGCGCTGATCAGCACCAACACCACCACGACGGCGGCCACCACCGGGCGCGGGGCTGCCATGGCCGGCGCGGCCGGCGGCGTCGGCATGCCGGGCGGCGGGGCAGGGTTCCCGGGCGGAACGGGCGGCCCCCTTGGCGGCGCTTCCCAGCTGCTGACGTCGGTCACCGCCAGCGCCTCCCCCGGGGTCATCGCCGCCGGCATCGCAGCGGTGTTCGGCGTGGCCATCATCGGGGCGCTGGTCCCGGCGCTGCTCACGGCGCGCATCCGTCCCATCGAAGTCCTGCGAGGAGAATAGCCATGATTGAAGTCAAGAACCTGGTCCGCACTTTCAACTCCGGTGACCGCACCATCAAGCCGGTCAACGATGTCAGCTTTGTTCTGGAGCAGGGCACGCTGGCGTCCATTGTCGGCAAGAGCGGCAGCGGCAAGAGCACCCTGTTGTCCCTCCTGGGTGCGCTGGACAAACCGACCAGCGGAGACGTCGTCGTCAACGGCGTGAGCCTGGCCGGGATGCCGGACGGCAAGCTGACCGAGTACCGGCGCCGGGATATCGGGTTCGTTTTCCAGCAGTTCAACCTGATCCCGAATCTTTCTGCGATGGACAACGTCATGCTGCCCATGGAGTTCGCGGGGATGCGCAGGACAGAGCGTCGGCAGCGGGCAACGGACCTTCTGGAGCAGGTGCAGCTGGACCCGGAGAAACACGTGCGGCGCATCAACCGGCTGTCCGGCGGCGAGCAGCAGCGGGTGGCCATCGCACGGGCGCTGGCCAACGAACCCAAGCTGATCCTCGCGGACGAGCCCACGGGAAACCTGGACGAGCAGACCGGTGACCACATCATCGAACTACTCAGCTCGCTCAGCCGCGACCACAACACCACCATCCTCGTGGTCACCCACGACAAGGCGTTGTCCAACAAGACGGACCGCCGCTTCAGGCTCCAGCAGGGCCGGCTGACGGAAGAACCGGCGCGCGCCTTGGTCTGACGCCCGGACTGGTCTAAGTGAGAGGATGGGCACCATGAGCGCGCCCATTGCCACACCGTGGCTGTCCAGCCAGTCCGATCCGGATCCCCGGTCTGCCACCGGAAAACGCCTGCGGTGGGGCGTCATCGCCACCGGCGGGATCGCGCGGTCAGTGTCGCAGGACCTCGCACTGCTTGGCGACGCCGAGCTCTATGCGGTCAGTTCCCGCTCACAGGGCACTGCGGAGAGTTTCGCCGCAGACTACGGTTTCGTCATGGCGTACGGGGACGACGACGGCGTGCCGGGCTACCAGCGGCTGCTCGCCGATGACTCGGTGGACGTCGTCTATGTCGCCACGCCGCATGCCCAGCACCACGAGATCGTGCTTGCTGCGCTCAATGCGGGCAAACACGTCCTCTGCGAAAAGGCGTTCACCATCAACGGCAGGGAAGCGAGCGAGCTCGTCGCGCTTGCCCGGGAACGGAAGCTCTTCCTCATGGAGGCAGTGTGGTCCCGCTTCCTCCCGGGCATGCAGCGGGCGTTCGAGATTGCCGCATCCGGGGAGCTCGGGGACGTGCACTGGGTGACCGCTGACCTCGGTTTTCCCGCGCCGTATTCCCCGACGTCCAGGCTGTGGGCCAGGCAGGACGGTGGCGGCGCCCTCCTGGACATCTCGGTCTACCCCCTGCTGTGGGCACTAGGAACACTGGGGTTCCCGCAGACCGTCAGTGCCACGGGCTTCATTAATGACGACGGCGTGGACGCCCAGAATGCGTTGACGCTCGGCTACAACCATGGTGCCCAGGCTCAGCTGACGTCCTCGCTCTTGGCGTACGGTCCACGGACGGCCACCGTCGCCGGCAGCCTGGGCTACCTCCAGAGTGTCGGTTCCATCAACAACCCGCGGGAGTTGGTGATCGGCGTTGGACGGGAGGGCCTGCGAGCGGAGGCGTTCGACGTCGTCGGGATCGGCTACACCTACGAACTGCGCGAGGTGACACGCTGCATCCAACAGGGCCTGGCCGAGAGCCCGGTCATGCCACTGGAGGACTCCATCAATACCATGCGGCTCTTTGACGGAGTGCGCGGGCAACTGGGCGTCAGCTACCCGAACGATGCCCACTAAAGGGGAATGGCCCCTGGCTTCAGGCCTATGACTTTTTGTAAATTGGATTGACACTCTTCGCTTGGTTATCGATGGCTGAGTGACAAATTAGTAAGCTTGCTGGATTTATTTTCCGTTTCCCTAGACTTCCTGCACGCGGGAGTCTTACGCTGTTGAAATCGTTAGGTCTCAACGGTACTGGGGGTGGTACGCATGGCTAAAGTTCGTTCGCCTTGGCGTGCACTCCGGCCGCTTCTCCTCGCAGGAGCCGTGACCGCTACTTGGCTGACACTTTCCGCTTCCGCCGCGACGGCAGACTCTTCACGGGATTCCGGATCCCTTCTGGGCGGCCTGAATTCATCGGTTTCTTCCCTGACCGCGCCGTTGACCGATGCCGTCTCTCCCCTTCTTGAGACCGCCTCGCCGGATCCTTCACCCACCGGACTTCTGCAGCCCGTAGTGGGCAATGTGGCGGGCACAGCGGATCAGCTGATCGCCGCCGTCCCCGTGGCGAAGAGCGTGGTTCCGGCGCGCACCGTCACGGCCGCGGCTGTCCCGATTGCCGCAGTGGTGGATACCGCCGCAGATGACCTGATTGAGACAGTCGCCCCTGCCCTCACCGACGCTGCACCGGTTCTTGAGCCTGTTATGAAGCCCGTAGTGGACCTGGGAGATGCGACTGTTGTATCCGCACAGGTCACGGACGCCCGCGCTTCAGGGCACGTCGCTGCTGATGCCACCACAAACTCCCCCGGCACTTCCGACCACTTGCTTGCCGTCACGGGAATGTCGTCGATGCCGGTTCCGGCCGGCACAGAAATGCTCGCGGTCCCGGCTGAAAGCCCCTGGACCACCGACCCTTCCGCGCCACCGGCCCCGGCGGGACCTGCATCGGGGGCAGGGGGTGGCGCCTCGCCATCCGGCCCCTCAGGCTCCGCTGCCTGGCTGAATGAGTTCGGTTTTGACCTGCCGCTCCCGGGATCCTTCGCGGTCAGCGGATCACCTCAGCATGCCCCTTCGCCGGTGTCATTCGACCCCGGTTCCTCTCCTGACTAGTTGAGCCCCCTGCCCTCATTCATGGGCAGAACACGGCCTCAAGGCGCTGAACAGCGCCCCACATCAACTTTCAGGAGACATCACCATGAATTGCAACCTTCGTAGGGGACTGCTTGGCACCCTCTTTGCCGGCGGGCTACTAGCCTTCGGCGCCACCGCGGCCAGCGCCGCGGACACAACCAGCGGACCGGACCTCACGGCCTCCGCACTGGTCTCAGCGGCGACGTCCGCAGATACGACGTCGTTGGGCCTGCTGGGTGGCTCAACGCAGTCGGACACTGCTGACGTCGCCGCTGTGGTGGACGTAAACCTCGGCCTTGGCAACGGCCTTCTCAGCAGCACGAACGGCGGCGGCACTGGCAGCAGCACCGCTGACGTAGCCGCCGTGGTGGACGTAAACCTCGGTAACACCAGCGGCAGCGGCACCAACGACACGACCGCCGTCGCCGCAGCGGCTGCTATTAGCCTCGGCCTCGGAAACAACGTCCTCGACGGCACCACCGGCAACGGAACCACTGCCGACGTTGCAGCCGACGTCGCAATCGGGCTGGGCAACGGCACCAACGGCACCGGAACCACCGCCGACGCCGCCGCCGTAGTAGACGTCAACCTCGGAGACAACCTCCTTGGCAACACCAACGGGAGCGCCACCAACGACACGACCGTAGTCGCCGCAGCGGCTGCTATTAGCCTCGGCCTCGGAAACACCGTCCCCGACGGCACCACCGGCAACGGAACCACTGCCGACGTTGCAGCCGACGTCGCAATCGGGCTGGGCAACGGCACCGGAACCACCGCCGACGCCGCCGCCCTAGTGGACGTCAACCTCGGAGACAACCTCCTCGGCAACACCACCGGCACCGGAACCACCGCCGATGTTGCAGCCGACGTCAACCTCGGCCTGGGCACGTCGGGCGTTCTTGACGGCGCGAATGTTGCCATTGATGCATGCGTCATCATCGGCGGCACCAATGGCTGTGGAACCCCGGGTACTGAAACACCCGGTACGGAAACACCCGGCACGGACACCACGGACCCGGGAACCGGCACGACGGGTGACACTGACACAACAGACCCGGGAACCGGAACCACAGGTAGCACGGACACCACCGACCCGGGAACCGGCACCACCGGCACCACGGGCTCTGACACGAGCGGAATCACCATTCTTCCCGCCGGCACCACCACGGGTTCAGTATCTGCTGCCGCGAACACCATGGGTAGCACCACGGGCAACACCTCAGGCCAGGGCGGCGCAGCCACGCTGGCCAAGACGGGCATGGATGCTTCACTGATCCCTCTGGCCGTCATCCTGCTGCTTGCCGGACTGCTGTTGCTCAAGCGGCGCCGGAAGGCCTAGCGGACTCCGCACTCAGCGGACTGCGACGGCTAAGACCGTCAACGCACCGGCTCCGCCGTTCGCGGCCTAGCCAGCTGTTCCGATAGGAGGTGGCCACCAGAGAGTTCAGCTACCTGCACTTGTCCTTGTGACCGGAGGTCCGGCTAAGAAAGTCCCAATCACTTCTTAGCCGGGCCGCCGGCGTGCCGGCAGACGGCTCAAAGGATGCACTACCGGCCGGTATTATTGAGCAGGAATAGTGCCGCAGCGCACCGGGAGGAACTGGTCATGGTGGCGGATTCGCCTAGCTCAACTAAGAACGAAATGCTCGGCGGACGCTATCGGCTGGCGGACATAATCGGCCGCGGCGGCATGTCATCCGTATACCGCGCCCGGGACGAAAACCTGGGCAGGGATGTCGCACTGAAGCTCTTTGCCCCACAGGCACCGGATGCCAAGGAGCTCAGGCGCCAGGAAGCCGAAATCCAACTACTGGCAACGCTCAACCATCCCAGCCTGGTCACCCTGTTCGATGCAGGCATCGATACCCGTGTCCTGGACGAACCCCGGCCGTTCCTGACAATGGAGCTCGTGGAGGGCCAGGACCTCCGCAGCCGGATCAGGCACAGTGCAGTTCCCTTGGACGAGCTTGCAGTCATCGGGGCAGGCGTAGCTGACGCGCTGGCCTACGTGCACAGCCTGGGCATCATCCACCGCGACATCAAGCCCGGGAACATCCTGCTCGTGCAGATCCGTCCGGGCGAACCCATACGACCCAAACTCACGGATTTTGGCATCGCCAGGATGGCGGATTCAGCCCGGCTGACCGCCACGGGAACCATGGTGGGGACTGCCGCATATCTCAGTCCGGAGCAGGCCATGGGTTCTCCCCTGTCGCCTGCCACTGATATCTACTCACTGGGTCTGGTACTGCTGGAATGCGTCAAGCAAACCGTTGAGTTCCCGGGCAGTGCCGTGGAATCCGCAGTGGCCAGGTTGCACCGGGCACCCGAGATCCCCGCTGACGTTCCGGCGGAGTGGGCTGATCTGATCCGTTCAATGACTGCCATCGAACCGCTGGAACGTCCCGTTGCGTCCGATGTTGAATCCGTTCTGCGCCAGGCCCTGGTGTCACCCGTGTCCGCACCGGGCGAGCTCGCGCCGGAGACAACACGTGTACTCCCGGCCATGCCGTTCAGGCCGCCGTCCATCGCCATCACCGCGGAATCAGATCTGCCTGTAGTCCGGTCCGGCAAGGGCCAGCAGGACATCACCCGCGGTCCTGACGCGCGGGGCTGGATCCTGGACTTGTCTCGTCTCCGCCACGCCGGAAGGCGGTTCTGGACGGTCACCGCACTGGGCGTTCTCGCCGCTGGAGCAGCCGCGGCGGCACTGACCTTGGGCCTGGCACCTCAGCCAAAGCCCGACGTCGTTCCTTACCCCGCCGTCACCGGCACCTTGGGCGACCACCTCAGGGAACTTCAGGAGAGCGTGAAACCATGAGCCCTGCACCGACGCACCGCGGGCGTTCGACCACTGCCAAATGCCTGACCGCTGCAGCAGCATTTCTGCTTGCCGGTTCACTGGCAGCGTGCGGTCCGGCTGAGGCCGGCCTGCAACGTGATGCCGCCCGCCAACTCCAGGAACGAGTCCTCGGCATCACCCAGGCCTCAGCGAATAATGACCCCGCTGGCGGATTGGCAGCTTTGGATAGCCTCGAGGCCGACCTCGCGTCCGCTGCGCGGACCGGGCAGGTTTCCGAGGAACGCCGGCGCAGCATCACGACGGCCGCCACTGCCGTCCGAGCAGACCTGACGGCGGCCAAGGCCGCAGCCGACGCCGCAGCGAAGGCTGCGGAGGACGCGGCCGCAGCGCAAAGGCAGGCGGACGCCGACGCGGCCCAAAAAGCAGCCACCGCGCCGGTAGCTCCCTCGCCCACAGACGACAAGGGAAACAGAGGCAAAGGCAAGGACGGCGACTGACCGCGGGCGGACGGCACATTACGTATTAACCCACCTGCGATTCATCCGGTCCCGTCGACTGGACGAGGTCAAGTAGACGAAGTCAGCTGGACGAAGAAGGCGGCGCCCGGTTTCCCGGGGCGCCGCCTTCTAAGGTTCGGTTCCGCTTAGTTCAGGGTCGCAATGACCCTGTTCAGCGTGGCGGAAGGACGCATCACGGCCGAGGCCTTGGCTTCATCCGGACGGTAGTAGCCGCCGATGTCCACCGCTGAGCCCTGCACCGCGGCCAGTTCGCCGACGATGGTGTCCTCGTTGGAGGAAAGCTCCTTGGCCACCGCAGCGAACGATGCCGCCAGCTCCTTGTCCTCGGTCTGCTTGGCCAGTTCCTCGGCCCAGTAGCGGGCGAGGAAGTAGTGGCTGCCACGGTTGTCCAGCTCGCCGGCCCGGCGGCTCGGGGACTTGTTTTCCAGCAGGAAGGTCCCTGTCGCCTTGTCCAGGGTGTCTGCCAGTACCTGCGCGCGGGCGTTGTCCGTGGTAGTGGCCAGGTGTTCGAAGCTGACGGCCAGAGCCAGGAATTCACCCAGGCTGTCCCAGCGCAGGTGGTTTTCCTTGAGCAGCTGCTGGACGTGCTTGGGGGCCGATCCGCCGGCGCCGGTCTCGAAGAGTCCGCCACCGTTCATCAGCGGAACAACCGAGAGCATCTTGGCGCTGGTGCCCAGTTCCAGGATGGGGAACAGGTCCGTGAGGTAGTCGCGGAGAACGTTGCCGGAGACGGAGATGGTGTCCTCCCCCTTGCGGATGCGCTCCAGGGTGAAGGCCGTTGCCTTCACCGGGGACATGATCTCGATCTGCAGGCCCTCGGTGTTGTGGTCCTTGAGGTATTCGTTGACCTTGGCGATGAGGTTGGTGTCGTGCGCGCGGGTCTCGTCCAGCCAGAACACTGCGGGCGTCTTGGAGGCGCGGGCGCGGGTGACGGCCAGCTTGACCCAGTCGCGGATGGGGGCGTCCTTGGTCTGGCAGGCGCGCCAGATGTCACCCGGGGCGACCTCGTGTTCGATCAGCACAGCGCCGGAACCGTCCACGATCTGCACGGTGCCCGCTTCCTGGATCTCGAACGTCTTGTCGTGGCTGCCGTATTCCTCGGCGGCCTGGGCCATCAGGCCTACGTTCGGGACGGTGCCCATGGTGGTGGGGTCGAAGGCGCCGTGGGCGCGGCAGTCGTCCAGAACAACCTGGTAGATGCCGGCGTAGGAACTGTCGGGGAGAACCGCCAGGGTGTCGGCTTCCTTGCCGTCCGGGCCCCACATGTGGCCGGAGGAGCGGATCATGGCGGGCATGGAAGCGTCCACGATGATGTCGGACGGCACGTTGAGGCTGGTGATGCCCTTGTCAGAGTCCACCATGGCCAGAGCCGGGCCGTCGTCGAGGCCCTTCTGGATGAGCGCTTTCACGCCTGCACGGACGTCCTCCGGAAGCTCCTCGAGGCCGCTCAGGATGGCGGCAAGGCCGTTGTTGGGGCTCAGCCCGGCGGCCGTGAGCTGCTTGCCATAGGTCTCGAACAGTTCGGAGAAGTAGGCCTTCACCACGTGGCCGAAGATGATGGGGTCCGAGACCTTCATCATGGTGGCCTTCAGGTGCGCGGAGAACAGGACGCCCTCTTCCTTGGCGCGGACTACCTGGGCTGCCAGGAACTCGTCCAGCGCCGCGGCTCGCATGACGGTGCCGTCGATGACTTCACCGGCCAGCACGGGGAAGGCCTTCTTCAGGACCTTGACCGAGCCGTCTTCGCGGACCAGCTGGATGGCGATGGTGCCATCGGACTCGATGACCACGGACTTCTCGTTCGCGCGGAAGTCGTCCTTGCCCATGGTGGCCACGTTGGTCTTGGAATCCGCGGACCAGGCGCCCATGGAGTGCGGGTTCTGGCGGGCGTAGTTCTTGACGGACAGCGGTGCACGGCGGTCCGAGTTTCCCTCGCGCAGGACCGGGTTCACAGCGGAGCCCTTGATCTTGTCATAGCGGGATCGGACGGCCGTTTCCTCGTCCGAGGAGGGGTTGTCCGGGTAATCCGGCAGGTTGTAGCCCTGGCCCTGAAGCTCGGCGATGGCGGCCTTCAGCTGCGGGATGGAAGCGCTGATGTTGGGCAGTTTGATGATGTTGGCGTCCGGCGTCTTTGCCAGCTCACCCAGTTCAGCAAGGGCGTCGCCGATCTGCTGTTCCGGGGTGAGGTAGTCACCGAACACGGAGATGATGCGGCCTGCGAGCGAAATGTCACGGGTCTCCACCTCCACACCTGCGGTCGAAGCAAACGCCTCGATGATCGGCAAGAACGAATAAGTAGCCAGCATCGGCGCTTCGTCGGTGTGGGTATAGATAATCTTGGACATGCGCGGGCGTCTCCCTGGAGGTCGGCTGATTTTTTGGAAATTTTGTTCTATTTCACCACCCCCTAACTTACCTGAGGACACGGCTTTGAACCGTACCGGGGCGGCCGGACGGTCCTGCATTACAGCGGATTCGGGCACGCAATAACGCCCGACGGCGGGTACGCACCAGGGGCGGCCAGCCGCCGTCGCGCTTTACCGCCGGGAACCACCGGCGCAGGTGAGGATCCGTTCAGCGCCTCTTGTGGGGTATGTCACTGGGCCAGAGCTGCACGTATTTGGGGTCCTGCCGGCGCAATTCCTCCGTTGCCGTGAACGAGTGGACCGGATCAACGTCGCGCAGCTGCAGGGCTGCGGCGTATGCCTCAATTTCCGGCGAAGCGCCCTGGGCGCTCCCTTCGGCTGCAAAATGCCGGCCATGCGCGGCGGACTTCTTGGCGGACTTCCAGAAAGCAATCACGGTGGGACCCCAATTCGCTGAGAGTCCGGAGCCCAGATCGGACGTGTAACTGTATAGAGAAAAGTACGCTTCAGCGGCTGTTTTTGCCAGAGCGGCGCGCCAGCGAGCTCATGAACGCCCTCCCGGGACCATACCCGAGGCGTCACTACTATTTACAAATTTGTCATACGTCGATAAGTTCGAGGAGTCATGCGGCGGGCCGTCCCGGACCCCCTCACACCCGTTTTAGACAGGACAACAATGACGCGAACCAGCTCCCTGGCTGCCAGCTTCCTGAGCCTTTCGGCAGCTGCCATAATCGCGCTGGTTGGCGCCGGGGGCGCCTACGCTGCCCCATCGGCGTCGGACGATAAGGCAGTACCTTCGGTTGCCCGCGCAACGGCGGACAGTACCGGCGCGGCAGACTACTGGACATCAGACCGCATGCGCGCGGCGATTCCCGGTGACGTCCTGGCCAGCAAGGCGGTGGAACGCGGTAAATCATCCAGCGCTGCGAGCGTGCTGAAGGGGCCTAAAACTACCGTGGCGGGTACCAGGGTCAAGCCCTCGCTCGCACAGCCTGCGGACCCGGTAGCCCACATCGGCAAGGTGTTCTTCACCCTCGGCGGCCAAAATTACGTCTGCTCCGGAAACGTCGTTTCGGCGTCGAACAAGAGCACCGTTGCGACGGCCGGACACTGCCTCAACGACGGTCCCGGCTCGTTCGCCACCAACTTCGTTTTTGTGCCGAAGTACAAGGACGGGGTGGCCCCCTACGGTGCGTGGACCGCCGCCGAGTACTTCACGCCCACGCAGTGGAGCGCGGGTGGGGACATCAGCTACGACACCGGCTTTGCCGTGATGGACCCGAGGCAAGACGGCGCACTGCTGGAGGATGTCGTCGGCGGCTCAGGCGTGGCATTCAATGAAGCCCGCGGCCTGAAGTACACCGCCTACGGCTACCCCGCAGCCAAGCCCTTCAACGGCGAGCGGCTTTGGAGCTGCACCGGCACGGCCACCAATGACAGGACCAACCCGCAGTTCGGCACGCAGGGAATCTCCTGCGACATGACCGGCGGCTCGTCAGGCGGCCCGTGGTTCATCGGCAGCGGCTCCGACGGGTTCCAGAACTCCATTAACAGTTACGGCTACAGCCCGAAGCCCGTGATGTACGGCCCGTACTGGGGCAGCGTCATCGGAGAGACCTACTACAGTGCCGCAGCAGCCTAGGAAGACCTCTCCTGACGAGGCATCCGGGGCCAGATCCGTCAGCCACAGCAAATCGGGCCAGCCCCGCGAGGAGATCCTCGAGTACTGGACCAAGCAGCGAATGGCCGCTGCAAAGCCCCGGGAGCTTCGGCTTCCGGAAGGGGGTCCGCGCCTCATGCAGCGGGGCGCGGACCCGGCACCACGTCCTTCCTAGCTGCCCGTTAAGACCCGACGGCGCCTGTCCCCTCAGTGGGGACAGGCGCCGTCGACGTTTAACCCCAGGGCCCACGCCGGCAGGGTCCCCTGACCGAGCTTGCGAGGTTAGGGAGCCGGTGGGTGGGCCCACGCCGGCAGGGTCCCCTGACCGAGCTTGCGAGGTTAGGGAGCCGGTGGGTGGGCCCACGCCGGCAGGGTCCCCTGACCGAGCTTGCGAGGTTAGGGAGCCGGTGGGGATTAGTGGAAGAAGTGGCGGGCACCCGTGAAGTACATGGTGATGCCGGCCGCGTTGGCCGCGGCGACGACTTCCTCATCCCGGACGGAACCGCCGGGCTGGACCACGGCGCGGACGCCGGCGTCGATCAGGATCTGCAGGCCGTCAGCGAACGGGAAGAACGCGTCGGAGGCTGCGACGGCGCCGCGGGCGCGCTCGGGTGCAACGCTCGCCTCCGCTGTCGACGGACCAGCCGCACCGCCAGCACCTTCGACGTCGGACTCCACCGAAACGCCCAGTGTGTTGGCGCGCTCGACGGCCAGGCGGCAGGAGTCCAGCCGGTTGACCTGGCCCATGCCGATGCCCACGGCTGCGCCGTGATCGGCGATCAGGATGGCGTTGGACTTGGCGGCGCGGCAGGCGGTCCAGGCGAAGGCGAGGTCCGCGAGCGTCTTTTCGTCAGCGGCTTCGCCGGCGGCGAGGGTCCAGTTGGCGGGGTTGTCGCCGTCGGCGTCCACCTTGTCGCTCATCTGTACCAGGACACCGCCGGAAACCTGGCGCATTTCGGCCGGGTACCGGCCGTAGCCTTCGGGCAGTGCGAGCAGGCGGATGTTCTTCTTCTTGGCGAGGATCTCCACGGCTGCCGGCTCGAAGTCCGGGGCGATGACAACCTCGGTGAAGATCCCGGCAACCGTCTGCGCCATGGCTGCGGTGATCGTCCGGTTGGCAGCGATGACCCCGCCGAAGGCCGAAACGGGGTCGCAGGCGTGGGCCTTGGCGTGGGCGTCGGCGATCGGGTCAGCGGCATCAGCGGAACCAACGGCGACACCGCACGGGTTGGCGTGCTTGATGATGGCGACAGCGGGCTCGGCGAAGTCGAACGCGGCGCGGAGGGCGGCGTCGGCGTCGACGAAGTTGTTGTAGCTCATGGCCTTGCCGTGCAGCTGGTCGGCCTGCGCGATGCCGGCCGGGGCTGCCTTGTCCACGTACAGCGCAGCCTGCTGGTGCGGGTTTTCGCCGTAGCGGAGAACCTCGGAGCGCTCCAGCGACAGGCCGGCGTAGGCAGGCCAGTCGATGACGCCGTCGCCGTCTTCATCCAGGAACTGGCTGGCAGTCCAGGTGGCCACCGCGTTGTCGTAGGACGCGGTGTGGGCGAACGCCTTGGCGGCCAGCCGCCGTCGGGTCTTCAAGTCAAAGCCGCCCTCAGCGGCGGCGGTGACCACGGAGCCATAGAACGCAGGGTCAACAACGATGGCGACGGCGGCGTGGTTCTTCGCTGCCGAACGGACCATGGCGGGGCCGCCGATGTCGATCTGCTCAACGACATCGTCCTGCGCGGCGCCGGACTTCACGGTCTCAACGAACGGGTAGAGGTTCACCACCACCAGGTCGAAGGTTTCAATTTCCATGCCGGCGAGGGTTTCCATGTGCGCGGGGACGCGGCGGTCCGCCAGGATGCCGCCGTGGACGCGCGGGTGCAGCGTCTTGACGCGGCCGTCCAGCATTTCCGGAGACCCGGTGACTTCCTCGACTTCCTGGACCGGGATACCCGCCGCAGCGATCTTCTTGGCCGTGGAACCGGTGGAAACGATCTTCACGCCGGCTGCGTGCAGGCCCTTGGCGAGATCCTCCAGACCGGTCTTGTCGTAGACCGAGATCAGCGCCCGGCGGATGGGAACACGGTCGATGGATACACGGTCAGGCTGCGTGACGCTCACAAAAAGTCTCCGTCTGATCTCGCGGAACAGTGCCGCGGTTGGTGGGGATGGGCCCAGTTTATCGTGTTGCGCGGTTTTGCCCCGTTTGCCGGCGGCAGTGTGAACGTCAGTGGGCACGGTTAGAGTTTTCACAGGAGGCTGCGATGAATACTTACACCACTGTGCCCAGCGGCGAACAAGTGGTCCAGGAACTGCCCTGGCGTTGGAAAGTCCAGGGCAGGATCTTCGTGATCGGCGGCCTCGGCTTTATGTTTGATGCCTGGGACGTGACGCTCAACGGCATCCTCATCCCGCTGCTCTCGACCCACTGGGCCCTGGCTCCCGGCGAAGTGGCCTGGGTGGGTACGTCCAACCTGATCGGCATGGCCCTGGGCGCGTTTGTGTGGGGCACCATCGCGGACACGATCGGGCGGAAGAAGGCGTTTACGGCCACGCTGCTGATCTTCTCGCTCTTCACGGTCCTGGGCGCCTTCTCCCCCGACTTCATCTGGTTCTGCGTGTTCCGCTTTATGGCCGGCTTCGGTCTGGGCGGCTGCATTCCCGTGGACTACGCGCTGGTGGGTGAGTTCACACCACGCAAGCAGCGCGGGAAGGTCCTCACCGCGATGGACGGCTGGTGGCCGGTGGGCGCGGCCCTTGCCGGTTTTGTGTCCGCCGGCCTCGTGGCGGTGTTCGGCGACTGGCGGCTGACCATGCTGGTGATGGTGCTGCCTGCGCTCCTGGTGTTCTGGGTGCGGCGCAGCGTTCCGGAGTCGCCGCTGTTCCTCATCCGCAAGGGCCGCCGCGACGAAGCTGCCAAGGTCATCGACGACCTCGTGGCGGCAACGGGCGTCGAACCCCGGGCCTACAGCCTGCCCGACGCGCAGGAAGTTCCGCGGCTCTCCGCCGGCAGCGCCTGGCACCAGCTGCGGCTGGTGTGGCAGTTCAACTGGAAGATCACAGCCACGGCCTGGGCCCTGTTCTTCAGCATCCTGCTGGTCTACTACCTGTCCCTGACATGGATGCCACGGATCCTGATCGGCGCGGGCTTCGCCGAATACAAGGCGTTTGTGACCACGGCGTCCATGGCCGCGGTGGGGCTCCTGGGTGTTGTTGTGGCAGCGCTGCTGGTGGAGCGTGTGGGCCGCAAGTGGATCCTGGCCATCACCGGCCCGCTGTCCGCCCTGACCCTGGTGATCGTGGCGATTGTGGTGGACATCCCCACGGCGGCGGTGTTCTGGCTGCTGGTGTTCGGCTTTGTGGTGCAGATAGCGATTCCGGTGCTCTACGCGTACGTGTCTGAGCTGTACCCCACCGAGCTCCGCGGCACGGGTTTCGGCTGGGCATCAACATTTTCGCGGCTGGGGGCTGGTTTTGGGCCCCTGATATTTGCGAGCTACTTCTGGCCGGAGCTGGGCCTGGCCACGTCCTTCGCCCTGGCCGGCGGGCTGGTGCTGGTGGCCGTCCTGTGGATGGCGTTCTTCTCCCCCGAAACGAAGCAGCGCCGCCTCGAGTAGCCCCCGACGTCGTCTTCCCCCTCCCCTCCCCTCCCCCAACTAAGTAACAGCAGATGTCGTTCTGAGGGCTCATAACGACATCTGCTGCTACCTACTTGGGCTGCCAGCCGCGGCTGAGCAAGGCTGAACGGACTTTGGCGACGGCGCCGCGCGCCTCGTTCTCCATGTGGCGTTTGGAGATTCTGACCAGCAACCATCCAGCTCGTGCGAAGTCCTCTTCGCGGGCGATGTCACGGACGATCTGCGCCGCCTCGGAATGGCCTTCGCCGTCGTATTCCACTGCAACTTTTTGTTCCGGATAGGCGAGATCCGGTTGACGTACGACGCCGGCGCCCAGTTCCACGGGAACGTTCAGCCGCGGTTCGGGCAGCCCGTGGTACTCCAGTGCCAGCCTGAGTTTGGTTTCCTGGGCGGAGTCGGACCCGACCCGCGCCTGTTCAAGGGCAAGGCGTGCCTTCTGGATGCCGGGCGTTCCTTTGTGCCGGTCGAGCATTTCCGCCAGGTCCGCCGGCGTGGCATACGGTTCCGCGCGGCCTTCGAACTCAGGCCTTGGAATCCTTAGCAGGTGATCGGCCACCACGGTCAATTCGTCAATGCTCATTTTCCGGGCACAATCCAGCCATGTCCGTGTCCGGGACGTGATGAGCAGGCCGTTGAGACTCATGATTTCACCGGCAAAGAACTGGCCGCGGTGGCCCCGAACCCCCGCCCGACGCGGGATGGCCATGGTGTCCGGCCTGGAGATGTGTGTGACGGGATCGTCCGTGCACGGGAGGAAACCTGGGAATGACCACAACGTGAAGGCCGTGGCGTGGGAAGCGGCCGAGAATTCCGTGACCAGGGTCAACGGCCGGACCACTGAAGATAGTTCGACGACCGGATGGGGCAGCGGCTGCCTGATCCCCCGGCTCGGCGCCGCCAGCGAACGGTGCCGCAACCGCCCGACCGTTACACCGGCGTCGGCCGCTTCCTGGAAGGTGAACGCGGCGGAAGCCAGCTGTTCCGGCAGCGGCTGCGGAGTCTTCATAGGCCCATGGTGGCAAATTTCGTGCCGTCCCGCGGAAGTTATCCACAGGCATACCCCCACGGGCCCAACTGGGTAACAGCAGATGTCGTTCTGAGGGTTCAAACCGACATCTGCTGCTACTTACTTGGCAGGGGCGGCGGCGGCGAGGGCTGCCAGGGTATTGACCAGGAGCCGGCGCTCCACCACTTTGATGCGTTCGTGCAGGGATTCCTCGGTGTCGCCCGGTTCAACCGTGACGGCTTCCTGGGCGATGATGGGCCCGGTGTCCACACCGGCGTCGGCCCAGTGCACCGTGCAACCGGTGACCTTCACACCATAGGCCATGGCATCGCGCACTCCGTGGGCGCCGGGGAACGCAGGCAGCAGGGCCGGGTGTGTGTTGAGGTATTTGCCGTTGAAGGCAGCGATGAAGTCGGCGCTGACGATGCGCATAAAGCCGGAGGAGACCACCACGTCCGGGGCGTAGGAAGCCACGCGGGCGGTCAGTGCGGCATCCCATTCGTCGCGGGTGGGGAAGGAGTTGAAGTTGACCACAAACGTCTCCAGCCCGGCTTCCGAGGAGCGTTCGACGCCGTAGGTCCCCTCCCGGTCGGCACCCACCGCCGCGATTTCCACGTCCAGCTCCCCTGCCTTGACGGCGTCGATGACTGACTGGAGGTTGGACCCGGTACCGGAAACGAGGACTACGATGCGCATGGGTCTAGCTTATGGGCACGCTCGCGTAGGCTGGAAAACATGAACAACACCCCGGAACCGGCTGGCCAGCAACGGACCAAACAGCCGCTCAGCGACGCCGCCAAGGACTCGCTCGCCAAAACCCGCAACCTGTTCCGGATCTTTATTGTCACCGTGCTGGGCGCCTTTTTCGTCTACCAGCTCGACGTCAGCTACCTCTGGCTCACCGGCATCCTGACCGCGGCGAGCTTTGTGCTGGGCATCCTTCTGCTGGTCCGGTCGGCTCGGCTCAAGGAGTCCAAGCTGGTCCTGTTCGGCACCATCTCGGGGCTGGTGGTTTCGCTGATCATGCTGCTGGTCATCCTGGCCACGGCGCTGTTTTTCCGCCAGGTCCAGGACTTCCAGGCTTGCTCACGCGAGGCCCTCACCGACCAGGCGCTCACCAATTGCCGGGTCCAGCTGGAAAGCTCGCTGCCGGGTCTCCGGTAACAGCCACACCACCAGCAGCCACACCAGCAGCAGCCACGAAAGTCAGCGGGCCAGTTCCGCTTCCTCATCCACGTGCTGCTGGCGTTCCAGCCACGGTCCGGCCGCGTAACCGATCACGACGCCGATGCCCACCTCCGCGGCAATCCAGAGTCCCATCCACAAGGGGTCGGGTCCGATGGCCGTGAGGCGCCCGAGGCCGGCGGAGCCCCGGGCCAGCCAGGCCAGGCCCGCGGCCAGCAACCCGGACACAACGCCCACCAGCGCGCCGAGGGCAATCGTGGACACCGTGGCCGTGAACCAGCGCGCGCCAATCTTGATGGAGAGCCACTCGTCGAAGTGGTTTTCGCCTTCGCGCAGGAACCACCAGCCTGCCAGGATCCCCGCCAGAACGGGCAGCAGCAGCGCCACGAACCCGTAGTCCAGCGGACCCGACGGGATAGCGGCGAAGACCGGGATGGACGGCAGCGGCCCGGTGGCGGTGCCCAGCGGCCCCACCTGCGAGCCCACGCCCAGGGCGAAGCCCGAGCCCGAGACCCAAGCCAGCGCAAAAACCACAAGGTTGGGCAGATACCCAAGCTGCGCGATGGTGAGGGCGGCACCCCCTACCGCGCCGGCGTCGAGCGCTTCATAGACAGCAATCACCAGGTTCCAGTGGATAAAAAGGTCCACGGCCAGGAGCACACCGGCGAGCGCAAACGCCGCCAGAAGGGCCACACAGCCGGCCTTCGCCGCGGAGCCCAGATAAGAGCCGGCCCAGCGGGAATGCTGGCTGGTGCGCGAGATCCAGTCGACGGCGTCGACGCCGATCAGGCGGCTCCAGGACCCTGCCTCGCGGCGGGCGCCGATCACCATGCCGAGGGCAAACGGGATCAGCGGGATCAGCATGGCGGCCCAGATGTTGATGCCGACGTCGGCGGTGCGGCACACAAAGCCGGTGGCAGCGCCGAACGCCGAGTAGACCACCCAGGACCCGAGCAGCGCCTGCCACAGCTGGTCCGCATAGGAGGCCCGGGCCAGGCGCCGCCCGGCACGCCAGGCGAGCAAAAACGGGACCAGGGTCAGGCCGAGGGGCACCAGCGTCAGCAGGCCGGAGCCTGGACTGCCGGCCGCACCAGCCTCGCCGGACACCACGGCGAGCTGCAGCGGCACCCCGTGAATCAGAAGCCAGCCTTGGCCGGCGAGGCGGGCCAGGGCATCAAAGGCGGTGTTGTGGAACCCCGCCGTGGCCCATACAGCCACAATGGGCACCACCGCCAGGAGCGCGGAGATGATGGCAGCCTGCGCCGTTTCGAGGCCTCCCTGCAGCCACAAGGGCATGGGAAGGCCTCGGTCTCCGGTCTGATCAGCGCGCAGTTTCATCGTGTCCCATGGTGTCACGGCCGGGGCCTCGGGCCGGGCTTCGACAGGCTCATTCTCCCCTGCGAGATGCGCCTCACCAGAGGCGAAGAACCGGACGACGACGGCGGGACGGCCGCCGCCGGTGATGGGGCCGTCGTCGGGCGTTAAGACTGTCGGGGCGCCTCATCCGGGTCGCTGATGCAGCTGGGCTGAAGGCCACACCCTGGCCTGATCCGGCGCTTTTTCCACGCGTCCGCCGTAAAATTGGAATGTCCGCAATCAGTGGTTGGAGGCAGAAAAAATGACTACCGCATCCCCGCATGCACACGTTCATTTTGGGCGCGCAGACGTCCAGAATGCGGGCATGGGAGTAGGTATCCTGTTGTTGGTGGTGGGTGTCCTGGGCTTTATCCCCGGCGTCACCACCCAGTACAGCGAATTGATGTTCCTGGGACCTGATTCCCATGCAATGTTCCTTGGGCTGTTCCAGGTGTCCATGCTGCTCAATATTGTGCAGCTGGTCATCGGCGCAACGGGCTGGGCGATGTCCCGGACCGAACATGGCGCACGGAACTTCCTCATCGGAGCAGGCGCGCTGTACATCATCCTCAGCATTTTCGGGCTCAGTGTCGGCGTTGACTCGGCGGCCAACTTCCTGTCGTTCAACATGGCTGACAACTGGACCCACCTGGTGCTGGGCGTAGCGATGGTAGCTGCTGGCTGGCTGTTCTCCAGGAACATGTCCGGCGAGAGGAAATAGCCCGGAAATGACAAGCCGGGATACAGGAGCCGCGAATGAGAAATGATCAATAAGTTCTGAATTTTCGTCCTACCCGCCGGTGCAGTTGCCGCGTTCCGCGAACAGCTGCACCGGCTTCTTTGTGCGCGACGGCGGAGAAAACTAATGCTGGACGGCGGCCGGGGCCGAGCGTACGCTAGTGCCCATCGGCGAGGGGGGAATCGGATGGGGGCGATACTGCGGGCTCGTTGCCGCTCTGCGTCCCGGCCTGTCTTGTTGGCCCTCCTGGCCGCGTTGGCGTGGCTCGTCTGGGGAGCCGGAACAGCCACCGCGTCCAGCCCCTTGCCGGATGCCGGAGACCTCCTGCAGCCCGCTTCCGCGGCACGTGCGAAACCGCTTCCTGTTCCGGTCCCTCCCGCCGTGGTGAGCTCAAGCGGAACTGCACTGGCAACCGCAACGTCCCTGGCGGATTCGGCCGCGGCCGCCGCAAACGCGTTGGCTGCCCCCGCGCTGCCGGCCGTCACCGACACTGTTGATACCGTCACTGGCTTGGTGCCCGGGCTTCCCGATCTGCCGCTGGTACAGGCGCCCCTCCCGCTTCCCCTCCCCGATGTCCTGCCGCTGCCTGAGCAATTGCCGCCGCTCCTGCCCGTGCCCGATCTGCTGCCTGTTCCTGGCATCGCCCCGCTGCCTGGCCTGCCGCCGCGTACGACGCCGGCACCCGGCCTCCTGCCAACAGCGGCACCCAGCCTCCCGGCGTCGAGCGCGGTTGCGGGGGGCAGCAATGCGGGCGTCAGCCCGGCACCGGCCGGCCCTAGCCTGGCGGCCACCAACACCCCGAGGTTCGGCTTCGGCCCGGCCCAGGACCGGTCAGGCTTGGCCTCCCCGCCGGAGGCATCGGCAAGCCCTTCTGGCCCCGAAAACGGGCCGCAAAACCCTGCGCTGCGAATTCCCCCTGCCCTGGCAAATGGCGCCGGGACGGCCAGTTCCGGGTCAGCCGGAGGCTCCGAGGGTGCGGCTGACCTTGGCGGGTCCTGGCCGTCCCTCCCCACAGCCAACAGTGGACCACATCTGTCCGACGCCGTGACGCTGCCGGCCGGTCCTTCCTTCGACCCCGGCTCCTCACCCGACTGAACAGGTCATCTCTGCCCTTTTCGCGGCAGACAATGACCACCCGCGCACCACCGGCGCGCGGACACCACGTTCAGTCAGGAGAAACTGTCATGTCCATCAACACTGCTGTGATCAACCGCGCCCACGTCGTCTCGACAGTGGGCAACTGGCCCGACCCGATGCGCGAGCTCGGCTAGCACCAGGTGCGGGTGGGCGGCTGAGACGGCCGCCCACCCGCCCAAGAACCTCGCTCCTATATAACTTTCACCCTGCTAAAGATGACTCGTTGACCGCTGGCAGGCAGCACCTTGAGCAGAACCGGGCGGTGGTGCCCAGCGCCGTCGAACGCGGTGAACGAGCCGTTCGCGGCGTGAAGAACTCCTCCATAAACACGTTCCGAGCGCAGGGCAGGTCCGTGCCGGACTTCTTCACCTGAACCGCATCCCGCTGACCATGCGCGAACGGAAAGTTGAGGCCCGCCCTCCGGCGCGAACCGGCAGGCAACCCCTGCAGAACTCGGATCTGAGGTCATCTCGTGCCAGTTCGCGCCTGGAAAACAGGTCCACCAAGTGTCCGTTCGCGCCAAAGGCTTTTTGGCACCTCAATCCACACTTCTGTAAATTCTTTCACTTTACTTAGGAAGAACCGTTGACTCGCTAAAAATCTTCACTATAGTTATGTGAGTCAGATCACCCAGTGAAAGATTCGCGATGACCACCGAGAGCGCAACCCAAGCCCCGCCCGCCACCAGCGCCCTGCTGGCGACTGTCGGGAACAAGGTGCGCACCATGCGCAAGGAAAAGGGCCTGACCCTCGCCAAGCTCTCGGAGATCACCGGCCTTAGCCAAGCGATCGTCAGCCAGATAGAACGCGGCATGGCGAACCCGTCCTTCACCACCCTGGCGCAACTGGCCCACGGACTGGATATCCCAGTGGGGAGATTCTTCATCGGCCAGGAGCAAACGAAGTCCCCAGTGGTCCGCAGATCCGCGCGGCGCAGCCTGAAGAACGTCACCCGCGAGTCCGTGGGCGGAGCAGAACATGAACTGCTCACCCCGGACGTAAACGGTGGCATCGAAGCCCAGTGGATCAGTACGCCCCCAGGGCACGACACCAGTTCAACACCTTTTACCCACAGCGGTGAGGAGTTCTGCTACATCATCTCCGGCCGCAAGGACGTCTACCTTGATGGCGTCTGCTACAGCCTGGACGAGGGTGACTCAATCACCTACTCCTCAGAGATCCCCCACTGGTACAAAAACAGCTACGAAGAGGTATGCGTAGCGATCTGGGTCAACGCACCACACGCGTGGTAATCCTGCCGTCCCCAAGCGGCGTCAGCGTTTTCCCATAACTGTCCGGACACGAACCGTGGCCGCCGACACTCCTTGCCACTTTCGCATGGACGCCTGCTTCAACAGGCGTCGATGCGTCATACCCTCCCACGCCTCCGAAGGCGTAAGCGTAAGGACACTTCCATGCTCGATATCCAAACGACGGACAACGCAGTCACGTCAGCTTCCCCCACCCGCAAACACGAAAAGTTCACCCCCGAGGTCCGCAAGGGCCTGCTGGGACTGGGCCTCGGCAACGCCCTGGAATGGTACGACTGGATGGTCTTTGGCCTCCTCTCGGCCTTCATCGGCCCGAACTTCTTCCCCAACACCGATCCGCTCTCGGCCACACTGAACGCCCTGGCCGTTTTCGCCGTCGGCTTCGCCTTCCGCCCCCTCGGCGGCATCCTGCTTGGCACCCTGGCGGACCGGATCGGACGACGTCGGGTAATGCTTATGTCAATCATGCTGATGGCCGGCACCACCCTGGTCATTGCCGTCTGCCCCAGCTACCAGCAGATCGGCGCCTGGGCCGGCATCATCCTCGTGGCCTGCCGCATCCTGCAGGGCATCTCCACCGGCATCGAAGCCCCGCTCTCCACCTCCCATGCCGTGGAACTAGTGCCTGAAGGCCGCGAAGGCTACGTCGCCGGCATCATGTCCTTCTACGTCAACATCGGCATCCTGCTCGCCTCGCTGGTCAGCTTCCTCTCCAGCCTCACCCTCGGCGGCGCTGTTATGGCCGAATGGGGCTGGCGTGTGCCATTCATCATCGGCGCGGCCTTCGGCCTCGTCGTCGTCTACCTCCGCCGCGCCCTCCCGGAGACCCTGCGTCCGGAAGAAATGGCAAGCAACTCCCCCACCGCCGTCTGGACCGGGGTCCGCAAGCACTGGCTCTCCGTCCTGGCGATCATCTTCGTGGTGGGCGCAGCACAGGCCTACAACTACGCCTGGAACGTCGGACTGCCCAGCGCCGCCCGC
Source organism: Pseudarthrobacter humi (assembly GCF_024294965.1). Taxonomy (NCBI): domain Bacteria; kingdom Bacillati; phylum Actinomycetota; class Actinomycetes; order Micrococcales; family Micrococcaceae; genus Pseudarthrobacter; species Pseudarthrobacter humi. Next base: position 416,751 of record NZ_JANCLV010000002.1, read on the forward strand.
AGCGGTTTCAAGGAAGACCCGACGTCGGTCTTCGCCATCACCACCGCCCTTGGCGTCGTCATGGTGGTCGGCAGCTGGATCATCGGCAAGCTGGCCGACGGCAGGTCGATGTCCCGCTGGTTCCTGATCACCCGCATCCTGGCCATCCCCTCCGTGTTCCTCATGCTGATGTACGTCCAGCCAGGCATCGGCGGCTTCGCGGCGGTCCTGCTCGGCGGTTCCCTGGTCCTGGTCCTCAACATGACCCTCTACAACGTCGTCAGCACGTCCCTGATGCCCAAGAACTGCCGTGGCACCGGTGTGGCCCTCGGCTACGGGATCGGCGTCGCCCTGTTCGGCGGCACCGCCTCCTACCTGCTGGTCTGGCTCCAGTCCCTGGGCCTGAGCTGGGTCTTCCCGGTCTACGTGGCCGTCCTGTCCATCCTCAGCATCGTCTTGTACCTCGCCGCACGCCGCACCAACGGTCTCTTCGTCGGAAACTAAGGATCCCTGCCATGAACTCGCTCCACACAGCCGACTCCGTCGCGCCCGAAAACACGTCCTTCAACTCGCTGGAACTGTCAACAACGACGGCGGACCTCACCGCCCCGGTCATCTCCCGATCCAACGTCCTCGTGGTGGGCGGTGGCCCCGCAGGTGTGGCGGCCGCCGTCACCGCGGCCCGCTCCGGCGCCACAGTCACCCTGCTGGAACGTTACTCATCCCTCGGCGGCCTCGCCTCCGGCGGCATGGTCCTGGTGTTGGATGACATGATCAACGGCCAGGAAATCACGGTGACCGGCATCGTGTCCGAATACGTCGAGCGCCTGCAGAAGCTGGGACTCGCCGTCGTACCGCCGGCCGATGACCGCAAGACCTCCGAGGAACTCTGGAACAAGTGGGGCCGCTACGGCACCTTCGACTTCCACTCCCACACCAACCCCAAGCCCATCTGCTACGCCGCGGCCTTCGACCCGGACGGCTGGAAGCGCGTCTCCAACGACCTGGTCCGCGAGGCAGGCGTGGACCTCCGCCTGCACTCCTGGTTCTCCCGCCCCATCGTGGACAATGGCGTGATCAAGGGCGTCATCTGCGAAACCAAGCTGGGCCCGCAGGCCTTCATGGCGGACATCGTCATCGACACCACCGGCGACATCGATGTCGCCTCCCGGGCCGGCGCCAGCTACGCCAAGGACAACTACCTCACCACGCTGGTCTTCCGTCTGGGCAACGTGAACACGGACGCCGCGGAAGCCTTCGAGCAGGCCAACCCGAAGGAAGCCCGCGCCATCAACCGGAAGATCAAGCGCCTCCTCGGCGGCGCCTGGGAACTGTGGTGGCTCAAGACCCCCATCGACGGCGTGGTCTGGTGCAACGCCCCGCACATGACCGGCTTCGACGGCACGGACCCGGCGGACATGACCGCCGCCGAGTTCGCCGCCCGGGATCGGATCTCCGAGGCAGTGGACTACGTCCGCGCCAACCTCCCCGGCTTCGAAAACTGCTACATGCTGGACGTCGCCTCCCAGATGGGCGTCCGCCAGACCCGCCTGCTGCAGGGCGAGTACGTCATGACCAAGGACGACGTCACCCAGCGCCGGCACTTCGCGGACACCGTGGCCCGCGGCCGCGACTACTACTACCCGTACCGTTCGCTGCTGCCCAAGGAAGTGGACCAGCTCCTGGTGGCCGGCCGCCACTACTCCGCCACCCCGGAGGCGCAGAAGATGTCCCGCGAGATCCCGCCCTGCATGGCGATGGGCCAGGCCGTCGGCGTCGCAGCTGCCCTCGCCGTCGAGAACAACCTCCTGGTCCGCGACGTGTCCGTGCTGGACATCCAGCAGGGCATGCGCCGGCACGGCGCCGACCCGGGCGACGTCCCGTCGTCGAACGCCACTGTTGACGCCGATGCGGCGGTGCCGGCATGAGCACCGTGACCCTGGAAACGACAGGGTTGGAACGCTCGACGGCGGCGCCCGCCGCCGCAGCGGAACCCACCACCACGCCGCTGCCGCTGGACGGCATCAAGATCGTGGACTTCACCCAGGTGTTTATGGGCCCGTCCTGCACGCAGCTGCTGGGTGACTACGGCGCGGACATCATCAAGGTGGAACGCCCGGGCGCCGGGGACATCTCGCGCAACTCGTTCCCGGATAAGGACGGCCAGGATAACCCGATCTTCCTGTCCATCAACCGCAACAAGCGCAGCGTGTCCATCGATACGCGCACTGAGGAAGGGCGGAACGTGCTGCACGCCATCTTGGCGGACGCGGACGTGGTGGTCAGCAATTTCCGCTCCGGCGTGATGGAGCGGATGGGCTTCGGCTACGAGGAACTCAAGGCCGAGAACCCCGGCATCATCTGGGCCTCCGGCACCGGCTTCGGCCCCGTCGGCCCGTACTCGCACAAGGGCGGCCAGGACGCCATCGCCCAGGCCTACTCCGGTGTGATGTGGCGGCGGGAATCGGACGACCAGAAGCCGTCCATCTACCCCACCACGCTGTGCGACTACATCACCGGCATGCACCTCATGCAGGGCATCCTGCTGGCACTGCGCACCCGGGAAACCTCCGGCGTCGGCCAGAAGGTGGAGGTGACCATGTACGACTCGATGCTGCACCTGCAGATGCAGGAGGCCTGCATGCAGCTCAACCGCGGCTACGAGATCAACTGGGGCGCCATGCCCCTGAGCGGCGTGTTCGAAACCACCGACGGCGCCGTGTGCATGGTAGGCGGTTTCACCCCGGACCCGCTGGCCCGCATCTCCCAAGCACTTGGCCTGGACGAGGACCTCACGCTCCGGCCCGAGTTCGCCGACCTGGAGCAGCAGTTTGCGCACAAGCCGGCGCTGCAGGCCATCTTCCGCGAGCGCCTCGCCACCAACAGCACCGAGTACTGGACCGGCAGGCTGGAGGACCAGGGACTGCTGAACGCCCCGGTCCACACGCTGGAGCAGGCCCTGGGCGATGCCCAGACCGAGGCCAACGGCATGATCGTGGAGGTTGAACACCCCGGAGTGGGCACCGTCCGCATGCTCAACGCGCCCATCCGGCTCTCCGCCACCCCGCCCACGGTCCGGCGCGCGGCGCCGCGGCTCGGCGAGCACAACGTGGAGGTCCTGCTGGAGAACGGCTTCGACGCCGAGACCATCGAGCGCCTGCAGCAGCTGGGGGTCCTGCGGTGACCGCGGTGTCAGAAGCGACGGCAACAACAGCCGTTGACGAGGTCACGCTGGACATCAGCAACCACGTTGCCATAGTGGTGATCGACCGGCAGCACGTACTCAACGCTGTCGATGGCACCGCCCAGGCCCGGCTCAACGAGATCTGGGACCAGCTGGAGGCCGATCCGGACGTGCGCGCCGTGGTGATCACCGGCGCCGGGACCCGCGCGTTCTGCGTCGGGGCGGACATGTCCGCCTCCGCCGTGGACGAGACCGGCCTGGAGTACTGGGCCGGCCTGGACCCGAACGGCTTCGGCGGCCTGAGCCTGCGCACGTCGCTCGATGTGCCGGTGATTGCCCGGGTCAACGGCTACGCACTCGGCGGCGGCATGGAGATCGTACTCGGTGCGGACATCGTGGTGGCGTCGGACAATGCCAGGTTCGGGCTCACGGAACCGCGGGTGGGGCGTTTGGCGCTCGACGGCGGCATCCACCAGCTGGTGCGCCGGATCCCGTACACCCAGGCGATGGGCATGCTGCTGACCGGCCGGAAGGCTGACGCCGCGGAAATGCAGTCCATGGGCCTGGTCAACGAGGTGGTCCCGGCAGAAGAGCTCGACGCCGCGGTGCAGCGCTGGGTCGACCAGATCCTCGCCTGCGCCCCCACCTCGGTCCGGGCCGTGAAGCAGATGGTCACGCAGACCGGGCACCTTACCGCCAAGGAGGCCCGCGGGCTCCGGCTGCCGGCCCTGATGGCCGCGCTGGATAGCGGGGACTCGGCCGAAGGCGTCCGCGCCTTCCAGGAAAAGCGGCCGCCGGTCTGGCCCGGCCGCTGATGCCCTACAACCTCGAGGAGGATTCAATGACTGAATCACTGAACAACGGAAACGGGAAGGACACGCGTGAGTCCCTGGCTCCAGGCGTGTGGGGCGTTGTTGCCACGCCGTTCCAGGGCAGCACCCTGGACGTGGATCTGGACAGCCTGTCCGAATTGGTGGAGCACTACGAAGCCATCGGCGCCACGGGGCTGACCGTCCTGGGCGTGTTCGGCGAAGCCGCAGCCCTCACCGCGGTAGAACGCCGGCAGGTTCTGGAGATCGCCGTTGAATGCGCCAACCTCCCCCTGGTGGTAGGGGTAACCGCCCTCGCCACCCGACCCGCCATCGAGGAAATCCGCGCAGCCCAATCCGTGGCCGGCGAGCGCCTTGCGGCCGTGATGGTGCAGGCCAACTCCGCCAGGCCCGAAGTGGTGATCGCACACCTGGACGCCATCCACCGGGCCACCGGCGCGAAGGTGGTGCTGCAGGACTATCCGCTGGCCAGCGGCGTCAGCATCAGCACCCAGGCCCTCATTTCCGTCGTGAAGTGGTGCAGTTTCGTGGTCGCGGTGAAGGCCGAAGCGCCGCCCACCAGCGTGGCCATCGCGGAACTGACGGCCGCGCTGGTTGGCAGGGTGTCCGTTTTCGGCGGGCTGGGCGGGCAGGGCCTGCTGGACGAGCTGATGGCCGGCGCAGCGGGCGCCATGACCGGTTTCTCCTATCCCGAAGCGTTGATTGCCTGTGTCCGGGCGTGGCAGCGCGACGGATACGAAGCCGCGCGGGACCAGCTGCTGCCGTACCTGCCGCTGATCAACTTCGAGCAGCAGGCCAAAATCGCACTGGCCGTCCGCAAGGAATGCCTGCGGAAGCGCGGACTCATCAAGGATTCGGGCGTCCGGGCTCCGGCCGCGGAGTTCCCGGAGAAGCTGCGCCACAGCATGCTCACGCACCTGCGGGAAGCTGCTGCTGCGCTTGAGTCAGCTGCCACCCACGAACACACCTCTGTAGGGAGTTACTGATGGACCTCGGAATCGCCGGAAAAACCGCCCTCGTGGCCGCCTCAACCGGGGGCCTGGGCCTCGCCGTTGCCCGCGCGTTGTCCGCCGAAGGCGTCCGCGTGGCCGTCACCGGCCGCCGCCGCGACCGCGCCAAGGAAATCGCCGCGGACCTGCACACGGCGTATGGCACGGGAGCCATCGCCATCGAAGCGGACCTGACCACGCCGGAAGGCATCGAGTCCGCCGTCGAACAGACCGTAGCGGACCTCGGTCCCATCGACATCCTGGTGCTCAACGGTCCCGGCCCCAAGCCCGGCGCCGCGGCGACGCTCAGCTCCGAGGACATCGCCGCCGCCTTCGAGCTTCTGGTCAAACCGCACCACGCCCTCATCTCGCACGTCCTTCCGGGCATGCGGGAACGGCGCTGGGGCCGCATCCTCGCCGTCGGGTCCAGCGGAGTGGTGGCCCCGCTGCCCAACCTGGCCGTGTCCAACACCGGCCGGGCCGCGCTGGCCGGCTACCTCAAGACCCTCGCCGCCGAAGTGGCCCTCGACGCAGTTACAGTCAACATGCTCCTGCCCGGCCGCATCGCCACGGACCGCGTGGCCGAACTGGACCAGGCCGCCGCCAAGCGCCGGGGCACCGCCGTTGAGGACATCCAGCTCGAGTCACGCAAAACCATCCCTGCCCGCCGCTATGGCGAGCCGGAGGAGTTCGGCGCCGCCGCCGCGTTCCTTTGCAGCGCCCCGGCGTCGTACATCACCGGCGTCGCGCTCCGCTGCGACGGCGGCCTGATCCGCAGCCAGTAGCTCCTCCGACCTCCCCACGATTCCCAAAGGAACACCATGACCTCCACTGCCACCGACGTCACCACCTCCACTTCCACCGGCCGCGAACTCATCACCGTCCGACACCTCATCAACGGCGAATGGCTGGGCGAGGCGGACATCGAGCGAATGAACCCGGCCCGCCCGGGCGAAGTCGCTGCCCTCTCCCCCAGCGGCACCGCCGCGGACGTGGACGCCGCCATCACGGCCGCCGCGGCAGCACAGCCGGGATGGGCAGCACTGCCCGCACCGTCGCGCGGCGCCATCCTCATCACCGCCGGCAACCTGCTGATCGAACGCCAGGCCGCCATCGCCGAGGACCTGGTCCGCGAGGAAGGCAAAACCCTCGCCGAGGCCAAAGGCGAGGTCAAACGCGCCTCGGACGTGCTGCGCTTCTTCGGCTCGCTCGGCTGGGCCGCCACCGGAGAAGTGCTGCCCAGCGGCCTGCCGGACACCACCATCACCACCCGGCGCGAGGCGCTCGGCGTCGTCGGACTCATCACTCCTTGGAACTTCCCCATCGCCATCCCGGCCTGGAAGTCCGCCCCCGCCCTGATCAGCGGCAACGCCGTGGTGATCAAGCCGGCCGAGCTCACCCCGCTCTCGGCCACCCACCTGGCCCGGGCGCTGCAGGACGCCGGACTCCCGCCCGGTGTGTTCAACGTGGTGCACGGCAAGGGCCGCGTGGTGGGCGACGCCCTGGCCCGCGACCCCCGCATCGCCGGACTGTCCTTCACCGGTTCCACCAACGTGGGGCTCGGCCTGCAGGAAATCCTCAACGCCCGCCGCGCCCGGGTCCAGCTGGAAATGGGCGGCAAGAACGGCGTCCTGGTCCTCGACGACGCCGATCCCCGCAAGGCCGCCCAGGTGGTCGCCGCCGGTGCCTTCGGCCTCACGGGCCAGGCGTGCACCGCCACCTCCCGCGTGTATGTCACCCCCGGAGTCCGCGCGGAATTCCTCGAGGCACTCACGGCGGAAGCCGCCGCCTACACCGCCGGGGACGGCCTCGACACTGACGGTCCGGACGCTGTCCGTATGGGCGCTGTGGTGAGCAGGCAGCAGTTCGAGCAGGACCAGGCGGCCGTGCGCACCGCCGTCGAACGCGGTGCCACCCTCCTGCACGGAACGTACGACGGCGACCCCGACGGCGCTCTGCTCTTCCCGGCCGCGGTACTCACCGACCTTCCCTTCGACGACGCCGCCGTGACCGAGGAGATCTTCGGCCCGGTGGTGACGGTCCTGGAGGTAGCCGACTACGAGGCCGGGCTCGCCGCCATCAACGACTCCCGCTACGGCCTCACCGCCGGCATCTGCACAGACTCCCTGGCACTCGCCACCGACTTCGCCGCCCGGGCGCAGGCCGGCGTGATCAAGGTCAACCGCCCGACAGCGGGACTGGACCTGAACGTGCCGTTCGGCGGGGTAAAAGACTCCTCCACCAACACGTTCCGCGAGCAGGGCAGGTCCGCGCTGGACTTCTTCACCTGGGGCAAAACCGTCTACACCGGTGTGTAGCGCGCCGTGACATACGTGATCGCGCAACCGTGCGTGGATGTGAAGGACAAGGCGTGCATCGAGGAATGCCCGGTGGACTGCATCTACGAAGGCGAACGCTCGCTCTACATCCACCCGTCCGAGTGCGTGGACTGCGGGGCATGCGATCCGGTGTGCCCCGTGGAGGCCATCTACTACTCGGACGACGTCCCGGATGAATGGGCCGACTACGTCCGGGCCAACGTGGAGTTCTTCGAGGACCTGGGCTCGCCGCAGGGCGCGTCCGAACTCGGGAACCTCGGCCGTGACCACCCGGTGGTGGCGGCCGAGCCAGTGCCCGAGCCCGCCACCAATCAGCGCGAACAGACACTTAAGCTCCACCCGCCGGCGCGAACTTGCAGCTAATACCCTCAAAACTCGGCTTTGAGGGTAATAGCTGCCGGTTCGCGCTTTGAAATCAGGGCCCCAGGTGTCCGTTCGCGCCAAAGGCGGCACGGGCCATGGGGCCTGCAACAATGGCCCCATGAGCGACATCATCCTGGGCTGGGACCCGGCCGGCTGGAACCGCTGGAACTACGCGGCTGTTACTGAACAGGTTGCCGTGACCGGCCTGCATCTTGAGCCCTGGAGCGTGGGCCGCAGCGTTGCCCCCGGCACTGGCGTGTGGCTGCTCCTGCTGGGGGCGCACGGTCCCGGCCTGATCGGCCATGGAGTTGTCCTCTCGGAGCAGCCGGGGCACCCGGGTCAAGCGGCCTCGTCAGGCCAGCCTGAGTTCACCGTTCAGGTGGCGTTCGATGCGCTCCTGCCGCTGGGCGACCACGTGCCTGCGGCGGTCCTCGACGCAGCGGTGCCCGGCGTCGTGTGGGCCAGCGCCGAAACCGGGGGCATGGCGCTGGAGTCCGGCGACGAAGCCGCGGTCCGGGCGCTCTGGGCCACTCACGGGCCGGCGCAAGGACCTGACCCCACCCAACCTGTGCCCGGCACGTACCCCGATGCCGCCGTCGTGCGCGTCACCGCCAACCGGTACGAGCGTGACCCCGAGGCCCGGCGGGCGTGCATCGCGCACCGCGGCAACAGCTGCGCGGCCTGCGGGTTCTCCTTCGAACTGGCGTACGGCGAGCTCGGCAAGGACTTCATCGACGTCCACCATGTGGTGCCGGCGGCCCAACTCGGCGCCGGCTACCAGCTGGATCCGCTCACGGATCTGGTTCCGCTCTGCGCCAATTGCCATGCCATGGCCCACTACGGGGTGACAACGCCGCGCACGCACGCCGAGCTGCGGCAAATCATGGCCACCGCCGGATACCTCCGCGGAACCACCGTTGCCCCTGAGGAGATTGAGGCCCAGCGCGTTGCCCGAGAGATCCTCGGCAATTAGGAGCCTGGCCGGTCGAGATCCAGCCTGTTGAAACCCCCACGCAACAGCCCGCGCTCTGGACTCTTGGGCGGGCGCCAACCAGACTGTCTACAACAGCTGGCCAGCAGGCCGGAATTGGCGACACGCAATACCGGCAAGGCCTGAGCAGCTGCCATTTATTGGGGCTTTCCTGGGAGGCCTGTTCCGCACGCGAAAGGACCTCGTCATGCCGGATCTGTCAGCATTCTTCCCACTTCTTGCCGCGATTATCGGGGCAATACTGGTGGTCGGCTTTGTCTGGGGGGCCATCAAACTGATGTGGAAAGTGGCGGAGCCCAATGAAGCCTTGATCATCTCCGGCCTGACGCGCGGAACCCTGGAAACCCGGGCCGGAATGGACTTCAAGATTGTCACCGGAAAGGGCGCCCTGGTATTTCCGGGCCTGCAGACCGTCCGCATGCTTTCCCTGACGCTGAATGAAACGGAGCTCAAAGTTTCCTGCGTTACTTCGCAGGGCATCCAGGTGATTGTTGAGGGCGTGGTGATTTACAAAATCGGCGACGCCCCGCCGTTTATCGCAAATGCAGCCAGGCGTTTCCTGGGCCAGCAGCCCAAAATGGAAAGCCAGGTCTACAACGTCTTTGAAGGCCACCTGCGGTCCATCATCGGAAGCATGACCGTGGAAGAGATCATCCGCGAACGGGACAAGCTGGGGTCCCAGGTCCGCAGCGCCAGCGGGGTGGAAATGGAGAAGCTCGGGCTGGTGGTGGATTCACTGCAGATCAAGGATCTGCAGGACCCCACGGGGTACATCCAGAACATCGCCAAGCCCCACATCGCCCAAGTGAAGATGGAGGCCCGGATCGCGGAGGCCACGCGGAACCGTGAGGCGGCCGAGAAAGAGGCGGAGGCGGCTGCCATGATCGCGGACGCGCAGAGCGTGTCGGCCATCCGGCAGTCGGTGGCGCAGGCGAACGCCGAGCGGGCCAAGGCGGAGGCCGCCCAGGCGGGACCGCTGGCGGATGCGACGGCCCGGCAGCACGTCGTCGTCCAGGAAACGGAAGTGGCCAAGCTTGAGGCGGACCGGGAGGAGCAGAAGCTCCAGACCACCATCCGGAAGCCCGCCGACGCCAAGGCGTACGCCAAGCGCACAGACGCGGAGGGCCAGAAGGCGGCCGACATCAGCGCCGCCGAGGCGCTGGCCCGCCGCACGGAACTTGAAGCCCAGGCCAACGCCCGCCGGACGGAACTTACTGCCCAGGCGAACGCCACTGCCGCGGCGGCCGCGGCCGGAGCCACGAAGGTCACCGGCGAGGCCGAAGCCGCTGCCACCAGGGCCCGCGGTGACGCCGCGGCCTCGGCCATCAAGGCCAAGGCGCTGGCCGAGGCAGACGGCATCAAGGCGCGGGCCGAAGCACTCGGGACCAACCAGGACGCCGTCATTGCGCAGCAGCTGGCCGAAAACATGCCGGCCATCATCGCCGCAGCGGCCGAGCCTTTCTCCCACGTGGGCCAGATGACCGTGCTGAACGGCGGCGAGGGCGTGAACAAGATGCTGGGCGGCATCCTGGCCCAGGTGGGCGACTACCTTCCTGCCTTGTCCTCGGCACTGAAGAGCAGCCGGGAAGGCAAGCGCCCCGCGAAAGCCCCCGATGCATAAGAACGTTGACCGGAGCCTGACCGGCAAGATCGGCCGCGTGACCGGGCGCGTTGGCCCCGGAACCCTCGGCGAGGTCATGCTGCCCTACCTGGGCGGCACCAACGCGTTCTATGCCCACCCCTTCGACAAAACAAGCACCTTCGCGGTGGGCGACGAGGTGCTGGTCATCTATTTCGAGCCGCCGCAAACGGTCTATGTGGACGAACTCCCGGACGTGCTGCGGCACGGCCACGACGGCTGAGCGCCGATCTGTTAACCCAACCTTTCCCTATCCTCAACCCGACTGACCCCGCCCCGACAGGCGCCGCGCCCACCGTGGAGGAGTGAGGATCGCAATTGTTGCCGAGTCATTCCTGCCGCTGATGAACGGAGTGACCCACTCCATCCTGAGGGTGCTTGAACACCTGGAGGACCAGGGCCACGACGTCCTGGTCATCGCCCCTTCCACCTATGCGGTCTCCGAGTTCGTGGGACCAACCGAGGTGGTTCACGGCGCGACGGTGCACCGGGTCCCCGCAGTTCCGCTGGCCGGCTACACCAACGTGCGAGTGGCGATGGGCGGTGTGTACCGGGTCAAGCGAATCCTTGCCGACTACGCACCCGACGTTGTCCACCTCGCATCGCCGTTTATCCTCGGGTGGCGGGCAGTGCAGGCCGCGCATCAGTTGGGGATCCCCACCATAGCCATCTACCAGACCGAGGTTCCCAGCTACGCCGCCCGCTATGGTGTGCCGTTCCTGGAGAACTGGGCGTGGAACCGGGTGGAGAATATCCACCTGCTGGCCACCCGGACCCTGGTGCCGTCCACCTTCGCGCTGAACCAGTTGCGCGGCCGCGGCATTCCGCGGGTGGGCATGTGGCGGCGCGGTGTGGATACGGCGCGGTTCTCGTCGGAAAAGCGCGACGCCGGGTGGCGGGCAACGGTTGCCCCCGGCGGTGAGCGGATCATCGGCTACGTCGGCCGGCTGGCCATCGAAAAACAGGTGGAGGACCTCGCCGCGCTCGCCAACGTCCCGAACACCAAGCTGGTGATTGTGGGCGACGGACCCCAAAAGTCCGCCCTGCAGGAAGCCCTGCCGGACGCCGTGTTCACCGGGTTCCTCGGCGGTGAGGAGCTGGCGAAGGCGGTGGCGTCCTTCGACCTTTTTGTCCATCCCGGCGAGTTCGAGACCTTCTGCCAGACCATCCAGGAGGCCATGGCATCGGGGGTGCCGGTGGTGGCCACGGGCCGCGGCGGGCCCCTGGACCTGGTGGAAAACTCCCGCACCGGCTGGCTGTACCAGCCCGGCGACCTGGCCGGCTTCCGGGCCCGGGTGATGGACCTCATGGGCGACGACGCCAAGCGCCGCGCGTTCGCCACGACAGCGCACGCCTCGGTCCAGGCGCGGACGTGGCCGGTGCTCAGCGCCGAGCTGGTGCGTCAGTACGAATCAGTAGTCGCCGGAGAACCGTTGGCTGAAACCGTCGAAACCAAGAGCCGCCGCCCGGTGGTTGAGCCTGCCCAAACCAAAACTGGAGCGTCCCTGTGAAAATTTCGGTGATCGGCTGCGGCTACCTCGGCGCCGTGCACGCCGCCACGCTCGCGTCCATGGGCCACACCGTGGTGGGCATCGACGTGGACGCCACCAAAGTGGACCAGCTGGGCCGCGGCCAGGCCCCCTTCTTCGAACCCGGCCTGGACGAACTGCTCCGCGACGGACGCAGCACCGGCCGCCTCACGTTCTCCACCGACGTCGCCGCTGCCGCCGGCGCCCAGGTCCACTTCCTCTGCGTCGGGACGCCGCAGTCCAAGACGTCCGACGGCGCCGACCTCAGCTTCCTCGTGTCCGCCACCGAGACGCTGCTCCCGCACCTGGCGAGGGGCGCCGTCGTCGTCGGGAAATCAACGGTGCCCGTGGGCACGGTGGACATGCTCCAGGACGTCCTCGCGGGGCGGCCGGACGTGCAGCTGGGCTGGAACCCCGAGTTCCTGCGGCAGGGCACGGCAGTGAAGGACTCGCTGGTGCCGGACCGACTGGTCTACGGTGTGGCGGGCGGACGGGCCGTGGCCTTCAACCCCAAGACCGGGGCGCCGCGTGCCGTGACGGCCGCGCTGGACGCCGTGTATGAGCCGCTGCTGAACGCCGGCATTCCGCGCCTGGTGTGCAACTTCGCCACGGCGGAACTGATCAAGTCGGCCGCCAACGCGTACCTGGCCACCAAGGTCAGCTTCATCAACGCCATCTCCGAACTGTGCGACGCGTCCGGCGCGGACGTGGCCGAACTCAGCGAGGCCATGGGCATGGACCCGAGGATCGGGAACCGCTACATGCATGCCGGGCTGGGCTTCGGCGGCGGGTGCCTGCCCAAGGACATCCGCAGCCTCCGCAGCCAGGCCGCTGCTCTGGGCGTGGACCCGGTGAACGACTGGATGGGCGTGGTGGATGCCATCAACGTCCGCCAGCGGACCCGGACGGTGTCCCTGGCCGCGGAACTGTGCGGCGGCAGTGTTTCCGGACGCGCCATCACCATCCTCGGGGCCTCCTTCAAGCCCGAAACCGATGACATCCGCGACTCCCCCGCCCTGGACGTCGCGGCCCGGCTGGCAGCTGCCGGCGCGCACGTGACGGTGACGGATCCGAAGGCCGTGAACCACGCATGGCTGCGGTATCCGCAGCTGCGGTTCGAAGCCTCCGCCACGCGGGCGTTGGAGGGCGCGGAGCTGGTGCTGTTGCTCACTGAGTGGGACGAGTACCTGCGCCTGTGCCCCGCCGCTGCGGGTGCTTTCGTGCGGCGTCGGGTGATCTTGGACGCCAGGAACGTCCTCGACACTGCTGCCTGGCAGGCGGAGGGCTGGGTGGTCCGCGGGCTGGGCACCAACGCCGCGGCGGACGGCGGTCACGTTGGCGGCGCCGCCGTTTCGGGCGCCGCCGTGACGGAAATGCGTAAGTAATAGCCCCATTCCTGCGCCTCCGGCCGGGAAAGCGCCGCATCCGGGGCCTCCATGTCCAAACGCCGCACAAAAGAAACGCGTTTTCGTACCAGGATCACAACCTGCACTTTATGATGTGCGTGGGGGTGGTAGCGCATGGGGCGTTCCAAGCGGCAGGACAAGGATGTGGGCGCGTCGAATTTCGGTGTGCTGCTTGATGCCAGCCCGGACGCGCTGATGGCGGTCAACGCGGACGGCACCATCAAAATGGCCAACGCGGCAGCCAGCAAGCTGTTCGGCTACACACGCGCTGAGCTGATCGGCAGCGACCACTGGCTGCTCCTGTCGGAGGGGTTCCGGAGCGAAACGCGGCTGCTTCAGGAGCACCTGCAGGCGCAGCCCGGTAAACCGCTGCCGCCGCGTGAAGTGTACGGACTGCACCGGGACGGCACAGAGTTCTCCGCCGAGGTGGCAGGCTCACTGCTGGACGACGGCGGCTCGCAGGTTTTGCTGGTTTCGGTCCGGAGCACGGAACACCGCAAGGGAGCTGACGCTGACCTCCTCGAGGCCATGTCACTGCTGACGGCCACCCTCGAATCCACCGCGGACGGCATCCTGGTGATCAGCTCCGACGGCAGTGTTGCCGGGTTCAATGACCAGTTCCTGAAGATGTGGGGCATCCCGCCGGAACTCCTGGACAGTGACACCGAAGTGCCCATCATGCGGCTGATCGTTTCCCAGGTCGCCCACCCGGAGGCCTTCACGGCAAGAATCGCTGAGGTTGTGGCTAACCCGGCGGCAGAAAGCCACGACGTGCTGGACTTCAAGGATGGCAGGACCTTTGAAAGGTACTCGCGGCCCCAACGGGTTGGTGAGAGGATCGCGGGCAGGGTGTGGAGCTTCCGGGATGTCACTCCGCGCAGGCAGGCGCAGGAGCAGGCCGAGCAGGCACTGACTGATTTGGCCGCGCAGGCGGAACTGCTGAGAGCACTTGCGTTCCAGGATCCGCTGACCGGGCTGGCCAACCGGGCGGTGTTCAACCAGGCCCTCACTGCGGCGCTCAAAGAACCACGCCTGAAGACAGTGGACGTCCTGCTCATCGACCTGGACAATTTCAAGGAAATCAACGACATCCTCGGCCACCAGGCCGGCGATGACATGCTGCTGGAGGTGGCACACCGGCTCCGCGGCTGTGTCCCCACCGCGGATGTGGTGGCCCGGCTCGGGGGCGACGAGTTTGTGGTGCTGCTGACGGCCTGCCCCGACGCCGACGCTATCGCCGAGTGCATTGTGCGGTGCCTGCACGTGCCGTTCTCGATCGAAGGCAGCGTGCTGCGTCCCAGCGTGAGCTTGGGGCTGGCTTCGATTGGCCGGGATGCCCGGGGCGCTTCTCAAGTGCTGCGTGAGGCGGACATCGCCATGTATGCGGCCAAGGCGGCGGGAAAGAACCGCTTCCTGCGGTTCCACCAGGATATGATGACGGCCCTGGTCCAGCGGACCGATCTGGAAGCAGGCCTACAGCTGGCCATTGCCCGGGGTGAGATTTCTGTGGAGTTCCAGCCGATCGTGTCGCCGCGCATGGGCAGGGTGGTCAAGTTTGAAGCGCTGGCACGTTGGGACCGCGAGGACCAGCGTGTCCCTCCCGCGATATTCATTCCTTTGGCCGAACGCAGCGGCCTCATCAACGAAGTCGGCAACGAGGTGATGGCGCAAAGCCTGAAGCAGCTGGCGTCATGGTTGCGCGAGGATCCGTCGCGGTCGCTGTCCATGAACGCCTCGGGGGTCCAGCTGCAGGAACTCGACTTTGCCGAGAAAGTCCTGGACCTTTCGGAATCGTGCGGCGTGGGCGTTTACCAGCTGGTTTTCGAGGTGACCGAGAGCGTGTTCTTCGACGCCGACTGCAACGTGATCGAACAGCTCAGCCGGTTGCGGGAGGCCGGTGCCCGGGTGGCGCTCGACGATTTCGGTACGGGCTACTCCTCGCTGGGACGGCTGCAGGACCTGCCAGTGGACATCGTCAAAATCGACAAGACGTTTGTCTCCATGGTTCGCACCGGCACGGAACGCCTGCCCATCCTGAGCTCCATGATCAATATGGCGCACAGCCTGGGACTGACCGTCACAGCCGAAGGCATCGAAACCGACGAGCAGGCGAATTACCTCATCGCACTCGAATGCGATTCGCTGCAGGGCTACCTGTTCTCGCACCCGGAACCGGCCGACCGCTTCGAGCACGCGCTGAAGAACGCCGGACATGCTCTCCATGCGTTGGCGGGCCGTTCCGACCCAGGCTAAGCACTTTTGCCAAAGGGGAATCCGGGCACGCGTCCGGCAAGGCGAGGACAATGAACCTATGGACGTTGTTGTCATCGAAACGCGGCCGCTCGGGGACCGCAGCTACCTGGTCCACGACGGCGAGGTGGCCCTGGTCATCGATCCGCAGCGGGACACGGACCGGATGGAAGCCGCGGCCGCGGAAGCGGACGTCCGGATCACCCACGTTGCCGAAACCCACCTGCACAACGACTACCTCACCGGCGGACTCATCCTGGCCCGCGCGCACGGTGCCGAGTACCTCATCAGCGCCAACGACGACGTCGGGTTCGAACACACGCCAATAGCCGACGGCGGCACGGTCC
The DNA here is from genome assembly GCF_024294965.1 of Pseudarthrobacter humi. Lineage (NCBI taxonomy): Bacteria > Bacillati > Actinomycetota > Actinomycetes > Micrococcales > Micrococcaceae > Pseudarthrobacter > Pseudarthrobacter humi. The sequence goes on from NZ_JANCLV010000002.1 coordinate 432,597, forward strand.
AGGTGGGCCGGCTCACCGTACAGGCCGTGGCCACGCCCGGCCACACCCACCACCATCTCAGCTACGTGGTCAGCGACGGCGAGCAGCAGGCGGTGTTCTCGGGCGGCAGCCTGCTCTACGGGTCGGTGGGCAGGACCGACCTGGTCAGTGACGCAGACACGGAGGACCTCACCCACGCCCAGTACTCCTCGGTCCGCCGCCTGGCCGCCGAGGCCCGGCCGGCAGCAGCCCTGTACCCCACGCACGGGTTCGGCTCGTTCTGTTCGTCCGGGCCGGCGTCGAGCGTCCGATCGTCCACCATCGCCGAACAGCAGGAAACCAACCACGCGTTTACGGACGCCGATGAGGACCACTTTGTGCGGGAGCTGATCAACAACCTGACCGCCTACCCGTCCTACTACGCGCACATGGCCCCGGCGAACCGGCAGGGCCCGGGGCCGGCGGAGCTCGCTGTGCCGGAATCCGTGGATCCGGTGGAACTCAGCCGCCGGCTCGCGGAGGGCGAATGGGTGGTGGACCTGCGCCACCGGGTGGCGTTCGCCAGCAGCCACCTGCAGGGCTCAGTGAGTTTCGAGTATGGCCGCGGCTCCAGCTTCACCGCCTACCTGGGCTGGGTCCTGCCCTGGAACCAAAAAATGACGCTGGTGGGATCAGAGGAGGACGTCGAAAAGGCCATCCGGGACCTGTCCCGGATCGGCATCGACTCCCCCGACGCCGCCCTCGGAACGGAACCGTCGGCACTCGCGCCGGGCACCGCCGTCGTGCATTATCCGCGGGTGGACTGGGCCGAAATGCTGCACGGGCGGGGCGCCGGAGACGTGGTGCTCGATGTCCGCCGGACTGATGAGTACGACGCCGGCCACCTCGCCGGGGCGGTGAACATCCCGCTGCATGAGCTGCTGGCGCGGATGGCCGAGATTCCGGCGGGCACGGTGTGGGTGCACTGCGCCACCGGATACCGCTCCGGGGTGGCGGCCAGCCTGCTGCAGCGCGCGGGCCGGCAAGTAGTACATGTGGACGCGAGGTACGGTCCTTCTTGAGACGTGAGGGATATCATAGGGTTGCGTCTCCGCCCAGGTCTCGGGCGGGCCCGGGTCTCAGCTTTTACGGGTGACGGGCGCACCTATGGGGAGGGATCCGAGTGTCTCAGACAGGTCTCTTGGAGCATCGTCCCGCCACCAGCAGGAGCACGGCCAGGCTAGGTTGGCTGATCGCGCTTGGTGCTGGGCTGCTGGGCGTTCTTGGAGTGTATTTTGCCGCCAACAGCGGCACGCCCGCGGCCCTGGTGGCGGGTGACTTCGCGATACTCGGGGCGGCCGTGCTGGCAGGTCGCAGCTGCGCCCACGCCGCGTGGCACGGCGGGGTGAACGCCCGGGCCTGGGCCCTGATGTCGGTGGCCGCGTACGTCTGGGCAGCCGGCCAGGCCGTGTGGACGTACTTCGGCCTCGCCAACAACCACGTCTACCCGTTCCCCTCCCTCGCCGATGCCCTGTTCCTTGCGTATTCGGTGCCGGCCGCTGTTGCACTTTTCAGCTTCAAGCGCCCCGGCGGCACCACCCGCGTGGGGCTGGCCCGGACGGTGCTTGACGCCGCGGTCATCGCCGGCTCAGTCCTGGTGGTCAGCTGGTACACGGCGCTGGGCCCGGCCTTCAGCGCGGAAGGCGACCTCCTGACCCACCTCACCACCATTGCCTACCCCGTCGTGGACGTGGTCATCATGTCCCTGGTGCTGGTCCTCGGGATGCGCCGGCAGTCCGGCGAGCGGCTGCCGTGGCTGTGTTTCGGCGGCGGCCTGCTGTTGCTCACCATCACGGACAGCACCTATGTGAGGCTGACGTTCGACGGCGTCACGGGCGTCACGGGATCGCCCCTCGCCTTGGGCTGGATCGGCGCCTTCCTCCTGATTGCGCTGGCACCGCTGCTCCCCTACGCGGAAAACCCGCGGCCGGACCGCAGGGCGTTTGCGCTGGCCCTGGAGATGCTGCCGTACGTACCTATCCTGGTGGCCGTCATGATGATCGCCCAGCCCCACGTCAGCGAGATGAGCGCCTTCCTGTTGACGGTGGCCAGAACAACCGTGGCCTGCATCCTGGTCCGCCAGGTCCTGATCATCATCGAGAACCTCACCCTGACCACCGGGCTGGAGCAGGAAGTCGCGGCCAGGACGGCTGAGCTGGAGGGTCTGGGCGCCATTGTGAGCTCCTCCACGGACGCCATCCTGAGCACCACACCCGACGGCATGATCACCAGCTGGAACCCTGGAGCGCAGCATCAGTACGGCTACACGGCCGAGGAAGCGATCGGCCGCGACGCGCGTTTCCTCCTGCCGCCGGGCAGCACTGACGGCGCCGAAGACGAGGTGTTTGGGCAGCTTCGCGACAGCGGCGAGGCCATGAGCTTCGAAATCGAACACCAGCGTAAAGACGGCGCAATCATCCCCGTGTCCGTGACCATTTCCCCCATCCGTGACGGAGAAACTGTCCGCGGGATCGCCGTCATCGCCAGGGACATTACCCTGCGCCGTGCCGCCGAGCAGGAGCTGAAGGCGGCACGGGAAGCGGCCTTGGAATCGAGCAGGCTCAAGTCCGAGTTCCTGGCCACCATGAGCCACGAAATCCGCACGCCCATGAACGGCGTGGTGGGGCTGACAGCGCTGCTGCTGGAGACGCCGCTGGACCAGACACAGAAACAGTACGCCCAGGGGGTCAAAGGCGCCGGCGAGGCGCTGCTATCCCTCATCAACGACATCCTGGACTTCTCCAAACTGGAAGCCGGCAAGGTTGACCTCGACATCCGCGCCTTCGATCCCCGCGCCCTCGTGGAGGAAGTGGCGGGCCTGCTGACCGAGCCCGCGCAGGCCAAGAACCTGGAGCTGATCGCCTACTGCGAACCGGACGTTCCGGCCAGGCTGCACGGTGATTCCGGCCGGATCCGCCAGATCCTGCTGAACCTGGCCTCCAACGCCGTGAAGTTCACAGCCGCCGGGGAGGTGTCCATCCGCGTGACTACGGAGACGCCGGATGCGAAGCCCGGGGCCACCGCCATGGTCTCCTTCGAGGTCCGCGATACCGGCATCGGGATCGACCCTTTGCACCACGCGCGCCTGTTCGAATCCTTCTCGCAGGCGGACGCTTCCACCACCCGGCGCTACGGCGGCACCGGCCTGGGCCTGGCCATCTGCAGCCGGCTCACCGAGGCCATGGACGGCGAGATCGGCCTGGACAGCGCTCCGGGCGAGGGCAGCACGTTCTGGTTCCGCATCCCCGTGCCCGTGGCGCCGCCGTCCACGGATCCCGCGCCGACCGCCGGTTTCCTCACCGGGCTGCGCGTCCTGGTGGTGGACGACAACGCCACCAACCGCCTGGTGCTGGAATCCCAGCTGCGCGGCTGGAAGCTGCAGCCGGAGGCCGTGCCGGATGCCCGCGCCGCGCTGGCCCGCGCCCACGAAGCCGCAGCGGCCGGCGTGCCTTTCCACCTGGCCGTACTGGACCTCTGCATGCCGGATACCGATGGCCTGGAACTGGCCCGCGAACTCCAGGCCGACGCCGCGCTGGCGGACATCGAGCTGATCATGCTCACCTCCACCATGCAGGTCAACGCGGCAGAGATCGCCGACGCCGGAGTCCGCGAATGGCTGATGAAACCGGTCCGCAGCTCCGAGTTCTACAACCGCCTGATCCGGCTGATGTCCACGAGCGAACACCATGCCCTGGGGCCGTCCGCATCCGGCTGGCCTTCCGACGCCGACCTGACGGCTGAGTTGTCGTCTGAGGCGTCCGAGTCGTCCGTCGGCTCCTCCGCTGGGCTGCCCGTTCGGGGGAGGCCGCTTGAGCCATCGCGTGGCCGCATCCTGGTGGTGGAGGACAACGAGGTGAACCAGCTCGTGGCCTGCGCCACGGTAACCAAGTTCGGCTACGCGGTCGACGTCGTTGCCGATGGAGCAGAGGCCGTGGCCGCCACCGCCAGCACCCGGTACGCCGCCGTCCTGATGGACTGCCACATGCCGGTGATGGACGGATTCGAGGCCACGCGCGTTATCCGGCGTCGCGAGGCCAGCCATCTTCCCATCATTGCGATGACCGCCGGTGCCCTTGACGGGGACCGGGAACGCTGCCTCGCCGCCGGCATGGACGATTACCTCTCCAAGCCGGTGGACGCCGCCGAGCTTGAAGCCGCCCTGGCCCGCTGGGTCCCCGAGGAGGCGGGCCCCTCTTCGCCGGAACGGCCGGACTCTTCGCAGGTGGACGACGCTCCCCAGCTGCTGGCCGTCACCGGCGGAGGTGCACCGGCGCTGGATGCGGACCGGCTCGCCATGCTGCGCGGCCTCGGCCCGGAGGACGGCCTGGGCTTGCTGCCCGCAACGACGGAAGCGTTCCGGAACGACGTTCCCGCACGTCTCGCAGCGTTGCGCGAAGCGGTGACCGACGGCGGCGGGCCGGACCTGGCGCAGACGGCGCACGCCCTGAAGGGTGCGGCGGCCAACATCGGCGCCACCGCCGTCGCAAGCCTGTGCGGCGAGCTGGAGGCGATGGGACGCAGCGGAAGGCTCGACGGCGGCCCGCAGCTGGTCAGCCGGCTGGAAGCTGAGCTTGTGAGGGTGGACTTTGAACTCAACGTGGCGCTGGAGGTGGCACAGTGAAAGTCCTGGTGGCGGATGACGATCCGGGCTCGCTCCTGGTGGCCCGCGCCGCCGTCGAACGCTACGGGCATGACTGCCTGACGGCGGCGGACGGTGACGAGGCCTGGGCCCTGTACCTGGAACACCAACCCGACGTGGTGGTCACGGACTGGATGATGCCCGGGATGGACGGGCTGGCGCTGTGCCGGGCCATCCGGGCGCGCGAGGCGGACCTCTACACGTACATCGTGATGCTGACGTCGCAGGGCTCGCGGGACGATGTGCTCGCCGGGCTCGCAGCCGGGGCGGACGACTACGTCACCAAGCCGTTGGACCCGTTTGTCCTGCATGCGCGGCTGCTGGTGGCGCTGCGGGTTACCACGTTGCACGCGGACCTGGCCCATTACCGGAAGGTGCTCTCGCAGCAGGCGCGGACCGATCCGCTCACCGGCCTCCACAACCGGCTCAAACTCTCCGAGGACCTTGAGCAGCTGCATGCGCGCAGCCAGCGGTACACGGAGGGGTATTGCGTGGCCATGTGCGATGTGGACCATTTCAAGAGCTACAACGACATCTACGGGCACCAGGCGGGCGATCTCGCGCTGCGGGCCGTGGCGGAGGCGCTGGTGGGCGCGGCGCGGAAGAGCGACGGCGTGTACCGGTACGGCGGCGAGGAATTCCTGCTGGTCCTGCCGAACCAGTCACAGGTGAGTGCCAAGGCCTTTATGGAGCGGGCGCTGGACACGGTGCGCGGGCTGCAGATTGTCCACTCAGGGGATCCGCTGGGGCAGCTGACGCTGAGCGCCGGGATTTCCGCGTTCACGGCCGAGCACCGGGCAGACGCCGACACCCTCCTGGGTGAAGCCGACGCCGCCCTCTACGCCGCGAAGGCGGCCGGCCGGAACCGAGTGGAGCTGGCGCTGTAGCGTTTAGCCTTGGCCTGTATTGGCCGGTGGCTACGCGGCTTTCTTGCGCTGCTTCGTCTGGGCCGGCTGCTTCTTGGCCGGCTGCTGCTGCACCGGATGGCGCTTGACGGGCTGCTGCTGGGTTACCGGGCGGTGCTGTGCAGGCTGTTTCGGTGCGGACTGCTTTGGGGCTTCTGGCTCGGCGGTTCCGTCCTGTTCCAGCTCAACCAACGCATACATGCGGTTGCGGCGCCAGCGGCGGACCAGATCCACACCGGCCAGGATGCCTGCCAGCGGCGTCAGGACAGCTGCGGCGTAGACGAACAGCATCCACGTCAGGGTGGCCATGGGGGGCTGGTTGTTGTTCAGCAGGGAGAGCCCGCCGAACATGGCGATGATCCAGAAAAGCGACACCGCCGTCAGCACCGCGGCCGCGGGGAAGTACTGGTTGCGTACGATCTTCTTCAGGGTTTCCATGCATTTTCCTCCTGCCTGGCCGGGGTGCGGTGAGAGGCCGCATGAACACCAGTATGCGGCTGCAGGTCCGCGGATTCGCGCAACACGCAGGCGGTGGTGACGAACCTAACTCCCGTCCGGTTGAGACCACTGATCGAGCCCGTCGGGATCCAGGTTTTCGAGAGCCTCAACCACCGGCCGGGGCTTCCCCGCTGCGGGCACAACCAATACCGTGGAAGCCAACTGCCCCTGCCCTTGGAGGACCTCATGCGCAAAGTTACGTCCGGCCTGTTCCACTCCGTTGACGGTGTGGTCACAGACCCGTATCTCTGGCAATTCGACAGCTTCGACGACGACCTCGGCAAGGCCCTGACCCGCATGATGGAAAGCGTGGACACCGTGGTGCTTGGCCGGGTGAGCTACCAGGAATGGGCTGGGTACTGGCCCACAGCGTCGGTGGACGAGGACTTCGCCGGCTTCATCAACCCGGTGGAGAAGTTCGTGGCCTCCCGGACGCTGACGGACCCGCTCGAGTGGCAGAACTCCCATCTGATCGAGGGCCCGCTGGAGGAATTCGTGGCGGGCCTCAAAGAGCGCGACGGCGGCGAGATCGCCGTCACCGGCAGCATTTCCGTGGTGCGCCAACTGCTGTTCGCCGGGCTGCTGGATGAGTTGACCCTGATCACGCACCCCGTGGTGGCCGGCAGCGGCAGGAAGCTGTTCCAGGACGGCGACCCCGTGACGCGGCTGGCCCTGAAGGACCAGTACCGGACCACGAAGGGCAACGTCGTCACCACCTACGGGCTGCTGGGCGAATAACGTGCAAACGCGGCGGTCACCACGGCGCCGCATTCAGGGCACTTTTTGTAGATTGCTCAGCGGGTAAATGAAAGCGCAAGTCGGCGGCGGGTTCCTGCTGGCTACTCTCCTTTTTACCCTGAAGCACCTCGAGGAGCACCTGGGTGAGTGTCAGCGCCTGTCCACCGGCCCAGGCCAGGCCGAAGCGGATCGGGCCGGCTTCGGTGCGCGCCTTGGTAATGACCGATTCGACGCGGTGCTGTTCTGCCGGGTAGAGCGGCATGCCCCGGTCGGTGCGGTAGGAGTCGGCGGCCGAAAGCACGCGAATGGCAAGCTCGACCCGGTGCTCCGCTGCGTAGACTCCGGCGAGTGACTCAAGGAAAGCCACCACGTGGCCCTGTGCGCCGAGCTTCAGCGCCGCGCCGAGTGCCTCGTACAGCAGCTGTTCTGCCGTGTCGTGGTCGCCGGCCAGCTCTGTGCATTCGGCCAAGTTGACCAGCGCGATGCCGAGAAGCCAGCGGTCGCCGAGCGGTCGTGCACGTTCGACGCATTCGCGGCACAGTTCAAGGGCTCGGACCTGGTCGCCGGCGTAGAAGGCTGAAAGGCCAAGAACAATCAGAGCGGCGACGCGCGTGCGGCGGCTGGATTGCGGCAGCGATAATGCTTCTGCAGCCAGTCGCTGAGCGCTGACCGGGTCGTCTCGCTCAGCCGCCTGCGTCGCCAGGCACATGGTGGTCCAGGCAACGCCCTGATCGTTGCCTGCTGCCTGGAACGCCTGAAGCGCCCTGTGATGAAAGTCGGACGCCTCGTCATTGCGGCCGAGAATCCAGCACAGTGTGGCCGTTCCACTGAGGGCGGGAGCTTTCAGCGCCGGTGGAGCGTTCGGCGTGACGGAAACCAGTTTGAGGGCGATCTCGCACTGTTCGGCCGCGTCCCCTGTGAGCTCCCAGTAATGCCAAAGATGGCCCACCAGCCGCAGCGCGAGGTCAGTAGAGCCACCCGGTCCGATGGCCCAGAGCAGGGCACCGCGCATATCCGGTGCATCAGCATTCAGCATCCGGAAGGCGTCCACTTGACCCTGCGTCCACAGGTGAGGGCTGACAGCCTCGGCAAGACTGAGGTAGAACTCGGCATGCTGTCGCCGCACCGTTGCCGCCTCGCCACGGGACGCCAGCCGGTCCCGCGCAAACTCGCGGATCGAATGGAGCATCGAAACCCTGCTTTGTCCCGCGGGATCGGTATAGCGACGCAGCAGGCTGTGGCGGGCTAGCGAGATGAGCAGGTCTTCAGGCATCGTTTCCGTGCCCGGAGGCTGACCACAGATGCTGTTGACTGCCGCCATAGTCGGATCAGCAGCGAAGACGCCGAGCTGATCGAACAGCCGCCTCTCAGCTTCACCCAGCAGTTGGTGGCTCCACGCGATCGTGGCCGTGACGGTTCGCTGGCGGTCTGGAAGGTCACGGAAGGCTGCCGGCAGCGCGGCAAGGCTTACCTCCAAGTCATCCAGGAGCTCGGTCTCGCTGTGATCCCGCAACTGGGCGGCCGCCAGTTCGATGGCCAGCGGAAGGCCGTCCAGGCGGTGGCACAGACGGGTCAGAACCGCTGCGTTGCCGTGGTCGAGATCGAAATGCGGACGGACTGCCCTGCCACGGGCAAGGAGAAGTTTCACCGACGGCACCTCCTTCAGCACGGGCGGCAGCAGGGGCATCTCGAGCGGTGGCAGGGCCAGTGGCGCGAGCTCATATTCATACTCCGCCCGCAGCCCCAGGCGTCTCCGGCTGGTGGTCAGGATCAGGAGGTCGGGGGCCGCGGTGAGCATATCCAGCACCACCGGCCAGGCCTCCTCCAGATGCTCGAAGTTGTCCAGGACCAGCAGCACCCGGCGGGTACGCAGGAAGCGGGACGCGACCTTCAGCGGATCTTCACCGCCCCAGTCCTCCAGGCCAAGAGCCGCGGCGATGGCGCCTGGAACTTGCTGCACCTGAGTGAGCGGGGCCAGATTAACCCAGCCCACGCCGTCGGCCATCCGCTCACCGAGCCGGACGGCGGCCGCCAACGCGAGGCGCGTTTTACCCGTGCCGCCCGGACCCGTGACGGTCAGCAGCCGGCAGCCCTCAGAGCGGTACAGGGAGCATACCTCCCCCAGCTCTGCTTCCCGGCCAACCATCGGCGTCAGTTCGGCCGGCAGGTTGTCCAGCCGTTGCCTGATCCTCCGGTGCCCGTCGACGGCGGGAGCAGCGAGCGACCCATCCTGCCGCAGCACCATCGTTTCCAGTTCCTGCAGGCGCGTACCAGGCTCAATACCCAGTTCCTCGACGAAGATGCTCCGCGCTTCTCTGCACGCAGCCAAGGCATCCGCTTGCCGGTCCGAACGGTACAAGGCGAGCACGAGCGAAGCCCACAACCGTTCCCGGTACGCATGCCGGGACACCAGCCGCTGCAGCTCCCCCACCAAAGTGCCGTGCCGGCCCATGGCGAGCTCGACGTCAATGAGGTCCTGGTGCGCGTCCAGCCGGGCTTCCTCCAGTGCGTCCAGGTCCGGGCGCAGAAGCTCGACGTCAGCAAGGTCGGGAAAGGCAGCCCCTTTGAAGAGCTCAACAGCCTGGCGCAGAAGTTCGGTGCCTCCGGCCAGATCCCCTGCCTGCACAGCCAGTTCACCCGCGGTAACGTTTTCGCGGAACTGCAGCAGGTCGAGTTCGTCTTCGGCGGCTGTCAGCACGTAGCCGCCCGGCCGGCTGGCCAGCCGTTGGGCAGCAATCCCCCGAGACCGGTCCGGTTGGAGCAGACGTCGCAGGTTGGCGACGTACACCTGCAGCTGCGGGCCCGGCTGCGCGGGCGGGCGGCCGTCCCAGACGGCTTCAGCCAAAAAGTCAGTGGAGACCACCGAGTTTGCCCGCAGGGCCAGGCATTCCAGGACGATCCGCAGCTTCCTGCTGCCCACAATAACCGGCGCCCCGTCGGCAACAACTTCCAGCGGGCCCAGGGTCCTGATCCACAGTGCGCCCATCGCCACCCCTCACCGACCGGCCGCTGGCCCGGACCTGCCCGGTCCGGTACCGCGGAGCTCGTCGACCAGCGACCCCATAGCGCCCGCCCTGACATGGGATGTGATCTGGAAATTCCGGCCACATCAACCCCATCATCATGCTCCCGCGGGAGGCGGAGGGTCCAGTGTCCCGCGGCGATTAAGGACCGGTTAAGTCCAAAGGGCCACTCTGGGAAAACCAATCCGAAGCATCACAGCCCGCACTGACCGTAACGATCCACAGGAGATCCTGATCATGAAACGAATAGGAGCACTCAGCATCCATAACGGTCACGCAGGCGGTGGCGCCCGGGTAGAAGCGGCGGCAGGAGTGCTTTGCCCGGAAACCGGATGGTGGATCCCCGTGGGGAATCCTGCGGATCGGACGTACGTATGGAGGGGCCTGTCGATGCCTGATCGTGGTGGACGCCACGTTGACTGGCTTCTTGCATCAGCGAACCCCGGCGGACCGGAGGTAGCTGCCGAGTTGCACCCCACGCCTACTCACGATCTCTGCCCGACTTGGGTTCAGGGCATATGGCCGGACTGCTTGGATTGACAGCCGTTGACGCCGCCACTCGTGCAACCGGCCCATCGAGGTGATTGCTGATGACATAAGCCCTCCGTGACCTTGGAACACCCAGATATCAACCGAAGGAAACACATCATGATCCGCAAAATCTGGCATACCGACATCCAGACAAATCATCCCAAAGGAGTGAAAATGACCGCTATACGAATGTCAAAACAGAATTTCGAAAAAAAGCGATCCGGCACTTTCCATAAGACCGCAGGAGTAGTCTTGGGTTGCATTCTTGGATTGCTTGCGACTCCCGCTGCTGGCCATGCGACGCCATCCATTGGTGAGTCTGCGATGCAAACTGGACCCGCGGCACCGGCAAGTTTATCAGCCAACAGAATTTTTTCTAACGCTGACGAAATTTCCTGGGCCGATGCCTCGACAAATGAATCCTTCTTCACCGTGGAGTACCGGACTGCGTCCGGGAGAATATGGACACAATTCTCGAAGGTATACAGCACGTCCGTCGGGACGACGGGCAAGCGTTACACCGTGAACTACCGTGGTCTCCCTACTGGCAAGTACCTTTGCTACCGAGTTGCTGCAGTTAACGAAGCCGGGAAAACCTACTCTCCGGAAAGGTGCGCGGGATTCAGACCATCAGTCCCTAAAAACCTTCGACTCTCTATTAATTGGGTGGAGGCAGGAGTTACGTTCGAGCGTTCGGAATGGGAATTGAGGTACCGTTTATATTATCAAGTGAACGGCGCAGGCCAATGGTTTGTAAAAGTCGCTAATGCCCCCACTTACGCCTCCACGGATGCTTCTATTTTTGTGGACACAGGAAAGACTGACACGAATTACTGCTTCTACGTGATAGCAAGCAACGATTTCGGCAGCTCTTCTCCATCGAACACGGTGTGTGGCAATACCGGTCCATACGTGGAGCCGTAATTACGGGGCAATGCTCCTTCAGCCGCCGATCGGTGGACGGGAAAGACCAACATATCTGGAAGAACAAAATTGTCCCGGCCCCTGGCAACTACCACTGCTGGCGCGCTTAGTGCCCGCAAGCCTGCAAGGATCCGATCTTCGACAAGTGCACCGCGGGAGCCGCCCGCGCCAAGCACTGGATTCTTCCGCGATGGGCACGAATCCATCACCTCGTACCGGCCCTGCTAGGCCGGTACGAGCTTCAAATCACAAATTCACTCTGAACGGTGCCAGCGTGCGCCATTCAGCAAGACCACCACTTTCGAAAGGCCGCGACGCGGCCAGGTTTGCTGGAGCTTTTGGAAAGTTGCCCTTTTGGAGCGGTCATGAAAAGACATTTAGGAGCAGTCATGAAAACATCGGACACACCGCGCAACGACACGCTGGTGGGAATCACAGCCAAGGATCGGAAACAACCTGGCTACCAGAGAACCTCGGTCCATGTGATCGCAATTGCGACATTGATCACTGGATCCGCACTGGTCGGAACTGTTCCCGCACAGGCAGCGACAGCCACCTCGGTGGGAGTCTCCGGAGGTGTGCTGAATGTCAATGCAGCACCGGGAGCCGCCAACAGGATCACGATCAGCCAATCGGGCAGTTCGTTTGCCATTCGGGACGGAGGCGGACCCCTCAGCGCAGGCTCGGCCTGCACCGCCTACCCAATCTTCGGGCTGGTCATGTGCCCTTCCAGCGGCGTAACGAAAGTGTCCGTACGCCTCGGTGACAAGAACGACACCCTTACCGTGAATTTCAGCGGGCCGGTGGAGGCATTTGGCGATGACGGGAACGACGTCCTGGTCACCGGATCAGGCGATGACATCCTCGACGGGGGCCTGGGCGCCGACAAGATAAACGGCGGGGCCGGGAAGGACACGGTCGACTACCACATTCGAAACGCACCATTGTTGGTGCGCCTTGACGGTTCCGCTAGCAGCGGCGAGTCTGGTGAGCTTGACACGGTCGGCACCGACGTCGAGAACATTGAAGGAGGACATCTCGGGGACACGCTTATCGGGAATGATCAGGGCAACCGTATCCGCGGTTACGAAGGTAACGACGTCATCGAAGGTCAGGGGGGCAAAGACTCTCTCACCGGAGGCAACGACAATGATCGGGTCGATGGAGGCTCAGAAGACGACACACTGGCCGGAAGTAACGACAACGACATCGTCACGGGAGGTCCGGGAAACGATGTGATCAAAGGAAACAGCGGCAACGACATACTGAACGGCCAGGATGGCGTTGGGTATACCGACACCCTGGACGGCGGAAACCAAATAGATATGTGCGCTGCCGACTTCCTCGACACGAAGACAGCGTGCGAAAACTGACCGCTTCCGGATCGAAGAAGCCCGGCTTCTCAGCATTCACGTGATTGGAGTGCACAGGCGAGAACACCCCCGAGAAGAGGTAGAGCGCCCAAACGCAAGAGGCGGAGCAGCGGCCAGTGGGCGATGCTCCGCCTCTTGGACTTCCACGAACAGAGGCCACGCTGCCAGTTTTCCTATGCCCACGCCGGAGCGGAGCGCACCTCAGCAACTACGACCTGTTCCGTTCAATCGCCTGGCCGATAATCCGGGCCCCCTCGGGAAAGGCGCCCGGATTCGTCCCCGAGTAGTTGAGCCGGATGAACGGGCCTGCCGGTTCAGCCGGGAACCATTCGTTTCCCCCGGCGATGATCACCCCGGCGGCTTCACAGTCGCGGGTCAGCCGCTCCAGGTCCGTCCCGTCGGGCAGCCGCGCCCACAGGTTCAGGCCGCCCTTGGGCACCTGTTCGATGTGAGCCTGCGGGGCGTACTGGCGGAGGCTGGTGACCAGCAGGTCGCGGCGTGATTCGAGCTGGTGGCGGAGGCTGCGAAGGTGCGTCTGCCACCCGGGCTGCGTGACGACGTCGAGCGCTGCCGCCTGGAGCAGCCCGCTGACGTACATCGATTCGGCCGCCCGGTCCGCCAGGATGCGCTCCCGCGCCGGGCCGCGGGCGATGACCGCGGCGACGCGGATGGACGGTGACACGCTCTTGGTCAGCGAGCGCAGGTAGACCACGTGGCCGGAGTCGTCACGGGAGGCGACGGGCACGGGGTTGGAGGTGATGCCGAAATCGTGCGCCCAGTCGTCCTCCACAAGGAACGCCCCCTTCGCGCGGACCACGTCCAGGACCTGTTCACGCCGTTCGGCAGACCACTGCGCGCCCGTGGGGTTGGCGTAGTTGGGCTGCGCGTAGAACAGCCGCGCGCCGGACTCGTCAAAGGCGCGGGCGAGCTCCGCCGGGTCCGGTCCGTCCGGTCCGCTGGGCACCGGGACAATGCGCACGCCGGCCTGCGCTGCGGCCAGGATGGCGCCCCAGTAGGACGGCGATTCCATCAGCAGCGGATGTCCGCGGCCGGCGAGCGCGCTGAAGATGGAGCTCAGCCCGCTTTGGCTTCCGGGGAGTACGACGACGTCGCTCGGGTTCGGCGGGGTGGTCCCGGCCGGTGTGGAGGCACCGAGTTCGTGCGCGAACCACGACTGGAGTTCGGGCATTCCGGCTGCGGGCGGACGGAACAGGGCAGCGTCACCGCGGGCTGCCCTTGCTATAGCGGCCCGCACCAGCCGCTCGGGCAGGAGTTCGCGGTCCGGGTAGCCGGAGTGGAAGGAGATGGCATCGTTGGCCACGTTGCGCATGGTGCTGGACGCCGGGGGCGGCGGCGCCAGCGGGGAACGGAGGGCCGCCGTCTGCCAGCCGTAGTCGGAGGGACGGGCGCTCCGGACGGCGCGCACAAAGGTCCCGACGCCGGGCCGGCTCTCGATCAGTCCCTGTGCTGTGAGCGTCTGCAGGGCCTTCTGCACCGTGACGGGACTGGCCTGGTACTCGGCCACCAGCGAGCGCGTGGACGGCAGCTTGGCACCGGGCGCGGCCGAAGAAATCCATTTCTTCAAGTGCACCACAATCCGGGAACTGCTATCGTTATTCATGAGAGACAATAGTAGCGCTACTACACTTTTACCGCCAGTGATACCGTCCCGCCAGCCCACCGGACTCTGGTGGGGTCTCGCGGGAGTAGCGGCCTTCTCCTTCACGGTTCCTTTCACGAAGGTGGCCGTCGAGTCCCTGTCCCCGCTGTTTATCGGGTCGGGCCGTGCCGTGGTAGCCGCCATCCTCGCCACCTTCGCGCTCGCCCTCACCCGGCAGCGGTTCCCCCGCGGCACGCAGTGGGTCCGCCTCGCGGTGGTGGCCGGCGGCATCGTCGTCGGGTTTCCCCTGCTGACTTCCTTTGCGCTCACCACAACGCCGGCCAGTCACGGCGCCGTAGTGATCGCCCTGTTGCCCGCCGCGACGGCAGTGGCTGCAGTTCTTCGGGGACGCGAGCGTCCACGCCCGGCGTTCTGGCTCATCACCGGCGTGGGAGCGCTGGCGGCCATCGGCTTCGCCTCCCTGCAGTCCGGCGGATTTGGGCAGCTGCACTCGGCGGACTTGCTGCTCCTCGGCGCGGTGGTGGCTGCGGCCATCGGCTATGCGGAGGGTGGACTGCTGGCCCGCGAGCTCGGCGCCTGGCAGACCGTGTCCTGGGCGCTGGTGCTGGCGTCGCCGCTGATGGTGTTTTTGGTGGCGGTGTCCGTGGCGCAGCAGCCGCCGTCGGGCACACCGTTCCAGTGGCTGGCCTTTGCCTACCTCGGCGTGGTCAGCATGTTCCTCGGCTTCTTCGCCTGGTACCGCGGCCTGGCCATCGGCCCCATGAGCCAGGTCAGCCAGATCCAGCTTGTCCAGCCCGTGCTGAGCATCTGCTGGGCGGGCCTTCTGCTCGGCGAGTCGCTGACGTGGAGCACCATTGTCGGCGGCCTGGCCGTCATCCTCTGCGCGGGCGCCGCGGTCCGGGTCCGGCTGAAGCCGGCGCTACCTCAGCCCGCCGTCCTCCAGCCTGCCGAACCTCTCGCGACAAAGCACCTCGAACCTGCAAAGGATTAGTCCCATGTACACGCCAGCCCATTTTGAAGCCGGCCCTGACGCCGTCCAGGAACTGCTGACCAGGCCGGGCGCAGCGAACCTGGTCACCATAACGTCCGGAGGCCTGCTCGCCACGCTGCTGCCGTTTGTCTACGACCCCTCGGTGGGCGAACACGGTGCCCTGCACACGCACGTCGCCAGGAACAACGCCCAGTGGTCCGAACCGGCCATTGGGGAATCCCTCATGATCGTCCAGGGCGCGGACGCCTACATTTCGCCGTCCTGGTATGCGTCGAAAGCTGAGCACGGCCGCGTTGTGCCCACGTGGAACTACTCGACGGCGCACGTGTACGGCCGTCTCGTCATCCACGACGACCCTGCCTGGATCGCCAGCCAGGTCAGGCGGCTGACCAACGTCAATGAAGCCGGTTTTGACCACCCGTGGAGCGTGGACGACGCGCCGGAGCGCTACATCTCGGGCCAGCTGCGCGCCATTGTGGGCCTCGAACTGGTCATCGCCAGAATCGAGGCGAAGACCAAGCTGAGCCAGAACCGGTCCGCGGCGGACGTCGACGGCGTCGTGGCCGGGCTCAGCGCCCGCGGCGCGACAGAAAGCGCCGCCGACGTCGAACGGGCACGGCCGGTCCGCGCCTAAGTCCCGGCCCAACTAGGTCGCAGCAGATGTCGTTATGAGCACTCATAACGACATCTGCTGCGACCTAGTTGGGTGGGAGCTGGGCAGGTTGGGTGGCAGCGAGGGCGGCAACTTCCCGGGGCGTAGTGCGGCAGCAGCCTCCGATGATGCGGGCACCAAGGTCCCGCCAGGTACCGGATTCGGCCGCCAGGCCACCGGGCCGGGCCTTGACGGTTTCAGCGGCACCCTCTGGGGAGGTTGCCCACGTCTTGGTGGCGGCGTCGTAACTTTCGCCGGAGTTCGGATACGTGACCAGCGGCTTGGAACCTGTCTGGCCGAGGGCTATCAGGGCGGCCGGGACCACATGCAGCGGTACACAGTTCACGCCCACTGCCACCACTCGGGGCACGGACCCGCAGAGCTCCGCTACCGCAGCCAACGGAGTGCCGTCGCTGATGTGCGCACCGTCCCGCAGCGAGAAGGAGAACCAGGATTCGACGTCGAACTCCCCGGTCAGTGCCAGCAGCGCCTCTGCTTCGGCAAAGGACGGCAGCGTCTCGCAGGCCAGGAAGTCGGCTCCGGCCTCCACCAGGGCCGCGATGCGGGGGCGGTGGAAATCCCTGAAGGCCTCGGCGTCCAGGACATAGTCCCCGCGGTACTCCGAGCCGTCGGCGAGATAAGCGCCATACGGGCCCACCGAACCGGCGATCAGCAGTGGCCCGGCCTGCGGATGCAAGGCAAGGTGTTCGCGCCGGGCGTCGTCCGCCAGCCGGACCGAGAGCCTGACCAGGTCCAGTGCCGCGTCCTCGGAAAGCCCACGCCGGGCGAACCCCAGCGGGGTGGCCTGGTAGCTTGCGGTGGTGGCCACGTTGGCGCCGGCCTCGAAGTAGTCCCGGTGCACCTCGCGGATCAGCTGCGGCTGCTCCAACAGGACCTTGGCCGACCACAACGGGTCATCCAGGCTGCAGCCGCGCGCCTCAAGTTCGGTGGCGAGGGCGCCGTCCGCGATCAGGTGCGCTCCGGCATCAAGCAGGCGGGACAGCGTGGTGTTGCGTGGCATGGCAGGAACTCCGGAAGTCGATGGCTGGACGGCGCGCCGTCTGTTCATCATAGGCAATTTGAAATGCATTTAACGAGCGTGGCGAACTATGACAGGCACGGATCCGGCAGCCCCACTAGACTCTGGCCTATGTCGAAAACCTCCAGCATGGGCCGCGGCATGCTGGCAATCCTGGCCCTGGGTGCGCGGCATGAGGCCGGACTTCCGGGCGGGACGGTGGCGGGGATCGCCGCGGACCTGGGCAAGGACCGCAGCCAGGTGTCCCGGAACCTCCGCACCGGTGAGCAGGAGGGTTTCCTCGGCCGGACCGGCGAGCGCAGGTACACCCTGGACTGGTCCATCCTGACCGACGCCCAGCAATTGACGGCGCAGAGGCTGCACTCAGACGGCGCCGTGGCGCTGGACCGGCTGGCCCGCGACACCGACGAAGGGTGCTTCCTGGGCGTGCTGCACGGAGAGAGCACCGTGACCATCGGCGAAAGCGTTCCCGCCAGCAGCAACCTGGTGGGCTCATGGCTGGGCAGGCCCTACCCGGCGTACTGCAGCGACGCCGGCCAGGCTGTGCTGTGGGAGTCGTCGGAAGACGAAGTGCGGACCGTTTTCGCCCACGTGGACTTTGTGCGCCACGGTCCCAATACCCCGTACGACGTCGGCGATTTCCTCGTGCGGCTGGCTGCGGCGCGCGTGCGGGGTTACTCCGTGGTGGATCAGGAAGCGGAACCGGGGCTTTATTCGCTGGCTGTTCCCGTCCGGGATTTTAAAGGGGACGTGGCGGCGGCGCTGCAGATCGTGGGCACCAGGGCCCGCCTGGAGCCGCGCCGGGCCGAGTGCGCGGCGGCCCTGTTGGAGCAGGGACGTTGGCTTGAAGCCAAGCTTGGCCACCAGCCCGCGGATAGCCCCCATTCCCAGGAAATCAACCAGCCCCGGGAAAGCAACAAGGACTAGCCGGCGGCGGCGAGGGAGCCGAGTCGGTCCGCGGCGCCGCGCAGGACAGCGGCAATGCCCGCGGTGTCATCGCTCACTTCGGCCCGGCGTCCCAGCACACTGAGTGCGGCCAGGATGTTGCCGCCGGCGTCACGGACCGGCACGGCGAGTTCAACGATGTCATGCTCAAATTCCCCGTCGGAGGTGATGTAGCCCCGCGCCACGTCGCGGGCCAGCAGGCCCCAGAGCTCGTCGATGGAATGCGCGGCACCGGGGCCGCCCACGCCGATGAAGTTCACATCGCGCAGCAGCAGCTCCAGGGCAGGTAGGTCGTGGTCCCAGAGCAGGGCCCTGCCGGCGCCGGTGCACCAGACCGGAGTCACCATGCCGGGCGCAACGAAGCCGCCCAGGCCTGCGTCGTTGCTGGAGGCGCGCAGCAGGATGGCCCGGTAGCCGTCCCGGACGGAGAGCCTGGCCCGCAACCCCAGGGCGGAAACCAGTGACTCAAGTTCTGGCTTGGCTTCGCGGACCCAGCCGGTGTTCAGCGAGGCGGCAAGGCTGAAGAACCGCGGCCCGGTCCGGAACGGTCCCCGGTCCACCCGCTCCAGCAGGCCCAGATCGCACAGTTCCTGCGTCAGGCGTGAGACGCGGCTCTGGTCCATGCCCAGCTCCGCGGACAGCTGGGAGACGCCCAGCAACTGCCGCCCGCGTTTCTCCCGGTCAACCACCAGCCGGACAATGCGGAGCCCCTGTGCCAGCGATGACGCTTCAGCGGACGAATCCACGCTTATCGCCCCTCCCGGCCAGTGATTAGGACTTATTCTTCCACGGCGGCAATCTTCCACGGCGCCGCGGACGGTTGCGCAGGTGACCGGGCTGGTTACTGGGCTGCCGCCGTCGGACGTTTGCGGCCGTGCCGGAAGTGGAAGTAGGCGTAGCAGGCGGCAACAAAAGGGATGCCGAAGTAGAGTGCGGCCACCTGGTTGGGGTCCAGGGCGATGCCCACCAGCGAGATGACGCACAGGGTGAACGCCAGGATGGGCACCAGGGGGAACAGCGGGGCC
Organism: Pseudarthrobacter humi; assembly: GCF_024294965.1. Lineage (NCBI taxonomy): Bacteria > Bacillati > Actinomycetota > Actinomycetes > Micrococcales > Micrococcaceae > Pseudarthrobacter > Pseudarthrobacter humi. Next base: position 451,519 of record NZ_JANCLV010000002.1, read on the forward strand.
CTGTAGGCAAGGGCGCCCACGTCTCCGCCGTTCCGCACGAAGGCGCGCCGGTGGAAGAAGTGCGCGGCGGTGATGGACATCCACACGCCCACCACGGCGAATCCGGCCACGGACACCAGCACCAGGTACACCGTTTCCGGGGCCACCACGCTGCTGATGAGGGACGCGATGCCGCCCACCATGCTCACCGACAGCGCGATCAGCGGGATGCCGCGGCGGGTGAGGCGCCGGAAGGCCTGGGGCGCGTGGCCCTCGTCGGCCAGCGAGTAGAGCATCCTGGCGCAGGAGAACAGGCCGCTGTTTCCGGCGGACAGGAGGGCCGTGATGATGACGAAGTTCATGATGTCGGCCGCGAACGGGATTCCGATGGCGGAGAAGACAGTGACGAACGGGCTCTCGTCCAGCCCCACTTCGCCATACGGGATGGTGGCCGCGATGACGGTGATGGCCCCGACGAAGAAGATCAAGAGGCGGATCACTGTGGTTCGCATGGCTTTGGGGATGCTGGTGGCGGGGTCCTTGGTTTCGCCCGCTGCCACGCCGATCAGCTCGGACCCGGAGAAGGCGTAGAAGACGGCGAGCACGGTGACCAATACGCCGGTGAAGCCGTTGGGGAACAGCCCGCCGTCCGTGTTGAAGTTCTCGAAGAGGAAGGGGTGGCTGCCGCCGTCGCTGAGCGGACGGAAGCCGAACAACGCGGCGCCGCCGAGGACGATCAGGCCGATAATGGCGCCCACCTTGATAAGGGCGAACCAGAATTCGGACTCGCCGAAGAACCTGGCGGACACGGCGTTGAAGCCGAAGAGCACGGCCGCGAAAATCAGGCACCAGATCCACACGTCAACGTCCGGGAACCAGCGCTGCATCAGCAGCCCGGACGCGGTGAATTCGGAGCCGATGGCCACAGCCCAGCAGAGCCAGTACAGCCATGCGGTGGCGAATCCGGTGGCGGGCCCGATGGAGCGGGCGGCATAGATGTGGAAGGCGCCGGACACCGGATAGGCGATGGCCAACTCGCCCAGGCATGCCATCACCAGGTACACCATAAACGCGCCCACCAGGTAGGCGAGCACCGCGCCCAGCGGACCTGCCTGGGAAATGGTGTAGCCCGAACTGAGGAACAGGCCGGAACCGATAACGCCGCCCATGGCGATCATCACCAGGTGCCTGGTGCCCATGGATCTGCGGAGTCCGGGTTGGGTCGGCGCACGCCCGGCGGGCTTCAAGTCCAGTGTCGCGTCGAGCGTCAGGGGTGAGGGGGTTTCCACGGGCGTCTCCAGGAGGGATGGTCAACAGGTGTGCGGCGGCCGGGCGCACTCCCCTGTCCCGTCCCGGGTACCGAAGATCTGCACGTCAACAGAGAGAAATTAGCACAATCACCGAATTACGCTCGTCAAAATCATGCGAACTTGTTCATATTGCACGCTTGTTACCCCGAGTGACCCGCCACCGGCTGGAGACTCAGCGCGCGACGAGCGCCTCGCTGGCCTCCCACAGACCCTGCGCCAGCTCGGCGTCGTACGCCTGGGCGTTGGCCTTGGCGAGGGCGCGCTTGGCGTAGTAGGCGCCGGAGATCCAGTCGGTGCCGGCGGTGCCGTTGCTGAGCCAGAGCAGGGTGTCGGCGCCCTGGTCCGGGGTGAGCATAAAGCGGTTGAGGAGCGTCTTGTAGGCGTGCCGCATGGGGCTGGTGGACTCTGCCGCGAAGTTGGTGCGGACCACGCCGGGGTGGAACGCCGCCGTCGTGATTCCCTGCTCGCCGAAGCGGCGGTGCAGCTCGGAGGTGAAGAGGATGTTGGCGAGTTTGGCGGTGCCGTAGGCGCGGTTGGTGGAGTAGGTGTGCTCCGACTTGAGGTCGAAGAGGTCCATTTTGCCGAAGCCGTTGGCCGCGCTGGCGGTGTTGATGACCTTGGCGTTGCTGGCGGTGAGGACGTCCATCAGCTCGGTGGTGAGCAGGAACGGCGCCAGGTGGTTGATCTGGAAGGTGGACTCGTTGCCGTCCACGGTGAGCTGGTGCTTTCCCATGATGCCGCCGGCGTTGTTGGCCAGGACGTCGATCCGGTCGTAGTCGTCCTTCAGCTGCGCGGCGAGCGTGCGGACCTGGTCCAGTTCGGCGAAGTCGCTGACGAAGTAGTCGGCGTTGAGTTCCTTCGCGATGGCCTGCGTCTTCTCCTCGGAACGGCCGACGACGACCACCCGGTCGCCTGCCTGGGTCAGCGTCCGCGCGGCTGCCGCGCCGATGCCGTCGCTGGCGCCGGTGATCACAATGGTGCGTTGGGTCAAGGGGTGTCCTTCGGTTGGGTGGAACCTGGGAGGTGAGTGCGGACTCCTGCCAGCCTATCGGTACGGCAATTCTGTCCCCGGCGCGCCGGCGGGCATAAGCTGCACAAGGAATCACACCGCAACCCTGGGAGAGAGCGACATGGAGATGGCCAAAGCGTCCGACGAAGCCAAGGAGCGCTTCCGCTCAGTAGTGCCGGACAGCCCCGAGGTGGTGGTCAAGCCGATGTTCGGCAACCTGGGCGCCTTCGTCAACGGCAACATGTTCGCCGGACTGTTCGGCTCCACGATCGGCGTGAAGCTCTCCGACGCAGACCGGCAGGTGCTCGAAAGCACCGAGCGGACGGTCCCGTTCGGCCCGGCGGAGCGGCCCATGGGCGGCTACACCGGGCTGCCGGAGGTGTGGAACGCCGAGGGTGAGGGCGATGACGCACGGGCAGGCGCCTGGGTGGAGAAGGCCTTCGAGTACGTCGCGGGGCTCCCGCCGAAAGCGCCCAAGGCAGCCAAACCAAGCAAGTAGCGGCGCACCGGGAGTACGACGACGGCGGGGTGCCCGGAATTTCCCTGGACACCCCGCCGTCGTGCTTCAGTCAGCCGTGGCTGGAGTCAGATCGCTAACCCGCCACCCCGGCGAGCAGGAAGAGGACCGCCGCGATGGCGAAGCCCATCACGCCGATGAGAGTCTCCATCACGGTCCAGGTCCGCAGGGTGGTCTTGACGTCCATGCCGAAGAAGCGGCCCACCAGCCAGAAGCCGGAGTCGTTGACGTGGGAGACCACCACGGAGCCGGCTGCCACGGCGATGACCAGGGCGGCGACCTGCATGCCGGTCAGGCCGGCGGTGGCCACGGCCGGGGCGATGAGTCCAGCGGTGGTGGTCAGGGCCACGGTGGCGGAACCCTGGGCGATACGCAGGATGGCGGAGATCAGGAAGCCTGCCAGGATCAGCGGGATGCCCAGGTTGCCCAGGACGTCGGCAAGTGCCGCGCCGATGCCGGAGGAGCGGAGCACGCCGCCGAACATGCCGCCGGCGCCGGTGATCAGGATGACCGAACAGACCGGGCCCAGCGAGGATTCGAGCAGCTTCTCGATGGCGCCGGCGTCCTTGCCGCGGCGGGTGCCCAGGACAAACACGGCCACCAGGACGGCGATCAGCAGGGCCACCGGCGTTTCACCGATGGTGCGCAGCACCTGGAACCACTGCTCGCCCTTGACCTCTTCGGACAGCGCTCCGGACGAGGCCAGGGTGTTCAGGCCGGTGTTGATGAAGATCAGGACGAGCGGCAGGAGCAGCAGGCCGATGATGGTGCGGAAGCGCGGCGGGTGGGACTCGGCCTCGGCGCTGGCGTGGCCCAGGATTTCAGGCACCGGCAGGACCAGCTTCTTGCCGGTCCACAGTCCGAAGAGGTAGGCGGTGACGTACCAGGTGGGGATGGCGGTGATGAGGCCGGCGATCAGGACCAGGCCGATGTTGGCGTCAAAGAAGGCGGCAGCGGAGACCGGGCCCGGGTGCGGCGGCAGGAAGATGTGCATCACGGAGAACGCACCGGCGGCGGGGAGGCCGTAGCGCAGCACTCCGCCGCCCAGGCGGTGGGCCACGGCGAAGACGACGGGCAGCATAACCACCAGGCCGGCGTCGAAGAAGATGGGGAAGCCGAAGATCAGGGACGCGAGGCCCAGGGCGAAGGGGGCACGCTTTTCGCCGAACACGCCGATCAGGTAGTCGGCCAGCACCTTGGCGCCGCCGCTGGTCTCCACGATGCGGCCGAGCATGGCGCCCAGGCCCACGAGGAGCGCCACGGTGCCCAGGGTGGTCCCGAACCCGTTGATCAGCACAGGCACCACCTGGTTGGCGGGGATTCCGGTGGCGAATGCGGTCGCGAGGCTGATCACGATCAGGGCGACGAGCGCGTGCATCCGCAGCTTGATGATCAGGAACAGCAACGCGACGATCGATGCCGCGGCGATGAGCAGCAGGGGGCCTGCGCCCAGCGTCTGGGTCCATCCTTCGATGACCATGGTTCTCCTTTGAAACAGAAACTAATGAAATATTGGGGAAAATTTGACGGGCTCAGCGGGCTCGCTGAGCAGCCGGGATCAGCTGGCGCTCGGCTCCAGGTGGGCGCTCGGCATCGCCTGGGCGGGAAGTTTGAGGCCAGCCAGCACGGCGGCGACGATCTCCTCCGGGGAATTGGAGATGTCCAGGCGGAGGCTGCCGGCGGCAAGTTCGTTGCCGGTCAGCGGTTCCAGGGTGGCCAGCTGGCTGGGCAGGAGCGTGGACGGCATGAAGTGGCCTTCGCGGCCCTGCATGCGCTGGCCGATCAGGTCGGCGCCGCCGTCGAGGTGGATGAACAGGACCCGGCCCTGCGCGCCGGAGAGCAGTTGACGGTAGCTCTGCTTGAGCGCGGAGCAGGTCAGCACGGTACTCGTCCCCGCTGCGGCCTGGGCGGTCATCCAGTCCTGGATTTCCTGCAGCCAGGGCCAGCGGTCCCCATCCTGGAGGGGAATGCCCTGGGTCATCTTGTCGATGTTGGACTGCGGGTGGAACAGGTCCGCTTCGGCACAGGCCCAGCCAAGCTGCTGGGAAAGCGCTGCCGCAGTGGTGGACTTGCCGGAACCGGCAACGCCCATCACCACCAGGTGCGTGGCTGGATACTGCATGTTTTACCTCCGAAGAAGACGCCGTTGGCTAAATGAAGAAAGCTCGTTGCGCATCTCACAGGGAACTGCGCCGGAAAATAAGGTATCACCAATTACAGCCACAGATACTATCTTTTGGTGTCACAAGTCATACCTTTGGGTCTTTCTGGGTACGATTGGAAGGCGCGCAGGCGCAGAGGAAGGCAGGACTGATGTCGACGGCGACACAACCGGACGCGGATGACGCGCACGACGGCGGGGCCTCCCCCGCCATGCACGAACGCGTTCTCGAGGCGGTTGGCATTGCCATCGCGGCAGGGAGCCTTCCTCCAGGAAGCCGGCTGACCCTTGAGGGCCTCCAGCAGGAGTACGGCATTTCCCGCACCGTTGCGCGGGACACCATGAAGGTCCTGGAATCCATGAACCTCGTGTATTCGCGCCGGCGCGTGGGCATCGTGGTCCAGGAGCGCAGGCTGTGGAACGTCTTTGATCCCAAGCTGGTGCGCTGGCGCCTGGGCTCTGACCGGCGCGAAATTCAGTACAGCAGCCTCACAGAGTTGCGCATCGCCGTCGAGCCTATTGCTGCTGCCGGTGCTGCCCGCCGGGCGAGCGCCGCGGAACGGGCCAGGCTGGTTGCCCTGGCTGCAGAGCTGCGGCGGCTGGGCGAAGCCGGAGAACTTGAGGCGTTCCTGGCGGTGGACATCGAGTTCCACTGCCTGCTGCTCCAAAGCTGCGGCAATGAGATGTTCACAGCGTTGGAAGGCATGGTGGCGGAGGTGCTCACCAGCCGGACCCAGCAGGGGCTGATGCCCTTCAAACCGCGGGCCGAAGCGTTGCAGGCCCACGAGGATGTTGCGGCGGCGGTGGCCCGCGGCGACGCGGTGGCGGCGGAAACCGCCGTCCACCACATCCTGGATGAGGTCCGGAACGCGATGGGCCTGCACTGACTCTTTCGGGATGCCGCGTTAGTGAGTAGCCTGCAATTAGGGGCTCAGGCAAAGGGCCCATAGCTGTCATGCAGAAGTATCTGTGAGGTGGAAAATGGCCATCACCGGACATTCACGAATGGGGACCGCGCCTTCCGCTGCTCCCCCTGTCGTGCCGCGGCGCAAAGGCTCCATGGTGGTCGGCTGGCTCACCTCCACCGACCACAAAGTCATCGGGTACCTGTACCTGATCGCCTCGTTTGTGTTCTTCCTGATGGCTGGAGTTATGGCCCTGCTGATCCGGGCCGAGCTCTTCGAACCCGGCATGCAGGTCCTGCAGACAAAGGAGCAGTACAACCAGCTCTTCACGATGCACGGCACCATGATGCTGCTGATGTTCGCCACACCGCTGTTCGCCGGCTTCACCAACTTCATCATGCCCCTGCAGATCGGCGCCCCCGACGTCGCGTTCCCGCGGCTGAACGCCCTGGCCTTCTGGTTCTTCCTCTTCGGATCCACCATCGCCGTCGCGGGCTTTATCACCCCGCAGGGTGCGGCATCGTTCGGCTGGTTCGCCTACGCGCCGCTGAACAACACCACCTTCACCCCCGGCGTGGGCGGTGACCTGTGGGTCTTCGGCCTGGCGCTGTCCGGCTTCGGCACCATCCTGGGCGCGGTCAACTTCATCACCACCATCATCTGCATGCGCGCCCCGGGCCTGACCATGTGGCGGATGCCCATCTTCACCTGGAACGCCCTGGTGACGTCCATCCTGGTGATCATGGCCTTCCCGCCGCTGGCCGCGGCACTGTTCGCCCTCGGTGCCGACCGCAAGTTCGGTGCCCACATCTATGATCCGGAAAACGGCGGTGCAGTACTTTGGCAGCACCTGTTCTGGTTCTTCGGGCACCCCGAGGTGTACATCATCGCGCTGCCGTTCTTCGGCATCGTCTCCGAGATCTTCCCGGTCTTCAGCCGCAAACCGATCTTCGGCTACAAGGGCCTGGTCTACGCCACCATCGCCATCGCCGCCCTGTCCATGACCGTGTGGGCACACCACATGTACGTGACCGGTTCGGTGCTGCTGCCGTTCTTCGCCTTTATGACCATGCTCATCGCAGTACCTACCGGTGTGAAGTTCTTCAACTGGATCGGCACCATGTGGCGGGGATCCCTGACGTTCGAGGCCCCCATGCTGTGGAGCCTCGGCTTCCTCATCACGTTCCTCTTCGGTGGCCTGACCGGGATCATCCTGGCTTCGCCGCCGCTGGACTTCCACGTCTCTGATTCCTACTTCGTGGTGGCGCACTTCCACTACGTGGTGTTCGGCACCGTGGTGTTCGCGATGTTCGCAGGCTTCTACTTCTGGTGGCCAAAATTCACCGGCAGGATGCTCAACGAACGCCTCGGAAAGATCCACTTCTGGATGCTGTTCCTGGGCTTCCACGGGACCTTCCTGATCCAGCACTGGCTCGGGGTCAAGGGCATGCCCCGCCGCTACGCGGACTACCTGGTGGAGGACAACTTCGCTTGGATGAACCAGTTCTCCACCGTCTCGTCGTACCTTCTGGGCGCGTCGACGATTCCGTTCTTCTGGAACGTCTACATCACGTGGCGCAGCAGGGAGCGCGTTGAGGTGGATGACCCGTGGGGCTTCGGCGCCTCGCTCGAATGGGCCACAAGCTGCCCGCCTCCGCGCCACAATTTCATGTCGCTGCCCCGGATCCGGTCGGAGCGGCCCGCCCTGGACCTCCACCATCCGGAACTCGCACAGCATGTACATGACACCTCCCACAGCCCTGCCGCGGCCGCTCTGGGTGCCGCGGATATCGGCGAAAAGGACGTACGCAATCCGAACCCGGACGAGTGACCGGGGATGACTGCGGCCGGGGATCCGTCATGGTGCAGGCTCAACTGGCCCAACGGACTCAACTGACTCAACCGCATAGGGTTTGGTGGCCGACCGCCGCAGCGGATGACGCAGGCGCACCTGGTACGGACCGTTCCGGAACGTGGCGCGGGGGTCCAACTGGACCAGCACGAGCGGTTCGTCGCTGGCGGAGTCCAGCCGCACCACCATACCGTCGCGCCGGCCGTCCACCCACAGCGGGGTGGCCGGCTCCACAGCGGTTTCCTTAAAACGTTCCCGATACTCCTGCCCTGCGGCCAGGAAGAGTATCCCATGGGCCAGCCCGATGACTTTCAGCGGGACCACGGCATCCGGCGGTGGGGGTTCGGGGGTGGGCCGGGTTTGCTGGTGGTATTCCTGCGCGGCTGACGCCCCGGCTGCCTTCGGATGCCGGTTGCATTCCGCGCACCGGGTCCGCTCCCCCACAGCGGCCAAGAGGGTCACTAGAAGTCTTCTGGGGGCATGGTCCCAACTGTCGGCCACCACCGGACACCACACCGTGTGATACACCGTCCCGTATTTGATCACATAGACCTGGTCATCGCCCAGTACCGGCACCCCCTTCCGGCGGGCGGCGGGCTCCACCGGCTTGAGCTCGCCGAGGCCCCTGGTCTCTGCCTGGGCGGGGCGGCGGCCGTTGACGTACTTGCGGATGAGCGGACTGAGTTGACGTTTAGGTATTGGCACGACGTGCGGGCCTCTCTGTGCAGAAGGATGGACTCGATCACCCCCTGCTTGCCCACTGACTATCCTGCGGGAGTTTCTCGCAAGTTGCCAGCCGGGCGCTTTGAAGCACATCCGGGTTAACAAAAGCAGGGCCGGTCATTAGACCGGCCCTGCTTTGAAAATGAAACCCTAAGGCCCCAGAATCTCTAAAGAATTAGAGTGCCTGGATGTTGACGGCCTGGGGACCCTTGGGGCCCTGCTCGGTTTCGAAGGAAACCTTCTGGTTCTCTTCGAGTGAGCGGAAGCCGGAAGAGGCGATCGCGGAGTAGTGAGCGAAAACGTCCTGTGAGGAGTCATCGGGGGAAATGAAGCCGAAGCCCTTTTCAGCGTTAAACCATTTGACGGTACCAGTAGCCATTATTTTTGTCCTTCGTGAAGGTGGAGGAAAAGTCCCGACTTTCGGGTCCTCCGGTGTGGGGTGTTCAAAACCGCTACTTCAGAAAGACGCGGACTTTCGACCGCGCGTACTGCCTGAACTACCAACTGCATAAACACAACAACAGGATCAACAGTACAGGAGATTTTCCGAACCATTTACCACCGGCCAACGAGACGGGTGGTTGAGCCTCCAAAATCCGGTGGTTGAGCCTGGGCCCACGACAGCAGGGTTCCCTGGCCGAGCTTGCGAGGTTAGGGAACTGGTGGGGAGCGACACCCAGGCGTACCGTTCTCCCATGGGACCAATTCGGGCCATCCTCCTACCGGGCGCTGTACTCCCCGCCCAGGCCGCCTTCGGCGGACTCATCGCAGCCCTCGGTCCGGATGTCCAGGCAATCGCCAAGGATCTCGAGCTCTACGCGGACGATGGGCCGCCGGCGGACTGGAGCCTGGACACAGAGATCGACGGCGTGCTGCGCGAAGCCGATACCCGCGCATGGAAGACGTTCCACCTGGCGGGCTATTCAGGTGGCGGCGCGGCGGCGCTGGCCTTCGCTGCCAAACATCCTGGCAGGCTGCTGAGCCTGGCGCTGCTGGAACCTGCCTGGGCCGGGAACTGGGACTGGAGCCCTGCGTACGCGGAGCTCCGGAAAAAGTATGAGCAGCTGGAGACACTCCCGCCGGAACAGTTCATGTCCGCCTTCATGAGGCTGGGAGTTAAGCCCGACGTCGTCCTTCCGCCGCCGCCGGATCCCCCGCCGCCGTGGATGGCCAACCGGCCGGCGGGTATCAGGGCGTTCCTGCGGACCTACAAAAGCTATGACCTGGAGAGGGCGCGCTTGGCTGCCTTTCGCCAGCCCGTCTACTTCGCCTTGGGCGGCCTGAGCAATCCCCACGACTACGGCGATATCGCCAGCCGGCTGTCCAGGGTCTTCTTCCCGGACTTCCACCTGGAAGTGTTCCCCAAGCGCCACCATTTCGATCCGCCGCACCGGATCGAGCCGGAGCGGCTGGCTGAATTGCTCCGGCGGCACTGGGAGCAGGCAGAAGCCGGCACGGTGGTTGAGCCTGTCGAAACCGAACCTCTCGAAACCCGCGGTGGCTGATCCTTACCCTCGGACACACAGGTTGCTACGATTGCTACGGAGGTAACCATGACGACCATCCCACACCGGGAACTGCGTAACCACAGCAGCAAAATCCTGGAGCGCGTTAAGAACGGCGAAACCATCGACGTCACGAACAACGGCGAAATAGCCGCTACATTGATCCCGCCGTCGGCCTCACCCTTTGAGCGGCTGCTGCTGGCGGGCCAGGTCCGCCCAGCCGCCAACGGTCCGGTCGATTTCCAGACGCTGCCGCGCGTCCCGTCAGAAACCGGCACTGCTGAGATCCTGGCTGACCTCCGCGGGGACCGGTGATCATCTACCTGGATACATCGGCTGTCCTCAAGCTGGTGGTCGAAGAGCCAGAGTCTTCCGCGGCCGCCCACTACCTCTCAACCGCGGCAGCCCAGGGCCACCCGCTCGTGGCTTCGATGCTCCTCTATACGGAAATTCATTGCGCGGCCCATCGCCGCGGATTTCCCGGCGAGATCGTCAATACGGTCCTCGGCGCCATCAACCTGGTCGATCTTGCCCGTTCGGACCTTATGTACGCGGCGGCCCTGCCCGGCAAGCTCCGAAGCGCCGATGCGATCCATCTGGCCGCAGCCATCCGGCTGCAGTCCGACGTAATGGTGGCGTATGACGCCGGGCTCCTGACTGCCGCCGTAGAGGCAGGCCTGAACGTCCTGTCCCCCGGCGGTTGAGGTTCGATCACTGTCACTGCCCCGTGTAGCTTAGGAATAACAGCACCCTGCATGAGGACGCCATGGATTTCTACGCCATCAACGCACTGCGTGAGAATCACGCAGGGTGGTCCCTGCTCCGCGCACAGAACGCCCCGTTGGCCGTCAGCTTCTTCATGAAGGCCTTCACCGGACCCAACCAACGGGACATCGGCCGGCAGGAGCTCATTGACCACCTCGATGATGTCCTGTTCGGTCTCCGTGAAGTCTTCGGCGAGGACAAGTACCCCCGCCCCGCCGGTGAGTACCTGGATGAGTGGGCGGCCCCGGAACGGGCCTGGCTGCGGAAATACTACGTCCCGGGCCAGGACGAGCCGCGCTACGATCTCACGGCCTCCGCCGAGGACGTGGTCCGCTGGGTGGAGAGCCTGAGCGGGCGGGACTTCGTGGCCACCCAGTCCAGGCTGACCAGCATCTTCGCCGTGCTTAAAGCCCTGGTCCAGCAGTCCGAAACCGATCCGGAGGTCAGGCTCGCCGAGCTCCAGCGGCAGCGGGACGGAATCGACGCCGAGATGCAGCGGATCAAGGACGGCAACATCCGCGTGATGACAGCACCCGAAGCCCTGGACCACTTCCAGCAGCTGACCACCCTGGCCAAGGACCTGCTCTCCGATTTCCGTGAGGTGGAGCAGAACTTCCGGAAGCTTGACCGGCAGGTCCGTGAACAGATCGCCACGTGGGACGGCACCCAGGGCGAACTGCTGGCCTCCATCTTCGCCAACCAGCAGGACATCAGCGGTTCCCTCCAGGGCCGCACGTTCCAGGGCTTCTGGGACTACCTGATGTCCCCGCAGCTGCGCACAGAACTGCGGGACCTGCTGCAGCGGGCCACGCAGATCGACGCCCTCGCCAAACTCGACAACCTGCACGCGGTGACCAACCTGCACCAGGACTGGCTGCCCGCCGTCGAGCAGACCCAGGCAACAGTCCGCCAGCTCTCCCAGCAGATGCGCCGGCTACTGGACGACAAAGTATTCCTGGAGAACAAGCGCATCATGCAGCTGGTCAGGAGCATCGAATCCGGCGCGCTGGGCACCCGGGAGGTGCCGCCGTCGGGCGTTTTTATGGAGATCGCGGCGCAGTCCGTCGACGTCGCGCTCCCGTTCGAACGGCCGCTGTATGAGCCGAGCCGGCGGATCATGGTGGACGACGTCGTGGTGGCGGCCAACGATGCAGAAGTGGATGCCGGCGCCCTCTTCAGCCAGTTCCATGTGGACACGGAGCGGCTGAAGTCCAATATCGACGACGTCCTGGCCGGCGCCGAGCAGGCCACTCTTGGCGACGTAGCGGCCGCGCACCCTCTGTCGCAGGGACTGGCGGAGATCGTGGCCTATTACCAGCTCGCCACCGAATCGGACTGGGCCTCCATCAACCCGGACGAGTCACAGCAATTGTCCTGGCAGCTCCCGGATGGCAGCATCCGGGAGGCCACCGTCGAACAGATCATCTTCGTGAGGCCGGCATGACCACCACAGACGCAGCTGAAACACACACGCCTGAGGAACTTCCCGGCGTCGTCACCAAGCTCTTCAAAGGCGTGGTCTATGCCGAGACGGACGAGAAGATCTGGCAGTCGCTGCTGGGCCTGTCCTCCCATGTCCGCGACTACGTGGCCGTTCTGGGCCTTGACCTGATCCTGGACGAGTCCGAGGGCTACGCGTTCCTGAAATCCCGCGAGGATCCGGACGGCACGCTGCCGCGGCTGATCCCCCGGCGCCCCCTCACGTTCAACGTCAGCCTCCTCCTGGCGCTGCTCCGCGGCCGGATGCTCGAATTCGACACCAACAGCAGCGAACTGCGCCTCATCATGACCGAGCAGGACATCGCGGACATGGTGGCCGTCTTCCTGCCCGAATCCAGCAATGAGGCGCGGATCCTGGACCAGCTCGGCACCAACATCAAGAAGGTGGTTGAGCTGGGCTTCCTGCGGAAACTGCGCGGCCAGGCGGGCACCTATGAGGTGGCCAGGATCCTGAAGGCCTACGTGGATGCCCAGTGGCTGGAGGAGTTCGAGGCGCGGCTGGCCGACTACCGCGCCTCGCTCAGCGGAGCCGTCACCGGCAGTAAGGAAGAGGACCGCACATGACCACCGAGACGGCCACCGCTGTTAAAGGCGGGACAGACGAGCAGGAGATGCTGTTCAGCCTGGATGAAAAAGCGGACGACGCCGGCACTCCCCCCGGCTTCCGGCTGCACCGTCTGGAGCTGCTCAACTGGGGCACGTTCCACCAGGAGGTACGGACATTCCGGCTGGACGGTTCGAACAGCCTGCTGACCGGCGACATCGGCTCCGGGAAGTCGACAGTGGTGGATGCGATCACTACCCTGCTGCTTCCGGCCAACAGGATCGAATACAACAAGGCCGCGGGTGCGCAGAAGAAGGAACGCACCCTGATGTCGTATGTGCGGGGCTTCCACAAGAGCACCCGGAGCGCCGGCGGCGAGTACTCCAAGCCCGTGGCGCTGCGCGGGACCGGCAAGCTCACCGTGGTCCTGGGCGTCTTCCATAACGCCGTCCTGGGCAAATCCATCACCCTGGCCATCACCCTCTGGGCCACGCAGGAGGCCGGCCAGCCCAACCGCTTCTACTCGCTGGTGGAGGGCGAGCAGTCCATCGCCGGGGACTTTGCCAACTTCGGCCAGGACCCCGCGAAGCTGAAGAAGCAGCTCCGGGCCGCGGGTGCGTCCCTCCATGAAACGTTCGAGCCGTATGCGGCGGCGTTCAAGCGGCAGTTCGGCATCAGCGGAAACCAGGCCATGGAGCTGTTCCACCGCACGGTGTCCATGAAGCAGGTGGAGAACATCACCAACTTCGTGCGCACCAACATGCTCGAGGAAGACGACGTCGAGGCCCGGATCGGCAACCTCATCCACCACTTCGACGACCTGAAGAAGGCCCATGACGCCGTCCTCCGGGCCAAGGACCAGATCGCCCTGCTCACCCCCATCACCGAGGGCGCCGCCCAGCACACCGCCCTGAGCCGGGACGATGAATTCGCCCGCCAACAGCGGGACCAGCTGCATCCCTGGTTCACGGACCGGAAACTGCAGCTGAGCATCGAACACCAGACGGAACTGCAGAACACCGGCCTCCGGCTGCAGGAGGACAGCGGCAAACTGGCCACCGAAATCACTCAGCTCCGCCTGGACCTGGCCGCTGTGAAGGAAGATATCCGCGGCAACGGCGGCGGCCGGCTGGCCGCCATCGAGGCGGAGGCCGCGCGGCTGGGCGAGGAGTCCCGGGCGCAGCGGGTTCGCTTCGAAAAGTATGCCGAAGCCGCGGCAGAGCTCGGTCTTCAGGCCCCGGCGGACCGCGTCCAGTTCGACGCCAACCGGGCCCGGCTCGCCGACGTCGAAAAGGACCTCGCCGCCACAGCCAACGAAGTGCAGGACACCCGCACCGAACTGACCATGACACGCACGGTACTCACCGGCCGCGCCAGCGACATCGCCGCGGAGCTGACCAGCCTGCAGGCGCGTCCCAACCTGCTGCCGCGCCCCCAGGTGGAGCTCCGCCGTCGGCTGTGCGACGGTACCGGCATCCAGGAATCAGAGCTGCCGTACGCCGGTGAGCTGCTGCGCGTCCGCGACGGCGAAGCGGCGTGGGAAGGCGCCGCCGAACGCACGCTGCGCGGCTTTGCCCTGTCGCTGCTGGTGCCGTCGGAGCACTACGCGGCGGTAAGCGGCTGGGTGGACGGCAACAACCTGCGCGGCCGGCTGGTGTACCTCAAGGTCGGCGAAACGTACACGCCGAAGCCGGCCGAGGCGGGCACGCTGGCGGCGAAGATCGCCATCAAGCAGGGGACGCCGTTCCGCAATTTCCTGCTCGATGAGCTCAGCAGCCGCTTCGACTATTTCTGCTGCGACACCCTGGAGGACTTCCGCCGCCGTTCCAAGGCCCTGACATCCAACGGCCAGCTCAAGGGCGGCCGCGGCCGGCACGAGAAGGATGACCGGCAGGAGCTCTCGGACCGCCGGAACTACGTCCTGGGCTGGGACAACCTGGACAAGATCAGCCGTTTCCGGGCCGAGCAGGACGAGGTCCAGGGCCAGCTCAGCGTGGTGGCCGGCCAGCTGTCCCGGGTCAACGATTCCCTGGGCGCCATCGGGCGGCAGAACCAGCAGCTGGGCATCATCGGGGCGGTGTCGGACTTCGCCGAGCTCAGCTGGCAGCTCACCGCACGCCGCATCGAGGAGCTCAAGGCGGAGAAGGCCCAGCTGGAGTCCACCAGCGATGTGCTGCGGCAGCTGACGGCGAAGGAAGCCGAGCTCACCGGAAAACTGGATCGCCTGCAGGTGCGGGCCGATGATGTCCAGCGGCGGATCGGCTCCAACGAGGGCGCGGCCAAGGACATCGTGGAGGCGATCGAGGACTGCCGCGACGTCCTGCGGGAGACCCCTTTGACGGACGACGGCGGCGTGCTGGCCGCCGTCGCAAGGCTCGCCGCCGCGGAACTCGCCGGCAAACCGCTCACCTACAAAAACACGGGCACCGTGGAAAGTGCCGCCCGGTCCGGGCTGACCGACCGCATCGACGCACTGTCCAGGCAGATCGCCCGGGCCGCCGAGAAGACCGTCCGGCTCATGGCCGAGTTCCGGAACAAATACCCGAACGAAACCACGGAGATCGACGCCGCCCTGGAGTCCGCCGGCGAGTTCGGCAAGCTGCTGGAGCAGCTGGTCAGCAACGACCTCCCCCGCTTCGAGGCCCACTTCAAGGAATCCCTGAACCAGAACACCATCCACGAGGTGGTGGCGTTCAACGCGTTCCTGGACAGCCGCCGGCAGGACATCGTGAACCGCATCGGCGAAATCAACCTGTCCCTGGCCGGGATTGAGTACAACACCGGCCGGCACATCCAGCTGGAGCACCAGAACAGCACCGACCTCGACGTGCGGCAGTTCGGCCTGGACCTGCGGGCCTGTTCGGAAGGCACCATCGGCGACGATGACCAGTACTCCGAGCAGAAGTACCTGCAGGTGGCGCGCCTGATCGAGCGGTTCCGGGGCCGGGACGGCTACACCACCCTCGACGAGCGCTGGACCGCCAAGGTCACGGACGTCCGGAACTGGTTCACGTTCTCCGCCTCGGAAAAATGGACCGAAACCGGCGAGGAATTTGAACACTTCACGGATTCGGGCGGCAAGTCCGGCGGGCAGAAGGAGAAGCTCGCCTACACGATTCTTGCGGCCGCCCTGGCGTTCCAGTTCGGGCTGGCGTCCGGCAAGGATGCCGGTAAGAACGCCGGCAGTGGCCGCAGCTTCCGGTTCGTGGTCATTGATGAGGCGTTCGGCCGCGGCTCCGACGAGTCGGCCCGGTACGGGCTGGAGCTGTTCCAGCGGATGAAGCTGCAGCTGCTGATCGTCACTCCCCTGCAGAAGATCCATGTGATCGAGCCCTTTGTCTCCCATGTGGGGTTCGTAGCCAACACCAACGGCGACGATTCGCAGCTGCGGAACATGACCATCCAGGAGTACCGGGACGAGCGGGCCCGGCGTGCCGGGTGACCGGCTTTCGGCGTCCGCTCCCGGTAAGGCGCACGCGGGCCGGGCGCAGGGCTGGACCACACTGGCGGACCTGCGGGCGCAGTCGCTGAAGGCCTGGGGCAGCGGTGCGTTGCTCCGCGAGGCACTGGAACCCAGCGGGCTGTACCCCCGCCGTCGTCCGTTGAAACGTCCGACGGCGGCGACGCTCCGGACTGACTACGCCGCGGCGAGTGCGTGGGCGGCTGAGTTGTTCGCCGCCGTGGGTCCGTTCAGCCTGGAAACCGCAGAGGTGGGGCGCACCACGGTGGGGGCCAACCAGCTTCCGGCGGCGGCGGTCTTTGCCGCTGTGGAGGATGAGATCGCGTTTGCGGGTAAGGCGAAGGATGCAGCCCGGTTCGTGGAGCTTGCCGGGAGTCTGGCGTCGCTGGACTCCTTGTTCCGCGGCTGGGCGCTGAAGCGGCCGCTCAAGCTGTTGGAACTCGGGGCTGACGCGCTGACAGCGGCCCGGGTGGCCTTGTGGCTGGAGGACAATCCCGAGCCCGGCATTTATGTGCGGCAGCTGAGCCTTCCCGGTGTGCACACCAAGTTCATCGAGAACCACAGGGCGGTGATCAGCGAGCTGGCCATGGTGCTGCGGGCTGATTCCGCGCCCGCCGAGATTGAGCCAGACGGGGACTATCTTCCGGACTTTCCCGCGGAGCCCGGTTCGCTGCTGGGCCTAACGCCGGCCCGGACGCCGGCGGCGCGTTTTGCCGCGGGCCACGGCTTCCTGCATCCGCCGGAGCTGGTCAGGTTCCGCCTACTGGATCCTGCCGTGCCACTGCTGGGCAGGGCACGCGATCTGACCGTGACCGCTGAAGCCTTCAGTACGCTGAGCCTGCCGGTCACCAAAGTGCTGATCACGGAGAACCTCGTCAACTTCCTGGCCCTGCCCGACCGGCAGGACACGCTGGCTGTTTATGGCGGCGGTTATGGCTTCTCGTCGCTGCGCGATGCAGGGTGGCTGCGCGACCGCAAGGTCCTGTACTGGGGCGATCTGGACACCCACGGGTTCCGGATCCTGGACCAGCTGCGCGCGGTCCACCCGCACGTGGTGAGCGTGATGATGGACGAGGCCACGCTGCTGGACCACCGGGATGCATGGGTTACCGAGCCGTCGCCGTCGAAGGCTTCGCTTAGCCGGCTGACACCTGATGAGTCCGCACTGTACGAAGGACTCCGCAATGATGCCTTCGGGACGGCTGTCAGGCTGGAGCAGGAGCTGATCCGCTGGGACTGGGCGCTGGGCCGACTCGGCGGCTGAGCATCCCGAAACCGGTGACGCCCGGTGTTTGAGCCTGTCGAAACCCGATTGTAGGAAGTGCCGTGTAATTTAGGCATAACATCACCCCGGTCCGAGGACGCCCATGCACAAGAGCCCAACTTCACAGCGCTCCTTTAGCCTGCAGCGTGAATGGTCGGGCGCATTCACGCTGATGTTGCTGGCCCTGTTCATCGGCGCGGCGGTCACCGTCGTGGGAGTCCGGTTCGTGGTGAACGAGATGGAAGCTGCGACTGGCCGGCTGCAGGCCGAGTACGGCAGCGTGGCGGAGCTGGCCGCAGCCCTTGAGACGCATGAGCAGATCGGACACCAACTGCTGGCGGCCGCGCCTGTGAACCGGGAGGCGTTTGTCCTGGAGCAGAGGGACATTGACGAGCTCTTCCGCGCGGCCGCCGAGGTCCAAGCCGTGGACGAAGGCCGGCGCGGGGGCCTGTCCGCGGCGCAGCAGGACTGGCAGTCCGGCCTGGAGAAGGCCGGTCTTCGGGGCCACCAGGTACTGGGCCTCAAGGGAAACAACGTGGCTGACGCGCCCGCCTTCGCGGCCGCAAATTCGAAGGTCCGGACCGAGCTCGCCGCCGTCCAGCAGTCGTCCCTCCAGGCCCTGGACAGGGGGCTCGTGGACACGCGCGAGCTCGAGGGCTTCCTGGTGGTTGGCCGGTTCGGGCTGTTCGTCGTGGCCATCGGCGCCACACTGTACTTCCGCCGCCGGATGGTCAAGGACCTGATGCGGCCCGTCAACAGCCTGCGCCGGGGCGTTCTGAAGCTGCAATCCGGCGACTACAGCCACCGCCTGGACGTGGCCCGGCGGGATGAACTCGGCGAGGTTGCGGTGGCATTCAACGGCATGGCCGCGGCGCTGCAGGACAGCCACAAAGCCCTGACGTACCGGGCCACACACGATGACCTCACCGGGCTCGCCAACCGTGCAGCCCTGGCCGAGCGACTGCTGGCATCCTTCGAACCCGACAGCGACCGCCGGAGCCGGCACGAGAGCCTGCTGTTCATCGACATCGACGATTTCAAGGGTGTCAACGATTCCCTGGGCCATGAGGGCGGCGACGCACTGCTGGCGCAGCTGGCCGAGCGGCTGCGGGCCAGCGTCCGCAGCCACGACCTGGTGGCCCGGCTGGGCGGTGACGAGTTCGCCGTCGTCGTTGTGGATAACGACGACGGCACTCCGGGCACGGGGCCCGTCGCCGAGCGGATCTATGAGGCGCTCAGCGAGCCGTTCGTCATCGGTGACCGGTCGCTGCGGGTGTCGCTGAGCATGGGCGTCGCGCAGCGCACCACGGACACGGCGGACGTGACGGAGCTGCTGCGGCAGGCAGATTCAGCCATGTACCGGGCCAAGCAAGGCGGCAAGGCCCGGTACGAAATCCACGGCGGGTCAACCCCGGTAGTCGAGCCTGTCGATACCGCCGGCGGCTGAGCCCGGCAGGCTCGACCACCGGCAAGCTGGCGCACGATCTCACCGCTGGCGGTGTGAATAGCTGCGATCACGGCACCCGGGTGGCGAACGGCCGCTGCGGGCCGGCGCCGAGGAAGCTCAGCGCGCTTTCCATCAGCACGGTGGTCGCCAGGAGCGCCATGATTATCGCTGCGAAACCTGGGAGTGCGCTCGAGAATATTTTCTGAATACCCATCCGACATGCGGTCACGCCCGAATAGCTGACATAACCCCACGGGTCGGCAGGAAAGAAAGCCCGCTGATCCATAAACACATATCGCAATCAGGAGATCACCATGGCAACGCACACCGGCACCCGAATGGCAGCCCGCACCAACGTCCAGAAGGCATCGATGGCTGTCGGTGCAGTGTTCCTGCTGGTCGGCATCCTGGGTTTCGTTCCGGGCATCACGGCCAACTTTGATGAACTGCACTTCGCAGGCCACCACTCCGAGGCAATGCTGCTGGGCCTCTTCCAGGTCTCGGCCCTGCACAACATCGTCCACCTGCTCTTCGGCGCTGCAGGCCTCCTCATGGCCAAGACCGCCACGGGCGCCCGCTCCTTCCTCCTCTACGGCGGCGCCATCTACCTGGTCCTGTTCGTCTACGGACTGGTGGTCCCCCAGGATTCAGCCGGCAACTTCGTGCCGCTGAACGGCTTCGACAACGTCCTGCACCTGCTGCTCGGCGTCGGCATGGTTGCCCTGGCCGTGATCCTCACCAAGGGCCACGCCAAGGCACGCTCCTAGCAACTTCCCGGGCGGGAAACCCCGCCACATGGACGGTCATGGCCCCGGCTGCAGCTCCCCGCTGCTGCCGGGGCCATTGCCGTTCCCGACCGGGCCGGCCGGACGTAGCATCCGGCCATAGAACCAGTCCGGGCCATCCTTCTTTCCGGAGTGTGCTCCCCGCCCGGACTGCCTGCGGAAGTCCGACTCCTGCACTCGTCAGGTCATGGCCCGGCGACGAGAATGTCCTCAATGGCTTCCTCGCAGCCAGGTACGTGCGTGCCGGCATGGACCTTCGAGAACTTGCTCACAACCTGGCCCATGTTGTCGAAACCGAAGACAGTAGCGGCACCCTTGATCTCGGTGATGATGCCCGCAACGGCGCCCGGGCCGTCGGCGACTGCATGGTCCGAGATGCCGAGTCCGGTGCAGGCAGCATGTTCGTTGGCAATCTCGGCTGAAGCCGGGGCAGCGCCGGCAAAAAGCACCGCCAGTACGGCGGCGGCGACGGCAGCGGAGGAACGTTTTGTGTTCATGGATATCTCCTGAAAATAGAGCTTCAGCGAAGCCCCGATATCCACGGCGGAGAGGATTCAGAACCCCGCCAGTGACGTCATTCTCCGCTTATGGGATGGGCGCCGCAATAGGTTTTGGGGCTGCAAGAGCCGGCGGACCCACGGCGGCTGATGTGCACGCACGCTATCGCAGTACTGGACACTGTTCCGGGGCGCAAGGTTCCCGAGACGCTGCAGGCCTGCGGCACCGTCTGGTTGCTGTCAGGCGCCGTTCGAGCCCTGGACTCACCCCGGCACAACGGCTAGAAGCAGGCGGGCTGGTACGCAGGGTCGGCGGGGCCGGAAACCTTGCCGAGGGCGTGGCCCACGATCTGGTGCACCACGGGGTCATTCGGCGTCTGGTCGTGTTCGAAGACATCGGCCGGGCACTTGTCCTGGATGGTGATGTTGGTGACCTGCCGGGCCGGACCGTTCAGGAACTGGCTGTTGTAGGGAATGACCACTTCGTCGTAAACCGTGGAGATGACGGTGTAGGAGGGTCCCGCTACGGTGTCGCCGATGGAGTTGAGCTCCTGCATGAACGCCGAGCCTGCCTGCTGATCGGCGCAGGCGGCACAGCCCAAGCCGGTGAAGTCCGGGTCCTGGACGAAGCCCGGCGGCGGGACAATCACACCTTCGGTCCCGTGGCTGGAGGGTGCGATGCCGATGAGCTGACGGACGTACTTGGCCCCGCCGAGGAAGCCCATGTAGTAGCGGGGCATCATGCCGCCTTGGCTGTGGCCCACCAGGTCCACTTTCTTCGCTCCGGTGGCAGCACGTACCGCGTCCACAAACGGGGCGAGTTCCTGCGCTGACTCGGCCACCGGTGCGGTGGCATACACGCCATTCGTCTCGCCGTAGTTGAGGGCGAAAACGCAGTACCCGGCGCTCTTGAGGTACGGCGAGAGGGTGGACCAGTTCTTCTCCATGCTCTCGAACGTTCCGGGTACCAGGATGACCGGATAGGGATGCTCGGCGGTTGGCTTGCAGGACCAGTCGTTGGCCCCCGGCGGGGAAATCTCGATCGCCTGGGCGGGAGCCGCAGCCAAGGAAGTAACGAGGACGGCGGCAGCCGCAACGGACAGGGCCCGGGTAACGAATGACATGGAAACCTCTTTGTTCATGTGCCAACAGGGGCGGCCGGTAGTGATGGTTCTGGGCGTTGATCAGGCACCGGCCGGGTTTCCCATGCTACGCAGCACACCCGTCCTTGCGGAGCCGGGTTGCACAGATGTGCGCCAAAAAAGCCCTACGAAGCAGTGCGCTCTCCCCCGAGGCCAAAACCCTCAAACCCGGCGTTGTTACTGGTGGGTAGCGTATGTGTCGGCGCAGGCCCTGAGAAAACCCCTCAGGGTCGCTGCACAAATGTGCACTATGTGCGGAACATAGCGCCGCAGCGCCAAGGCAGGTTCCCAGGCTATGACCGGTGAACCCATCAGGCCTATGAATGTGATCCTCAGGAACTTTAGCGCTGGGACATCCCGGGCAAGCAGGTGCAAAGCCACCCGCGCCTTGTCCAACAAACGCGTCGCACCGGTAGGCTGGGCACCGTGGTCCGCGAAGCCCTCATGCTGCTCGAGGAAGACGGGCTCATCCGGGCGAGGCGCGGCGTCGGACGCTTCGTCTCCGACACCCTCCCCCGCATCGGCATCGAACGGATCCGCCCGTTCGAGGAAGTCCTCGTATGCCCCGGCCATCGCCCACCTGCAGGAAAACGTCTCCGCCCGGCCCGTCAGCCTCGGCAGCCGCCCCGCCGCACCTTTGGACATTGAGGACGACGCCGGCGCCACCCTGCTTGCCGCGCTCACCAAACAGCTCGGCCGGCAGCCCGGTCCGGGCGAGTGCCAGATCAGCCTGAGCCAGGTGGGGCCCAGCCGAGCGAAGCTGCTGGACCTCCGGCCGTCGGACCCTGTGCTGGTCCTCACCCAGTACGTCAGGCACGCGAACCGGCCCTCTTACCTGGCCAAGTGCCTCATCGCCCCGCGCCGGCCACCTGTCAGTAATGCAGTCCCTGCAGTCCCGACGGCAACCGCGGTCTGGCTAGGGCCGTACGCAATCGACCGCATCGCAGGCGTTCACGAGGCCATTGGCCCAATAAGTACCGGTGCCGTAAATTTTCTCGTCGGCGGACGATTCGACCTTGTCGCGGACTGATGCGTTTCCGGTCCCGGCAGAAGTGCTCCAGACAAGCGCGGCGACGCCGGCGACGATGGGTGAGGCCATCGAGGTGCCACTGGCGATGTCGTAACCATGGGAGCGGTTGTTTTGCGTCCCCAGGACAAAGGATCCGTTGGGGAAGGTCGAGTACACGCTGACACCGGGCGCTGCGACGTCCACCCACTTGCCATAGGTCGAGAAGGAGGCTTTCACGTTCTTGTTGTCGGTTGCTGCAACGGCAATAACATTTGGGTAGGCGCCCGGGTAGATCTTGGCCTGGGTACCGGCGTTGCCGGCCGCGGCGACGATCACTGCCCCTGCCTTCCAGGCGTTATTTACCGCGATCTCCAGGGTCCGTGAGGAAACGCGCTGCCCCAGGCTCATATTGATGACCTTGGCCTCCTTCTCCACGGCCCAGCCGATGCCTTTGGCGATGCTAGAGGTGGAGCCGGACCCCTGGTCGTTCAGGACTTTGCCGTCAAGGATGTCGCAGTCCGGGCACACACCGGAGACGCCAACCGTATTTTTGATGGCGGCAATGATGCCGGCGACGTGTGTGCCGTGGCCGTAGATGTCTTCACCAGTTGCCGCATCGCTGTAGTTAACGCGTGCATCAACCTGTGATGAGATGTCGTCATGGCTGCTCGTGACTCCTGTATCGAGCACAGCCACCCTGATGCCGGCACCCGTAATGCCGGCACCGGTCGTTTTAGCCCACGCTTCGACGGCGTCCACGTCGGCGTCTGGCGTACCCCCGGCCACTTTTACTCCCATCGTGCTGGTAAATTCCTGGCCAGTGTTGTGCAAGGCGTACTGGCTGGGGAAATAGTCGACGTTGGGCTGATCGGTAGCTGCCGTCACCACATGGTCCGGCTCGGCGTATTCAACGTTTGGGTTCCGGCTGAGGGCGTCGATGAGCTGCAGTTCCTTGCCGGCCGGAACCTTGATGAGGCGGGCCCCTGTGCTGCCAATCCACGGGCCGTCGCTGAGGCCATGGCGGCGCAGTACCCCAACCGCCGCCGCATCAACGCGGAACTTGACCATAATCTGCCCCGCGATGTGCGACGGCTCGGGCGCTGCGTTGCCTGGGCCGGCGAAGGTGATGGCGCCGAGCCCCATCATGAGGGCCGCGAACCCGGCGATAACTGTTTTTTTCATGGGGTCATCTTGCGCTAACCCGGACCGGCTGGATAGTGGTTGCGGAAAAGTCTGCGGATATTTCAGGCGGCCGCCGCACCCGCGGCAAGTGCCGCCGTCGTACTCTCAGTAAAGGACAGCAGCGTCTCCACCAGGTGCGGCGCAAAGTCCCCGTCCAGGGAGAGCACCACGCGGCCAGGGCCGCCCTGCCCATGAGTACACCCTGATCCTCGCCCTCGCCGCGGCCATGCCCTGGCGGTGGCCAACGCTGTGGGAGCGGACGCCGTGGGCCATCCCTCCTCGCAGCCGGATTTGGCACAGCTGGGCCACTATGTTGAGCGGACCGCCGCAACCGACGGCGCGCGGTGAGGTTCGCTTCCAGGCGGGCGGCGCCGTCGGACCTTCCCGGGGTCCGGCGCATCACCCGCGACGCCTACGTGCGGGCCGGACACTTCGCCGCGGACCACCCGTACATGAGCGTCTTGGAGGATGTGGAGCACTGCGCCGACAGTCCGAAGGGTCATTGAATACGCGCAGCCGCTGCCCGCAATCAGGACGATCAGCATGACGAGCGCGACTGGTACGTGCCCGGCGAGGACGTCCTTCTCCGGGTGTTCCGGCTGGAGCTGCAACGATAGTTGGAAGGGGCAGCTGGGATCCGGAGGGGTTTCATCGAGCCGCTGCGAATGCGCTGGAGGGAGACGGCCGAGCGACCCGCCTCAACGAATCCAGGCGGATCCTTCTGTGGTTGGCAACCGGCCCTTGACCGCCATACCGGCCCGGTCCAGCATAGGAAGACACACAGGCGGTCTCCAGAGAGATGGCGGTTGACGATGGCCCTGGGAAATTTCGAGGACCGAATCCGGGCAGGGCAATTCCCCAGATGGGCTGGCGCCGCAGCGATGCTCGGCGGCGTGCTGTGCATCCTGGCCGCATTCCTACACAATCTGGAACCGATCGGCTGCATCGGCTTGGAATGCGAGACAAGGGCCATGCGTTCATCAACCGGGTTTGTCCCTTTGGCAGCTTCGGCCGCACCCCTTCTCATACTGGTTGGCGTAGCCGGCATGACACTTCTTGCACGGCGATCCGGCCTGTACCTCAAGCTTGCGAACGCTGGCCTGATTACGGCCGCCACTGGGCTCATCCTGCTGTTTACGGGCGCGCTTATCCAGACCGTATTCTTCGCCGGCGACTTCCCGGGGATGCCCTACTTTGTCATCCCCGGGCTGCTGGCTGCCATCGCAGGCTTCCTGATGATCGGGGTTTTCATTCTCCGTTCAGGTGTTCTTCCACGATGGCTCGGGATCTTCTTCTTGGTCAGCACTATCGCTCTGCTGGCAGCCAATGAACAAACACCTGCTGTCCTGCTCGCCATACCTTTTGGGCTCGCCATGGTGGTGGCCGGCTACCACCTGTGGGCAGGTGCGGCAGCTGTGCAGCCGCCCCTGCCAGAAGCTGCCTAATGCCTTGTTCTGGCCAACACCCACGTCCCAGTTGATTCAAATACTCCTGATCCAGTCGAGGGTCCGGACGCTAAAATAGACCATGTTGGTCTTCCCAGCCATCGGACTCCTGCTCTGGATTGCCTTCCTTCTTGCCGCGCTGGTCCTGGCCAGCATTCTCTGGGCGCTCGCCAGCCTGGCGTTCTGGATTACCGGCCTGAAGCCGCGGACCAGTCAGAAGAAAGTCACCAGCGCCAGACGGGACCCACCCCGTGTCCAACGCCCCGTCCCGCACCCGGCTCCTACCCGGGCAGCACCCCCGGTTAAAGACCGGGCACCGCGGCCCGCACCAGCCCCGGCTTCGCCCGACATCTGGCCCAAATGGACCCCGGCCCACCGGCGCTACGTCGATGAGGAGCTGGCCCTCTGGCAGGAGCAGTTCGACGCGCTGAGCTCCAGCAAGTAGAAGCTGCTCTAAATCGACAGCTTTTGTCATGCAGTTAACCACGTATTCACGCCGCCCTTACAACCTGTCCAACCGGCCACCATACGGTCGAACGCATGGACAACATTTCGCGCAGATCCCTCCTTTCCGCCGGCCTCGGGGCGGGGCTCGTCGCTGCCTGGCCGGGTGCCGCCGTCGCCGTTTCAACAGCGGACGACGCCGGCCTCCGCACCGATCCGTTCCTGCTGGGTATCGCCTCCGGCGAGCCCTGGCCGGACGGCTTCGTGATCTGGACAAGGCTGGCACTGGACCCCATCGCCGGGGACGGCCTGGGTGGCATGCCCTCCCGCAACGTCGCGGTGGCGTGGGAAGTGGCTGAAGACGCCGGCATGCGCACCGTAGTAGCCCGCGGCGTCGAGCAGGCCCGGATCGAAACCGCCCACTCGGTGCACGTGGAGCTTCGCGGACTGCGTCCGGGGCGCGAATACTTCTACCGGTTCCGCACGGGCCGGCACATCAGCCCGGTGGGCCGCACCCTCACCAGCCCGGCGCCGCACGAGACGCCGGCGGCGCTGGCCATGGCGTTCGCCAGCTGCTCGCAGTACGAGCACGGCTACTTCACCGCCTACTCGCGGCTGGCCCAGGACCACCCGGACCTGGTGCTGCACCTGGGTGACTACATCTACGAGTACAAGAAGGACAGCTACGTGATCGGCGGCGGCAACCCGCGCGACCACCAGGGCCCCGAGACCTCCAGCCTGGCCGGGTACCGGCAGCGGCACGCGCAGTACAAGTCCGATGCCGACCTGCAGGCCGCGCACGCGATCGCGCCGTGGCTGGTGGTGTGGGATGACCACGAGGTGGACAACAACTGGGCGGACGAGATCCCGGAGAACAAGGACGCCGGCCAGCTGAACGACACCACCGAGCGTTTCCGGCAGCGCCGCACCGCCGCGTTCCAGGCCTACTACGAGAACATGCCGCTGCGGGCCTCGTCCGTGCCGGCCGGGTACGACATGAAGATCTACCGCACCATCCAGTGGGGCCAGCTGGCCAACTTCCACATGATGGACACCCGGCAGTACCGGGACGACCAGCTCGCCGGCGACGGCTGGAAAAAGAACGTCACCGAACGCCTCGCCGAGGACCGCACCATCACCGGCGCCGAACAGGAGAAATGGCTGCTGGACGGCTTCAAAAACTCCACCCAGCGCTGGGACATCCTGGGCCAGCAGGTGTTCTTCGCCGAAAAGGACCGCAACCAGGCCCCGGAGATCGACGACGTCTCCATGGACGGGTGGGACGGCTACGCCGCCTCCCGCCGCCGCATCACCCAGGGCTGGGTGGACGCGAACGTCCGCAACGCCGTGGTCCTCACCGGCGACGTCCACCGCAACTGGGCCAACGACCTCAAGGTCGACTACAGGGACCCCGCCTCCCCCGTGGTCGGCTCCGAACTGGTCTGCACCTCCATCACCTCCACCGGCAACGGCACGGGCTCCACAGTGGACCCGGTCATGGCCTGGAACCCGCACCTGAAGTTCTACAACGACAACCGCGGCTACGTGAACACCACCATCACCAAGGACGCACTCACCGCCGACTTCCGCGTCCTGGACCACGTCACGACGCCGGGATCCCCCGTCAGCACGAAAGCCTCCTTCGCGATCCAGGACGGAGTCCCGGGGCTGACGGCGCGGGCGTAGGGCCTGCTGTTGGAAGGCTAGGGCTGGACAACATTCACGAGTTCTGACCGTTTTCCGGTCTGCAGGTCCTCGGTCAGGACCAGCCCACCGACCTCGGGACAGTGATACTTGTGCTCCCGGGAATTCTTTTCAAGCGGCGTCCAGTCATAAACCTTGACGCAGCCGGTGTAGGTGCGGGATTTGGTGGCCACGGTCTCGCCGGTAGCCACGGTGTCCCGCATGTCTTCGGCATGGCCAACGTAAAATTCCTGCCTATAGGAATCGCCGGTCCGCTGCTCGGCCTTCATCCAGATGCCGGCTTTTGCGCCATCTTTTCCGTGCAGAAAGCTGCCGGAGTGGTCCAGCAACATCCCGTACCAATAGTTGTTCACGTCCTCGCCGAAATACCACACGTCACCGTTCTTGTGCTGTGCCAGGTAATCCCGGGTTTCCTCCACGAGCTGCCCGTTCTTGTATTCCTTATCCAGGTAGATGGCCGTCTCAACGCCCTCTATGGTCTTGGTCTCCTGCAGGATCTCAATTTCAATCCTCTCGGTGACGCGTCCTTGCTCGGTCGTTTCGTAAGTCATTTTTTTGCCGACGGGGAGGGCGAAATATTGATTGGTAATTTTGGTGGTGAAATCGGCCGGGTTGATCTGCGGATCATACTCCGCGGCCCTGCTCCTTTTTGTGCTGTCGACGACAAAAAGTGCCGCCCCGCCAACAACAAGCAACAGGACGACGAGAGCAAAGAATATTTTGGTTCGTTGATTCATGACCTATCCCACTCCTTCTGAGTAGAAATTCCTGTAGGGGGTCAGAGCACCGTTGCTTGCCCTTGGCCATAGGAGAAAGGTAGTGCAGTCGGTCGTGAACCTGAACCCCCACAGCACGCTCGTCCGGCTGAGGAAGAGGGGTCACCGTGGGGCGGTAGGATGTGCCGCATGTACTCAGGACGAGGTACGCGGCAGGATCGGGGCCTTCGTAACCGATTTCCACACGAGGTGACAGCGGTCAGGCAAGTCGCCGGGCATGTTCGCTTTCAATCCCGGGGTGGTCACCGAGTACCTCGGGTACCGACACATCTGAGGGTTATCGGATGAAGTCAGCGCCAACTCGTTTCAGATCCTTCCGGAGCCTGGCCGCAACCGCCGCAGCCCTCCTGGCGGTCTCTGCCGCGGGTTGCACCAGCGCTCCGGGGCCGCCTGGTGTCCGGATCGCTGCTGTCGGTGACATGAACGGCGTCAAGAACTATGCGCCTGATAGCCCGTCCGGCCGGAACGGTGCGGCGATCACGCGGCTCGTGCAGAACAACGACATTGACGCGTTCCTGGGGCTCGGGGACTTCCAGTACGACACCGCGTACTGCGCTGACTACGTGAACTACTGGACGCCGTTGTGGGGTGGCACGATGCCCAAGTTGTACTGGGTGTCCGCCCCCAGCCACGACTGGCAACCCGGCCACAACGAAGACCTCGACAACTTCATGAATGGCCAATGCCCGGGGTCTCGGGAAAAGGCTGCGGTCAACCAGGAGCGTGGGTTCATCAGGAACGGGGAACCGTACTCGAAGGACTTCGGGAACTGGCACTTCGCGTTCCTGTCGTCCGCGCTCTGGCGGTACAACCCCACGCAGGCTCAGGCGTTGACAGCGTGGCTGGACAACGACCTCGCTGCTGCCAAGGCAGCGGGCAAGCACCTGGCAGTCGTTCATCACGAACCGTACTTCACGTCGAACACGAACGAACATGAGCGGGCCGCTGACCACAAGCCGTGGATTGATGTGATGTGGAAGCACCGGGTCCGTCTGACCCTGTCCGGGTCACAACACAACTACGAACGGTCATGTCCGGTGAACAACGCTGACCAGTGCGTCGATGACGGGATGACAGCGTTCCAGGTTTCCACGGGAGGCATCGGTCTCCGTCCCTTCACTAGCCGTCCGCCGTACATCGTGAAGCGGTTCAGCGACACCCACGGGTTCCTTCGGATGACACTTCGAGACGACGGGTCTTTCGACTGGAACTTCGTTCCGACGTCGGGGTCGGACACAGACGCAGGCACGCGTTCCGCACCGCAGTAAAAGCCGGGTAGTCCGGGCTGGAAGACGGGTAGCGCCTGCGTGAAATACGAGTACACGGCAGCCCCTCACCACGCTGGTTGGCCTCCTGACCCGGGCATACACTGACCAGACGCCTGCCGCGACGCCTGACAAAAATCGAAGGGAGAAGAATTTCACGGAACCTGATGCCCGTCGCCGGTGACAGCCGCGGCAACCGATGAATCCACCATCCGCCGGGAAGAGACCATGAGAAAAACCCTGCTCGCGTTCATCACGCTGCTGCTTGCGCTGGGTGGTGTTCCGGTGGTGCCGGTTGCGGCGTCGGCTGCCCAGGATGATGTTGGGGTCGAGGGTCCGTCGCATTCGGGGACGGGGACGCCGACGGGTACGAAGCGGGCGACGAGTTCGCTGTGGTTCAACGACGGGCTCTGGTGGGGGAACCTGTGGGACACTGCCAGCTCGGATTTTCATATCTTCCGGTTCCATACCGCGACGAGCTCGTGGGTCGATACGGGCGTGGCGACGGAGACGCGGGCGAGCACCCATCATGACGTGCTGTGGGACGGGACGACGCTGTATGTGGCAAGCTATCGGTTCGTCGCCGACGGTCTGCCGGCTGAGCCGAACTTCCCGACGACGATGCGGCGTTACAGCTACAACCCGAGTACCAAGACGTACTCGCTGCTGTCCTCTACAAACATCAACAACTACAAGGTTGAAACCCTGACCATCGATAAGGACTCGACGGGTCGGGTGTGGGCCACGTGGCAGCAGGGGAACAAGATCTATCTGAACGTCACTGGCACGGACGGCGCAACATGGGGCACGCCGTTCCCGCATCCTGCGTCGTTGAGCAACGTGTCCATGGACGACACGTCGGCTGTGATCGCGTTCGGACCCGGCAAGATGGGTCTGATGTGGAGCAGGGAGGTCGGTGACGCCACAGACGGCATGTACTGGAGCTACCACGTCGATGGAGCGTCGAACACTGACTGGAGCGAACCTGTGGCGGCGGTGTCGGGGCCGCACAGCGGTGATGACCACATGAATTTGAAGTGGCTGGACTCCTCGGGCGGACGGGTTTTCGCCGCCGTCAAGACGTCGTTCACGTCCGCGCCCCGGCCGCTGATCCAGCTGTTGGCATTGGATGGCACGACCTGGTCGGCGCACCCGATCGCGCCTGTGTCCGAATGCCCGAACCGGGTGATCGTCCTGATTGATGAGGGCACGCAGAAGCTGCGTACCTTCGCTACCTATCCGAAGCCGAACGGCACGACGAACGCCGGTGTCTGCAGTAACTCCGGGGGCGCCATCTACGAGAAGTCCTCGCCGCTGAACAACATCAACTTCACCACCGCGAAGACGGCTCGTATCGTGGACGCCGACCAGTATGTCCACAACGTGACGTCAACGAAGCAGAACCTCAACAGCGCGGCGCGGGGCACGGCCAACAGCGGTCTGCTGGTGCTCGCCGACGTGAACGCCACCAGCCGGTACTGGCACGCTTACGACCCTGGTGAAAGGGCGCCCGTAGCCTCCTTCACGGCCACACCCACTTCCGGGACCGCGCCGCTGGACGTGGCCTTCACCGATACCTCCACCGACGCGCCGACGTCGTGGTCCTGGACCTTCGGCGACGGCGGCACCTCCACCGCGCAGAACCCCGTGCACACCTACACCGCCGCCGGAACCTACACCGCCACACTGACCGCCACCAACGGCACCGGCTCAAGTTCAACCACCTCAACCATCACGGTCAACCCGGCAGCGCCCGTTGCCTCCTTCACGGCAACCCCCACTTCCGGCACCGCGCCCCTGGACGTGGCCTTCACCGATACCTCCACCGACGCGCCGACGTCGTGGTCCTGGACGTTCGGCGACGGCGGCACCTCCACCGCGCAGAACCCCGTGCACACCTACACCGCCGCCGGAACCTACACCGCGACCCTGACCGCCACCAACGGCACCGGCTCAAGCTCGACCACCTCGACCATCACGGTCAACCCGGCAGCGCCCGTTGCCTCCTTCACGGCCACCCCCACTTCGGGCACCGCGCCGCTGGACGTGGCCTTCACCGATACCTCCACCGACGCGCCGACGTCGTGGTCCTGGGCCTTCGGCGACGGCGGCACCTCCACCGCGCAGAACCCCGCCCACACCTACACCGCCGCCGGAACCTACACCGCGACCCTGACCGCCACCAACGACACCGGCTCAAGTTCAACCACCTCGACCATC